>JBEVLV010000055.1:0-12432 GCA_040508955.1 Sphingomonas sp. | reverse complement strand
CGGGCGGCGGCTCCGTCACGCACCGATGGCGAGCCAGAAGGCGCAGTCTCGGCCAAGCTCCGCCATCGCCATCGTCTCGTAATCGCCACTATCCTCGGGCGTCAGCGCGTCGCGCCAGCGGCCGTTGGTGCCCTTGTTGATGAAGGTCTCCGCACCGCCGTCCCAGAAGACGCCGCCCAGCGGCGCGGCCTTGGCGGCGTTGGCCTTCATCCAGTCGAAGCTGCAATGGCGAAGAATCCGCGGCCATAGCACCGGATCGACCTCGATCTCGAGGAACTCGGCGATA
This sequence comes from Sphingomonas sp., assembly GCA_040508955.1. Classification (GTDB taxonomy): domain Bacteria; phylum Pseudomonadota; class Alphaproteobacteria; order Sphingomonadales; family Sphingomonadaceae; genus Sphingomonas. The sequence goes on along the minus strand of JBEVLV010000055.1, from coordinate 12,146 downwards.
CGGCGGATCTCACCGGTCATGTCGCGCTTCAGCCCGTCGAAATGGACGAGATGGACATTGGGCAGGTCGCGGACCTGCCACCAGCTGCGCACATTCTCCCAGAACGGCCAGAAGGGCGTCCCGTCGCCATCGAGCCATTCGCGGAAATATTCCGCCTTGTCGGGATTGGCGGGGCCGATCGGAGGGCCGACGCGGCCCGGCGTGTCGTTGAGCGCGGCGAACCAGGCCGCGTTGGCGTTGGCATGGTGGTTGTGCATGCTCCACACCACGTCGCGCCCGTCGCGGCCGACATAGATATATTTGGCCTTCTCGTCGAAGACGAGCGCATCGACCGGCAGGTGCGTCTTGATGAAGCGGCGATGCGTCTGCGCCTCCAGCGCGGCGAGCTTCACCGGGGGGGCGGCACGCGAAGATCGAGCCAGGGCGATAGCTCGGAGATGTTCACCTCCGGGTTCGCGGCAAACAGCAGCTGGGCGACGATCTGCTGGGTCCAGGTGGTGCCCGACTTGCCATAGGTGGCGATGACGATGTCGTCGTCGCGATAGGCGAAGTCGTTCCAGACGGTCGAATCGAAATGATGGTTGTGCATCTCGCGCAGCTTCACCGGCTGGCGGACGCGATCGATCTGCGGCGCGAATTGGGTGGCCATGGTCCTGCTTTCCTGGGGCGCCGGCACGGATGCGGCGCGAAGGCGGTGCGGTTAGGCCTGCCCCGCCCCGTCCGCATCCGGGGCTCGACCGGAAATCGACCGAGCGACGAGCGCGCATGCGACGAAATTCATTCTGGGCCCGTTCCCTTTGGCCCGCAGGGCGCCTATCTGGCCGCCATGGCCACCCCACTCTACGACCTCACGGTCCCCGTCTATCTCCGCGCATTCGCGGCGATGTCCGCCTTCCTCGAAAAGGGCCGCGCCCATGCCGACGAGCATGGCATCCCGCACGAGGATCTGCTGAACGCGCGCCTCTACGAGGACATGGCGACGCTCGCCGGCCAGGTGCAACGGGCGAGCGACGGCGCGAAATTCGCGCTCGCGCGGCTCGCCGGGATCGAGGCGCCGGCAATGCCCGACACCGAGGCGAGCTTCGACGAACTCCAGGCACGGATCGCCGCGACGGTCGAATTCCTCAATTCGGTCCCGCGCGACGCGATCGACGGGCGCGAGGACGCCGATATCGAACTCAAGACTCCGCGCGGCAGCTTCCCCTTCAAGGGCCAGGGCTATGTCCTGGGCTTCGCGACGCCGAACATCTATTTCCACGTGACCACCGCCTACGGCATCCTGCGCCACAAGGGCGTGCCGGTAGGCAAGATGGATTATCTCGGCGGCATCCGGTGATGCGCATCGCCGTCATCGGAGCCGGCGCGATCGGCGGCACGCTGGCGGCATGGCTCGCGCAGGACGAGAACCACGCGGTGACGTTGTGCGTGCGATCGCCGCTGGAGGATCTCGAGGTCGAGACCCCCGAAGGCGTGATCCGCGCGCATCCGCATATCCTGATCGATCCGGCCGATGCCGAGCCGGTCGATTGGGTGCTGGCGACCACCAAGACCTATGATTGTGCTGCAGCCGCGGCCTGGCTCCCGGGGCTGATGGGGCCGACGACGCGGCTCGCCGTGATCCAGAACGGCGTCGAGCAGCACGAACGCTTCCCGAGCGTCCCGGCCCAGCGGACGGTGCCGGTGATCATCGACCTGCCCGCCGAGCGCACCGGGCCGGGGCGGATCGTCCAGCGTCGATCCGGCACGATCCATGTGCCCGAGGGCGATGCCGGCGAGGGCTTCATCGCGCTGTTCACGGATACGCCGATCGAGGCGACCACCACGCCGGACTTCGTCACCGCGGCCTGGCGCAAGCTCGCGATCAACTGCTCGGGCATCGTCTGTGGCCTGACGGGGCGCGCCGCGGAGGTTTCCAACGATCCCGGCGTCGCCGAGGTGATGCGCGGACTGGTGCGCGAATGCATCGCGGTGGGCCGCGCGGAGGGCGCAGACCTGCCCGACGGCCTGGCCGACAAGGTGGTGGTGTGGACGCGGCGGGCGCATCCGGACTCGGTCAATTCGCTGATGGCCGATCACCTGGCCGGACGCCGCACCGAAGTGGAGGCCCGCAACCTGGTGATCGTGCGGCTGGGCGAGAAGCACGGCATCCCCGCGCCGCTCAACGCCGCCTGCGCCGCTCTTCTGGCGGCTGCCGTCACGCCAGGCTGACGCCTGCGCCGAAAAGCCTCTATCATGGGGGTCGGAGGCGCATATTCGTACGTTGCTGCTCAATCGGAATTTCTGGATCCTGGTGCTTGCCGGGCTCGCGGGGCTGTATGGCCTGTTCGCGGTCGATGTGTTCCATGACGATGCCGCCAAATTGGCTGATCGGCGCATGCGCCTGGAGCTGGACGAATTCCTGCTGTTCGGCTCCGCACTGATGCTGACGATGTTCGCCTTCAGTCTCAACCAGCATCGGGCGCGCATCCGCGAGCAGAGCCGCCGGATCGAGGCGGAGCATAATGTCCGCGACCTCGGCTATCATGACGCGCTGACCGGCATCGCCAATCGCCGCGCGTTCGACGAGGCGCTGGCCGGGCTGCTCTCCCGCCCCGTGGCGCCGGGCACCACCCATGCGGTGCTGATGCTCGACCTCAACGGCTTCAAGCAGGTCAACGACAATTTCGGGCACGGCGTGGGGGATGCGCTGCTGATGACGGTCGCACGCCGGATCGGCGGCGCGGTCCGCGACGGCGATTGCGCGGCGCGCTTCGGCGGCGACGAATTCGCCGTGATCGCCCCGCACATCCAGGAGGAGGTCGCCACCGCGATCGCCGATCGTGTCGCTGGCGCCATCGCTGCGCCGATCGAGATCGGCGGGCACGCGCACCAGGTCACCACCGGCATCGGCATCGGCCTGGTCCACGCGCCCGGCCTGGCCCCATCCGAACTGGTGCGCCGCGCCGACGTGGCGCTCTACGCAACCAAGCGCGATCGCCGATCGACCTGGCGCCTCTATGGGCCCGAGCTGGATACCGGCGCCTAGAGAGTGACGATGCGGCTGCCGAGCCGTTCGGCCTCGTCGCGATCGTGCGTGACCATCAGGATCGGCAGACGCACCGCGTCGCGCAGCCGCTCCAGCAAGGCCATGATCTCTTCGCGGCGTGCGCGATCGAGCGAGGACAGCGGCTCGTCGAGCAGCAGGAAAGCGGGGTTGGAGAGCAGCGCCCGGCCGATTGCGACACGGCGCGCTTCGCCGCCCGACAGGGTGCGCGGCCAGCGATCGAGCAGGGGCGCGATGCCGAGCAGCGCGATCGTCTCGTCGACATCGGCGCTCCCTTGCCCGGCCCGCCAGCCATAGAGGAGATTGGCGCGTACGCGGAGATGCGGAAACAGGCGCGCCTCCTGGAAGACATAGCCGGCGCGGCGCGTCTCGGGCGGCTCGTTGATCGCGATCGCGGCGTCGAACAGCGTCTCGCCGTTCACGCGGACATGGCCGCGATCGGGCTCGATCAGGCCGGCGACCATGTTGAGCACGCTCGTCTTGCCCGCGCCCGAAGGTGCGAAGAGCACGGTGAGGCCCGCGCCCGGCTCGATCCGGCAGGCGATGTCGCGCTCGCCCAGCCGCTTGGCGATGTCGACGTCAAAGGACATGGGTGCCCCTGCCCGCGCGGCGCGCGATCAGCTCGGACGCGACCAGCGCCGCAAGCGAGAGCAGCACCGAGATGCCGGCAAGGCGCAGCACCATCCCCTCCCCGTCCGGCGTCTGGAGCGCGGCATAGATGGCGAGCGGCAGGGTCCGGGTCTCGCCGGGCACGTTCGAGACGAAGGTGATCGTCGCGCCGAACTCGCCGAGCGCCCGGGCGAAGCCGAGCACGACGCCGGCGAGGATACCGGGCAGACTGAGCGGAAGCGTGATCGTCCGGAAGACCCGCGCGGGCGAGGCGCCGAGCGTCCGCGCCGCCTGCTCCAGGCGCCGGTCGACCGCCTCGATCGACAGGCGGATCGCGCGGACCATCAACGGCAGCGCCATGACGGCGGCGGCAATCGCTGCGCCGGTCCAGCGGAACAGGACGGTGACGCCGAACCAGCTCTGGAGCCAGGCACCGATCGGGCCGGCGGGGGCGAAGGCCAGCAGCAACAGCCAGCCGGTGACGACGGGCGGCACGACCAGCGGCAGATGGACGAGCGCATCGACCAGCACCTTCCCGGGAAAGCGCGCGCGCGCGAGCAGATAGGCCAGCGCGAAGGCGATCGGCAGCACCCCGAGCACCGCCACGCCGCCGACCTGGAGCGACAGGGCGACGATGCCCCATTCCTCGGCGCTCAGCATCTCAGAGCGGCGCGAAGCCGTATCGCGTGAAGATTGCCCGGCCCTCGCGCGACAGCAGGAAGCGGCGGAAGGGCTCGGCATCGGGGCTGGTCGATGCCTTCAATCGGGCGAGCGGATAGCGGATCGGCGGATGGCTGCTCGCCGGGAAGGTCGCAGCGACGCGGACTTTGGCCGAGGCGCGGGCATCGGTGAGATAGACCACGCCGAACGGCGCGGCGCCCCGTTCGACCAGCGCCAGCGCGGCGCGGACATTCTCGGCACGCACGACGCGGGACGTGACGGCATTCCAGACGCCGAGCTTCTCCAGCGCAGCCTTGCCATACTTGCCCGCCGGCACCGCGTCCGGATCGGCCATGGCGAGATGGCCATCCCCGAGCAGCGCGGGCAGCCTGGCAAGCGCGACGCTGCGCGTGTCGCCGCGCGCCGCGACCAGCACGAGGCGATTGCCCAGGAACGGCGCGCGCGTGCCGGGGACGATCAGGCCGCGCCGCTCGACATCGTCCATCCAAGGTTCGTCGGCCGAGACGAACAGGTCGGCGGGCGCTCCGGCAGCAACCTGGCGCGCCAGCGCGGAAGAGGCGGCGAAGCTGAGCACCGGCCGGGCACGACCTTTTCTCGCCCAGGCATCGGCGGCGGCGTTCATCGATTCCTGGAGGCTCGCCGCGGCGAGCACCAACGGTGCGCGTGGCACGGCAAATGCGCGGGGCGCCGCGAGTACGGCACCGATGCCGCAAAGGAGACTTCGCCGATCGACCACTCGCTACCCCTACGCCTGCGACGTGCTCCGGCTATGCCGCAATAGCCGTCGCCTGGGCAAGTCAGCCGCGCGCCAGGCCCCGCTTGATCGCGCGCATACCGCCGATGAGCTGGCTGACGACAAGATCGGCCGGGTGGCCGTCGCCGAGCGCCACGGTGCTGGGCCGGTCGGCCAGGGCGTGGTGGAGCTGGAGGGTGCCCGAGCGGATGCCGGCGCGGCACAGACGCCACCACAGGCGCGAGATCTCGCGATCGACCCAGGCGAGTTCGGTGCTCGAATAATCCCTGGCCACGGCGAAATCGACGCGCAGCGCGGCGATACCGGCAAACAGCCGCTCCAGCGCGTGACGATCGGGTACCGGTTCGCAGGCCATGACGTGGCGGACCAGCAGCGCGGCGAAATCGGCCGAGCCTTCGCCCAGCAGCGCCTGGTGGCGATCGGCGAGCAGCTTCTCGCCATGCGCACGCATGATGCCGTTATAGACCTGCGACGCACCGAGCGCGTGGCAGCGATAGAGCGTCAGCACCTCGTCGATCTGCGCCAGCCGGCCGAACGGGCGCAGGCGGTGGTAGAGGTCGAAATCCTCGACATAGCGCAACTCGGGGCGCTCGAGCGGATCGAGCCGACGGCCGGCGTCGGCGCGGAACATCACCGAAGACCAGACGAGCGGGTTGCGGATCAGGATCAGCCAGTCGATCAGTGCGGGCGGCATCGGGCGCGGCCAGTTGCCGGGTTCGATCGCGCCCTCGACCAGGAAATCGGCGGCGGTGCTGACCAGCACGGTCTCGGGATGCGCATCGAGAAAGGCGACCTGACGGGCGAACCGCTCGGGCAGCGCGATATCGTCCTGGTCGAGTCCGGCGATGTAGCGGCCGCGCGCTTCGGCAAAGGCGCGGTTGCGGGCGATCACCGGCCCTTCGTTCTTCTCCGACACGATCACACGGACGCGGGGATCGGCGAAATCGCGCAGCACCTGCACCGTAGAATCGCGCGAACCGTCGTCGACCGCGACCAATTCCCAGTCGGCAAAGGTCTGGGCACGGAGGCTCGCCAGCGTCTCGGGCAACAGCGCGGCACCGTTATACGTCGCCATGATGATCGAGACAGCGGGCCCCGTCATGCCGCGCGGCGCACCGCTTCATCCAGGAGCTGTTCGACGATCATCCGGCCGATATCGTTCTGCCACAGCCACAAGCCGTTGGCCTTGCCGCTGAAGCTCGCCTCGCCGCCCAATTTGCCTTCGGGAACGAAGCCCGAGGCGAGACCGATGCCATAGACACCGGGGATCGGGTTCCCCTCGGCATCCATCACCCGGCATTGCTGGTCGACCAGGCGTGGGCGGCCCGGTGCATCGGCGGCGAGCGCGATGCGGGTGCCATCGACCTCGAACAACGGCAGCGCGCGCGGGCGATAACCGAGCGCACCGATCACGACGTCCGCCTCGGCGAGCTCGGCGCGAACAGCCTCGTCGTCCTCGCCGGTGATCTGGCGCAATGCGACGCGCGGATCGGGCGCGCGCCCGCCGATCTGGAGCATGCGCAATACCAGCTCGCGCGCCTCCAGCCGGAACCCCGCGAGGCGATAGACAAACCCGCTCAGCGGACAGATGTCTTCAGGGCCGAAATCGGTGAAGCCGTCGGCATGTGCTTCCTCGACCGAGCGGTAAAAGGGGCGCAGCGGTCGGCGATGATAGAGGGCGAGCGCACCGGCGCCGAGCGGCAGCGCCGGCGCGGCCTTGAGCATCAGCGCGGCGGCGGCGAGCGCGCTGGTCGAGCCGCCGACGATCGCGATCCGGGGCGCACGCGTGTTGGCGATGCGCAGACGCAGGCGATCCAACCCGCCAAGACGCAGGAAATCGTCGCCGAGCATCAGCCGCCTGCCGGCGATCTCGCCGAGCGTCGCCCCGGCAACCTCTTCCGCCTCGACATGCGCGCGCGCCTGATACCCGCCGGTCGCGATCACCAGATTGGCGGCGCGCATCAGCCGCTCTTCGCCGGTAAGCAGGTTGCGCACGCGCGCGGCCCAGTCGCCGCCCGGCGTGCGGCGCGCTTCGACCACTTCGCTGCGCGTGGCGACGGTCCCGCCATTCTCGACGACGATCGCCGCGAGCCGCGCGCCGGTGGCTTCGAGCAACGGGGTCGCGCGCGTGAGCGGCACGCCCAGCCCGCCGATGTGCATCGCGACTTCCTGGCCCGAATGATGCTCTGTGAGCGCAGCGATATCGCTGTGGACATTGTCCTTCACGGCGGTGAGGAAGGTTTCGGCGGTGCTGTCCGAGGTGATCGCGTAGCCGCCGATCTCGCCGCGACCGAGCACCGCATCGCGCTCGATGATCGCGAGGCCGCCCTTGGCGAGCGCGACGAGCTGATCGCTCTTGGTCGCAGCGGTGAGCAGCGCGGTACCGGCCGGGCCACCGCCGATGACCAGCGCAGAATGAACGGTGCGTCCGCGCCGCTCGGCGCGAAGGCCGTCGAGGCCCGAGCGGTTGCACGCATCCACCAGCGCCTCGCACACGCGCTCGACATCGGCTGCGTCCATTCCATCGGTGATCGGCAGCGACAGGATCCGGCCAGCGACATCGTCGCACACCGGTACGGATTCGATCAGCGCCTGCGAGCGGAACCAGGGCTGCTCGGCGAGATGGGGGCTGAAATAATGGCCGGCGCCGATGCCCCTCTCCGCGAGCGCGGCGATGATCGCGGCGCGGTGGCCGGCAAAGGGACGCGGCAGCAGCAGCGACTGGAATTGCAGCGCCGCCCGCGCGCCGCGCAGATCCTGGAATTCGAAACCCTTCTCTTCTGCAAAACGGCCGAGACGATCGCGATAGACACGGTCGAGGGCGGCGCGGTGCGCGGCAAGTGCCTCGATCTGCTCGAGCTTTGCGGCGGCGACCAGGCCGAGCACCTCGGGCAGCTTGGCGTTCAGGCCCGGGCCTTCGGCCGAACGCCCGCCGGCAAAACCGAAATTGGACATCTGACGCAGCGACTCGATCAACTGCGCGTCGCCGCTGTGGATCAGCCCCCCCTCTGCGGTGGCGAACACCTTGGTCGCGTGCATCGAATGGACGATCGCGAAGGGCGCACCGGCGCCGAAGCTGCGGCCCGCTGCGTCTCGCGCACCAAGCGAGGCAGCGGCGTCGATCACCACGCCGACGCCGCGCTCGTCACGGTAGCGGCGATAGCGATCGAGATCGAGCGCGGCGCCGAAGGTGGCGTAGGGCACGACCACGGCGATGCGGCTGCCGTAGCGATCGAATGCCGCAGCCTCGGCGGCAGCACTGGATGCCCAGTCGTCGGGATCGATATCGCACAGCAGCGGCGTGAGCCCTGCCCATTGCGCCGCGTGCGCGGTCGCCGCGAAAGTGAAGCTGGGGATGAGCGCCAGCGCGCCGGTGCCCGCACGCGGCCCGGCGGCGTGCCGAATCGCCATCATCAGGCCGATCGTCGCGTTGTTGACCGCTAGGCAATCGCCCGCCCCGGCGAACAGCCGCTCGGTTGCCGCCGCCTCGAAGCCGCGCACTACCGGGCCGCCGTTCGAATAGACGCCTCGCGCCTCGACCTCGCGCAGCGCCTCGCCCAGTTCGCTCAGCTTCGGCGGATGCGGCGCGATAAGCGGCAGCCGATCCATGCAATTCTCCCCAACGGTGATTCCGCAACCATGGGAGGCGCGGATCGAAGATCGCGGGAATGTGACAGGGAGCACCTTAGAATTCGTAAAAGCGCAGGCTTCGCTTCGACTTGCCCCGGAAACCGACCGCGGGCGGCAGGCAAGGAAAAGGGCCGGCCCGGATTCCCGGACCGGCCCCATTTTTTTGATCGGCGAAACGATCAGGCGGCGAGCAGCGCGCCTGCCTTCTGGCCGCGGCGACGGCGCATGAAGCCGCCGACCACGCCGAAGCCGAGGAGCATCGTGCCCCAGGCCGTCGGCTCGGGAACCGCGGCCCGGATCTCGGCCGTATTGATGGTATAGCCCTTGTTGGCGAGAACATCGAAGTTGATGTTCCAGCCGATCGCGTCGAACGCGGCGAGATCGGTAGCGCTGATCACGCCCATCTCGCCATAACAGAAGGTCGGATCCATGATGCCGATCTGGTTGTAGCCGTCGCAGCCGGCCGGGCTGGCGGTGTCCTTGAAGTGCGATGCCTGGCGGCCGTCGCCATTATATTGACCGGTCGAGAAAAGCGATTCACCGTTGAACTGGGTAAGGCCGCCGTCGATCGAGAAATAGGCGGCAGCGCCTACCGACCAGTCGAGAGCGGATCCCACCTTGGGTATCAGATTGTCCGGATCGTTGCTGTAGCGGAACAGGTCGAGCGCCGAACCGGCGGTCTGATTGTTCCAGTTCACCTGAGCGCCGATCGCGGCGCCCGGGCCGACGCCCGAATATTGATCGTAGAGGTCGACGCCGCTGGTGAAGCCCAGCGCGTGACCGATCTCGTGGATCGCGACGCCGATGAAATCCATATAGCCGGCGGTAATGCCGTCGAGCGGATTGAAATCGAAGTTGAACGCCGAGCTGAAGGTGATGTTGGCGTCGTTACCGGGGCCGAAGCCGGTATAGCCCATCGCCTTCAGGTTCGCTTCGGTCACGGCGAGACGCGCATTGTTGCGCGTGACGGACGTGTCGTACTGCGTGGTCGCCAGGTTGATCCCGAGGCCCCCGGCACCGGCACCGTCGCGGATCATGTTGACCCCGTGAATCGCCCCGAAAAGTGAGTCATTATAGGTCCCTGCCGTCAGCGTCGGCAGGACGAGCGACGCGTCGAGCGCCGAATTGCCGCTATCCCGAATCGCGCCGATGACGTCCTCGGTAGCGACTTCGTAGCGGGTGCTGCCGGTGGAGCCGATGATGCCCGCGCCGAGCGCGCTATAGCTGATGCCGATATTGATCGTGACGTTGTTGGTCAGCACGCGTTCCCAATACGCCGCGGCCACCTTGAACCCGTTCTCGGCGGGGCTGCCCGTGACGCCGCCATTGTCGATCAGGTTGATCTTGAGCTGGGCATGTGCCGGGGCCGCAGCGCACAGCAGCGCCACGGTAGCCGCACCCGATGCGGCAATATGCTTCAGATTGAGCTTGCTAATCATAGGTACCCCCTATTTGCGCGCGGTCCCACCCGCGCCAAGGGGATAGTTAACAATTTGTTGCGAAGATGCGTCAAGCGCGTTTCTCGCATGTGCGGTAATATTTTTCCCGATATTGGAGAGACTTGCAAACCGATATCGTAACAATACCTCTTGACTCGATGCCTATTGTCTAGGTCACGAGGCCAGAGTCGTCAGCTATCGTCGCCCATTCGAAGTGCCGCGATAAATGCCTCCTGCGGAATTTGGACGCTGCCATATTCGCGCATGCGCTTCTTGCCCTCCTTCTGCTTGTCGAGGAGCTTGCGCTTGCGGCTGGCGTCGCCGCCATAGCATTTCGCGGTCACATCCTTGCGCAGCGCCGCGATCGTCTCGCGCGCGACGACCTTGCCGCCAATCGCCGCCTGGATCGGGATCTTGAAGAGATGGCGCGGGATCAGGTCCTTGAGTCGCTCGCACATGCCGCGGCCGCGATTCTCGGCGGTCGAGCGGTGGACGATCATCGAAAGCGCATCGACCGGCTCGTTGTTGACGAGGATGCTCATCTTGACGAGGTCACCCGGGCGATGCCCGATCTGCTCGTAATCGAAGCTCGCATAGCCGCGGCTGATGCTCTTCAGCCGATCGTAGAAGTCGAACACCACCTCGTTGAGCGGCAGCTCATAGGTCACCTGGGCGCGGCCGCCGACATAGGTGAGGTTCTTCTGGATGCCGCGGCGATCCTGGCAGAGCTTGAGGATCGGACCGAGATACTCGTCGGGGACGTAGATCACTGCGTTGATCCACGGCTCCTCGATCTCGGCGATGCGCGTCGGATCCGGCATGTCGGCGGGGTTGTGGAGCTCAATCGAGCGCGGCTCGGCCTCGCCCGCCGCCTTGGTGAGCATCAGCTTGTAGACCACCGACGGCGCGGTGGTGATCAGGTCGAGGTCGTACTCGCGGGTCAGGCGCTCCTGGATGATCTCCAGATGGAGTAGCCCAAGAAAGCCGCAACGGAAGCCGAAGCCCAGCGCGGCCGACGTCTCCATCTCGAAGCTGAACGACGCATCGTTGAGCCGCAGCTTCGAGATGCTCTCGCGCAGCTTCTCGAAATCGGCGGCGTCGACCGGGAACAGCCCGCAGAACACCACTGGCTGGACTTCCTTGAAGCCCTCCAACGGCTCGGCGGCGGGACGCTTGGCGTCGGTCAGCGTGTCGCCGACACGCGCCTGGGCGACTTCCTTGATCTGCGCGGTGATGAAGCCGATCTCGCCGGGGCCGAGATCGGGCAACTGCTCGATCTTCGGCCGGAACGCGCCGACGCGGTCGATCAGGTGGGTGGTACCCGCCGCCATGAACTTGATCTGCTGGCCCTTCTTGATCGTGCCGTCGATCACGCGGACCAGGATGACGACGCCGAGATACGGATCGTACCAGCTATCGACCAGCATCGCCTTGAGCGGCGCATCGGCATCGCCCTTGGGCGCCGGGATCCGCTCGACGATCGCATCGAGGATCTCCTCGATGCCGATGCCGGCCTTTGCGCTGGCGAGCACCGCATTCGAGGCGTCGATGCCGATGATCTCCTCGATCTCGTGGCGCACCTTCTCGGGCTCGGCCGAGGGGAGATCGATCTTGTTGATGACCGGGATGATCTCATGATCATGCTCGATCGACTGATAGACGTTCGCCAGCGTCTGCGCCTCGACGCCCTGGGCGGCGTCGACCACCAGCAACGCGCCCTCGCACGCGGCCAGGCTGCGGCTGACCTCATAGGCGAAGTCGACATGCCCCGGCGTATCCATCAGGTTGAGGACATGGCCCTTCCAGTCGAGGCGCACGGTCTGCGCCTTGATGGTGATGCCGCGTTCCTTCTCGATATCCATATTGTCGAGCACCTGGGCGCTCATCTCACGCTCGGTGAGACCGCCGGTGCGCTGGATCAGCCGATCGGCGAGAGTGGACTTGCCGTGATCGATATGCGCGATGATCGAGAAGTTGCGGATGCGGGAGA
>JBEVLV010000054.1:0-12109 GCA_040508955.1 Sphingomonas sp. | reverse complement strand
CAGGCCGGACCTCCGACGAGCTGACCGCGTATACCGATGCCTATGAGGCGAGCTGGGTCTACAAGGAGCTGCGCGGCGTTCGCAACGTCGCCCCGCTGGTCAAGAAGTTCGGCGATACCTGGGGCACGATGCTCGCCGGCGTCGCGATGTGGATGGAGCATCTCGGGATGCGCTGGCCGATCACGATGAAGCATCATCCGGACAATGAGAGCCTGCGCCGCGCCGACCAGTCGAAGCCGATCGACTATCCCAAGCCCGACGGCGTGCTGACCTTCGATCGCCTATCCTCGGTGTTCGTCTCGAACACCAATCACGAGGAGGATCAGCCGGTCCATCTGACGCTCAAGGATCCGGAAATCCCCATAGATTACAATCTACCGGTATACGCCGAGCCGGCGCAGCGTTACTGTCCGGCCGGCGTGTATGAGGTAGTGGGGGAAGGCGATGATCTGCGGTTCCAGATCAACGCGCAGAATTGCGTGCACTGCAAGACCTGCGACATCAAGGACCCCATGCAGAACATCAACTGGGTGGTCCCCGAAGGCGGGGGCGGGCCCAATTATCCGAACATGTAGCCTGGCTCTCGCGCTGATCGCGGCCCTGCCTGCGGCTGCGCAGGCGCAGCAGGACCCGGCGGACTATGTTCGCGCCCGGGCTGCCGATGCCCAGGGCGCGGCCGCCATCGCCGCGGCAGGCTATGCCAAGGCGTTGGCCGCGTCGCCCGAGGACGAGGTGATTGCGCTGCGCGCCTATCGGCAGGCGCTTGCGGTCGGCGACTATTCGCTCGCCAGCAGGGCTGCAGCGGTGATGGTTCGCAAGGGCGTGGCGCCTCCCGATACTGCGGTGCTCGCCTTTGCGATCGCGCTCCACAATGGCGACCGGCTCGGCGTGCAGAATGCGGTCCAGCGGATAGGTGGCGGACCGCTCGAGTTCCTCGCGCCGGTGTTGAGCGCCTGGCTCGCCTTCGATCGCGGCGAAGATGCCGTGGCCATGCTGGACAAGACCGGCGGCAGTGCGCTGGCGCGCCGCTATGTGGGGCGTCACCGCGCACTTCTGCTGATCGCATCGCGCCGCGTCGACGAGGCGATGGTCTCGCTATTGCCGATGATGATGAACGGTGACGAGGACGAGGATCTCCGCATCGACGCCGCGCGCCTGCTCGGCGGCATCGGCGAGCGTGGCAGGGCGCGCAACCTGCTGGACGGCGACCGACCCGAGATCGAGCTGCTGCGCAAGCGGATCGGCAAAGGCGGAAAGGTGGACGCGGCCTTCGGCGCCTCGCGGCTGTTCCTGGGCCTGGCCCAGGATATCGGCAAGGAGGGCATGGAGCCGCTTTCGATCCTGCTGACGCGGTCTGCGCTGCTGCTCGATCCGAACGACGATCGTGCTCGGCTCTATCTGGCCGAGGCGTTGTCGGAGAGTGGCTCGGGCGATCTCGCGCTCGCCGTTCTGGAAGAGGTGAGCGGGAAGAGCCCCTTCGTGCGCGGTGCGGCCGCTGGCCGGGTCGCTGCGCTTCGCCGTGCGGGTCGTGGCGCCGAGGCGCTGCGCGCGGCAAGGGCGATGGCGCAGGACAAGCACGCGACGGGCGCCGACGCGCAGACCTATGGCGATCTGCTGGCCGATGGCGGGCAATACGACGCGGCGGCCGCAGCCTATCGCGCGGGCCTTGATCGCAAGGACGACGGAGAGGCGTGGCGCCTCTACTATCTCCAGGGGACAGCGCTCGATCGTGCCGGCCGCTGGGAGGAGGCGCTGCCGGCGCTGCGCCGCGCCGTGGTGCTGGCGCCGATGGAACCCCGCGCGCTCGAATATCTCGGCTATGCCCAGGTCGAGCGCGGCGAGAATCTGAGCGAAGCGGAGACCTTGCTCCGCCGCGCGCAAGCGATCCGCCCCAACGATCCGAGCGTCGCCGACTCGCTTGGCTGGGCCTATTACCAGCAGGGCGACGTCACCCGGGCGCTCCCGCTGCTGGAAAAGGCCGCGCGTGCCGATCCGGCGGGCCCCCGTGCCAACGAGCATCTCGGCGACGCCTATTGGCGGCTCGGCCGGCACTATGAGGCGCGCTATGCCTGGAGTGCGGCCGCCGTCTATGCCGATCCCGCCGTTGCGGGCCGTATCGCCGGCAAGCTCGCGAGCGGGCTCACCATGGCCGCCAATTGAAGCGATGATCATCGAGACCGCGCGCGCCAAGCTCAACCTGGCGCTCCATGTCCGCGCCCGCCGGCCTGACGGCTATCATGAGCTGGAGACGCTGTTCGCGTTCGTCGAGGATGGCGATGTGCTTACCGTCGCACCCGCGGACGCAGACAGCCTCGCGCTGACCGGCCCCTTCGGCGCGGTGCTGTCCGGCGAGGGCGACAATCTTGTCATGCGCGCTGCGGCCCGGTTCCGCGAGGCTGTCGGCGGCGGTGCGCATGCGATCACGCTCGACAAACGCCTGCCGGTCGCCTCTGGCATCGGCGGGGGATCGGCCGACGCAGCCGCGACGCTCCGCGCGTTGGCGCGGTTGCATGGCGTCCCGCTCGACGATCCCGCGCTGTTCGCGATCGCGGACGGCCTTGGCTCGGACGTTCCCGCCTGCCTGCTCGGCCGCACGGCGCGCGGCCGGGGCAGGGGCGAGCAGCTGGAGCCGATCGCGGGCCTTCCAGGCACGCCCGCGCTGTTGGTGAACCCCGGCGTGGCCGTCTCCACCGCGGCAGTATTCCGAGCCTGGGACGGCGTGGATCGCGGACCAATCGGGCAAGGCGACCTGCTCGAGATCTCCCGGGCGGGCCGCAACGATCTCGAATCGCCCGCGCGGACGATTGCGCCGGCCATCGACGAAGTACTCGATGCGCTCTCCGCCCGGAATAACATCCTGCTCGCGCGCATGTCGGGCTCCGGTGCCACCTGCTTCGCGCTGTTCGAAAACGAGGAAGCGCGCGCGGGGGCCGCGGCGGACCTCGCCCGTCCGGGCTGGTGGACGCTCGAAACCCGCCTCGTCTGAGCCATTTACCAAATCCCTAAAGCCGATCTTCGCAATCACCGGCGCATAACGGCAGCAGCGGATCAGCCCGGCGCGGGACGTCCGCTGGTGGCTCGCGGTGCCTGGGCGAAAGCCTCGCCCGCGCGCCATCCCCGCTCCTTGGCCCGTGACCCTGGCCCGTGACAGCGGCGCCCGGATCGGGCAGAGCCGCACTCCATGATCCATGTCAGCCGAGACGGACCCATCGCCACGATCGCGCTGGCGCGTCCCGAAGCCAAGAACGCGCTTCCCATCGCCGCCTGGGAGGCCATCGCCGCCGCCGCGAGCGAGGTGCAGGACGCCCGCGCGGTGATCCTCCGCTCCGACGTGCCCGGCATCTTCTCGGCCGGCGCCGATGTCCGCGAGTTCGAGCAGCTCCAGGCCGATCCCGCGCTGCGCATCCGCTTTCGCGAGGCGATGCGCGCCGGGATCGAAGCGATCGCCGCCATCCCGGTGCCCGTGATCGGCGTGATCGAGGGCGGCTGCTTCGGCGCCGCGGTCGCGCTGATCCTTGCCGCCGATATCCGCGTTGCTGGCGACCGCGCCGAATTCGCCACCACGCCGGCGCGACTCGGCCTCGGCTATCCGCAGGAGGACGTTGCGCGGCTCCGTGCGCAGGTGGGCCGGGGCGTCGCCTCGACCATGTTGTTCACCGGCGATTGGGTGCGGGCCGACGAGGCCAAGGCGATCCGCCTCGTTGAAATTCGCGCGAAACGGGCCGTCATGACCGCGCAGTCGATCGCCGCGACGATCGCGGGCAACGCGCCCCAGGCGATTCGCCAGCTCAAGCGGGCGCTGAATGGGCACGCCGCCGATCTCGACCAGGCGTTCGACGACGCGTTCGGCGGTGCGGAATTCGCCGAGGGGCTCGCTGCCTTCGCCGCGCGCCGCAAGCCGGTGCATTGATGCAGGCCCCTGCGGAGATCCTCGAAGGCTCGGTGCAGGACGTGATGCTGCTCTGCGATCATGCCTCGAACGCCGTGCCGGAGGATATCGACCTCGGCATCGCGCCCGAGCTGCTCGATCTGCATATCGGCGTGGATATCGGTGCGGCGGCGGTCACGCGGGCGCTCGCCGCCCGGCTCGATGCCCCCGCGATTCTAGCCACCGTCTCGCGGCTGGTCATAGATCTCCACCGCGAGCCCGATCATATCGGCCTGATTCCGCTGCGGAGCGACGGCCACCTCATCCCGGGTAACGAGACTGCCGACCGCGCGGCGCGCATCGCTCGCTTCCATGCCCCCTATCACCGGCTGATCCGCGACCGCATCCGTGCCCAGCGCCCGAAGCTGATCCTCTCGATCCACAGCTTCACGCCCCGGCTGGAGCATGGCGGCAGCGACCGCCCTTGGGAGGTCGGGGTGCTCTACAATCGCGACGTCCGCGCCGCGCATCCCGCGATCGACTTCTTCCGCGCGCAAGGCCTGCCGACCGGCGACAACGAGCCCTATTCGGGCCGGCTGCTCAATGCGACGCTCAACCGCCATGCCGAAGGGCAGGGCATTCCCTCGATCGCGATCGAGATCCGCAACGACCTGATCCGCGACGCTGGGGGTGCCGAGCGGTGGAGCGGAATTTTGGCGGAACTGACAAATTCTTTGCGCAACACTCTTGCGCGAAAGGCCTCTCCCGCGACATAGGCTTGCGCGCCATGACCAACCGCTTCGACAAAGCCCGCCTGCCCAGCCGCCACGTTTCCGTCGGACCTGAGCGTTCCCCCCACCGCAGCTATTATTATGCCATGGGCATCAGCGAGGAGGATATCGCCAAGCCCTTCGTCGCGCTCGCCAGCGCCGGCAACGACAGCGCGCCGTGCAACACGACGCTCGATTTCCAGGCCGATGCTGCGCGCGAGGGCGTGATCGCCAATGGCGGCATGCCGCGCCGCTTCAACACGATCACCGTCACCGACGGCATCGCGATGGGCCATCAGGGGATGAAGTCCTCGCTGGTCAGCCGCGAGGTGATCGCCGACTCGGTCGAGCTCAGCGTGCGCGGCCATTGCTACGACGCGCTGGTCGGCTTCGCAGGCTGCGACAAGTCGCTTCCCGGCATGATGATGGCGATGCTGCGCCTCAACGTGCCGTCGATCTTCGTCTATGGCGGCTCGATCCTGCCCGGGCGCTTCCACGATCGCGACGTCACCGTCGTCGACGTGTTCGAGGCGGTCGGCCGCTATGCCGCCGGCAATTGCCCGCTCCATGAGCTGAGCGCGCTCGAGAAGGTGGCGTGCCCCGGGCACGGTGCCTGCGGCGGCCAGTTCACCGCGAACACCATGGCGTGCGTCGGCGAGGCGATCGGCCTATCGCTGCCCAACTCCAACATGGTGCCGGCGCCGTATCAGTCGCGCGAGCAGATCGCGATCGCGGCCGGCGCACAGGTGATGAACCTGCTCGAGATGAACCTGCGCCCGCGCACCATCTGCACCCGCGAGGCGTTCATCAACGCCGCGCGCGTCGTCGCTGCCACCGGAGGTTCCACCAATGCCGCGCTGCACTTGCCGGCGATGGCGAACGAGGCGGGGATCGAGTTCGATCTCCACGACGTTGCCGATGCCTTCAAATCGACGCCGTACATCGCCGACCTGAAGCCGGGCGGGAAATATGTCGCCAAGGACATGCACGAGGCCGGTGGCGTCTACATGCTGATGAAGACGATGCTCGCGGGGGGCTTCCTCGACGGCAATTGCATGACGGTCACGGGCAGGACGCTGGGCGAGAATATCGACCAGGTGACCTGGAACCCGGACCAGAAGGTCATCTATGACGTCAAGACGCCGATCACGCCCACCGGCGGCGTCGTCGGCCTGCGCGGCAGCCTGGCGCCCGAGGGCGCGATCGTGAAGGTTGCCGGCATGCACCGCCTCCAGTTCAGCGGACCGGCGCGGGTGTTCGATTGCGAGGAGGAAGCCTTTCAGGCGGTCGAGCATCGCCTGATCCGGGAAGGCGAGGTCATCGTCATCCGTTATGAAGGCCCCAAGGGCGGCCCGGGCATGCGCGAGATGCTCTCCACGACCGCGGCGCTCTATGGGCTCGGCATGGGCGAAAAGGTCGCACTGATCACCGATGGCCGCTTTTCGGGCGGCACGCGCGGCTTCTGCATCGGCCATGTCGGCCCCGAAGCAGCCGAGGGCGGCCCGATCGCGCTGGTCGAGGATGGCGACATCATTACGATCGACGCCGAGGCCGGCACGATCGATCTCGATGTGGCACAGGATATCCTTAACGAGCGCCGCGCCCGCTGGGAGCCGCGGGTCAACGACTATCAGTCCGGCGCGCTCTGGCGCTATTCCCGTACCGTGGGGCCCGCCTATAAGGGCGCGGTGACACATCCGGGAGCTAGCGCCGAACGCCATGTCTACGCCGACATCTGATCTGAAAGCCCTTTCCCGCTCGCGGGAGAGGGTTGGGTGAGGGTGACTCTGGGGCGGCATGTACGCCGCCCGATCGTCGGCGCTTGCCTGGTCTCGCTCGCGGGCTGCGGCGTGCAGGTGCGCGACAAGGCGAGCGAGGCCAAGGCGCAGAGCCATGAAAAGGCGCTCGAGCATGCCGAGGGGCGCATCGAATGCGCGCCCGAGGGGGCCGAGCAGTTCGCCTATGTCTGCGCGATCGACCGCATCCAGTCGCAGGATGGGCTGTTCCTCACCGTGCGCCAGCCCGATGGCGGATTTCGCCGCCTGCTGGTGACCACCGATGGGCGCGGCGTGGTCGCGGCCGACGGCGCCGAGCCGGCCGTGGTGATGCCGCTGCCGCCCAACCGCATCGAGGTGGCGATCGGCGGCTCGCGCTACCGGATCCCCGCCACGGTGCGCGGGTCGAACCCGTGAGCGTTCCCGCCGGCGCTCCGATCGTCACCGCCGCGCAGATGCGTGCGGCGGAGGAGGCGGTGTTCCGCAGCGGCGTCTCGCAGGACGCGCTGATGGAGCGCGCCGGCGCCGCCGTCGCCCGTGAGGCGGCACGCTTTGCCATGGGGCGGCCGATCCTCGTTCTCGCCGGCCCGGGCAACCATGGCGGCGACGCCTATGTCGCCGCGCGACTGCTCAAGGCGGCGGGGCACGACGTGATGCTCGTCGCGACCGGCGAGGCCAGGCCGGGTGCCGCCCAGCGCATGCAGGCGAAGTGGGACGGTCCGACCAGCTCGCTCTACGCCGCCCGTCCGCGGCCGCTGCTGGTCGACGGCCTGTTCGGCACCGGCATGACCCGCCCGCTCGAGCGCGGGCTGGCCGCGGTCTTCACCGAGCTATGCCGCGGCGCGGACTTCACGCTGTCGATCGATCTCCCCTCGGGGATCGACACCGATACCGGCGCCAATCTGGGCGCCCCGCATGGGATCGGCGCGACGCTCGCGCTCGGCGCGCTCAAGCCGGCGCACCTGCTCGACTATGGGCTGGAGGCCTGCGGGCATGTCCTGCTCGCCGATATCGGTATCCCGGTCGAGACGACGTGGCGCAGCGTCATGCGGCCCCGTCTCGCCGCGCCGGGGCCGAACAGCCACAAATACAGCCGCGGCCTGGTCGCGGTGATCGAGGGGACGATGCCCGGTGCGGCGCGCCTTGCCGCGCGCGCGGCGATGGCGGGCGGGGCGGGCTATGTCGTGCTCGCCGGCAGCGATCCCTGGACGGGCGGCCCGGACGCGCTGGTCCGGCGCGGGATCGGCACGAGCGACGATCTCGCCGAGTTCCTCGCCTGGGACCGGATCGATGCGGTGGTGCTGGGCCCGGGCCTCGGCCGCGATCGCCGTGCCGAAGCCTATATCCGCGTGGCCTTCGCCAGCGACAAGCCGCTGGTGCTCGACGGCGATGCGCTCAGCCTGCTCGGCTCGGGCGCCACCCGCAGCCTGCAGAGCCGCACCCCGCCGACCTGGCTCACCCCGCATTCGGGCGAGTTCGATCGCATGTTCGAGGGCGGCGATGGTAGCAAGATCGAGCGCACGCTTGCCGCCGCCGCTGCCACGCGCGCGACGATCGTCCACAAGGGTGCGGATACCGTGGTCGCCGATCCGAAGGGGGCGGTGCGCGTCCTGGGCGGCGCTTCGTCCTGGCTCTCCACCGCCGGCACGGGCGATGTCCTGGCCGGGCTTCTCGCGGCGCAGGTCGCGGGAGGCGGGCAGGGCGTGGGTCCGGCGGAAGCGGCGGCCTGGCTGCACGGCCGCGCGGCGCAACTTGCGGGCGCCGCCTTCATCGCCGATGGGCTGATCGACCGAATTCCCGAGGCCGTTTCCGAATGCCTGTAATCGCATGTCCGTGACCGACGACGAGATCATCCGCGTGGCCGCGCGCGGCGACGGCGTGACCGCCGATGGCCGCCACGCGGCCTTTGCGGCGCCCGGCGACCGGCTGGCTGAGGACGGCGTGATCGTGCCCGGCCCGCACCACCAGCAGCCGCCGTGCCGGCATTTCCCAGAATGCGGCGGTTGCCAGCTCCAGCATCTCGACGACAGCGCCTGGGCCGGGTTCATCACAGACCGGGTCGCCGGCGCGCTCGCCGCGCAAAGGCTCGAGACCGCGCTGCGCGCGCCCTTGCTCTCGCCGGCCCGGACCCGCCGCCGCGCCACGCTCCACGCCGAGCTGCGCGGCCGCCAGCTCCGCCTGGGCTTTACCGAGCCCGGAAGCCACAAGCTGATCGACCTCGAGGAATGCTGGGTGCTCGATCCCGGCCTGTTCGCGTTGCTGGGTCCGCTGCGCGGCCTGCTTTCGGCGCTGCTGCCCGGCGCACGGCGGGTCAATGTCCATCTCGCGCAGACCGACCAGGGCCCTGACGTGCTGATCGACGGCATGGAGGCCGAGGGCCTCGCCGCCGCCGAGGCGATCACCGCCTTTGCCGTACGCCACAAGCTCGCACGATTCTCGCTCGACGAGGGCTTCGGCCCCACCGCGCGCTGGGAACCCGATCCGGTGACGATCACCCTGGCGGGCGTCCCGGTGCCGTTCCCGAGCGGTGCCTTTCTCCAGGCGACGCCCGAGGGCGAGGCGGCCCTGACCGCCGCTGCGCGCGAGATCGTCGGCGGTGCAGGGACGGTCGCCGACCTGTTCGCGGGCCTCGGCACCTTCACCTTCGCCTTCCCCGACGCGCGAGTCTATGCGGCGGAGGCGGCGCGCGATCCGATCTTCGCGCTAAAAGCCGCGGCCGGCCAGGCGCGGCGCCAGATCTTCGCCGATCATCGCGACCTGTTCCGCCGCCCGGTGGCCGCCGCCGATCTCAACAATTTCGAGGCGGTGGTGCTCGATCCGCCCCGTGCCGGCGCGCGCGAACAGGTGGCGGAGCTGGCGGCTTCGAAGGTGCCGGTCGTCGCCTATGTCTCATGCAATCCCAGTACGTTCGCACGGGATGCGGAGGTTTTATCTCAAGGGGGCTATCGGCTGGAATGGATCCAGCCGGTTGGCCAGTTCCGCTGGTCCACCCATGTCGAGCTGGCGGCGAAGTTCAGCCGTCAGGGATAGTCCGCACGCAGGAAGAACAGGCCGTCCGGAGGCGCGTTGAGGCCGAGCCGCGCCCGGTCGCGGGCTTCCAGGACGTCGGTCATGTCGTCGGGCGACCATTTGCCTTGCCCGACCAGGGCGAGGCAGCCGACCATCGAGCGGACCTGATGATGCAGGAACGAGCGGGCGGAGGCGAAGACGCTGATCCGCTCGCCATCCGCCACCACGTCGAGACGATCGAGCGTCCGGACCGGGCTGTCCGCCTGGCAGTGCGCCGAGCGGAAGGTGGTGAAGTCGTGCCGCCCCACCAGCCGCGCCGCGCCGGCCTGCATCGCCGCTACGTCGAGCGGCTGGGGCACGCGCCAGGCCAAGCCCTTTTCCCAGGTCAGCGGCGCACGGCGGGTTAAGATCCGATATTCATAATGGCGGGCAAGGCACGAGAAACGTGCGTGCCAATCATCCGCCACGGCGACGCAATCCAGGATCGCGACGGGTGCCGGGCGGAGCAGGGCATTGAGCGCCTCCATCAGCCGGAACGGCGTGATCTGCCGCGCGACATCCAGGTGCGCGCGCATGCCCAGACCGTGCACGCCGGCATCGGTCCGCCCGGCCGCATGCACCGTCACCGCTTCGCCGGTCACCGCGTGCGCGGCATCCTCGATCGCCTGCTGCACGCTCGGGCCATGGTCCTGGCGCTGCCAGCCCATGAACGGCCGGCCGTCGAACTCCACCGTCAGCGCGAACCGCGTCAAAGCTGGGTTCCTGCGGGGATCGCGAAACCGCGGAGCAGGTCGCCCGCCGTCATGACGCCACGTCCGGCGCGCTGGACGAGCAGGAGACGGATCGCGCCTTCGCCGCAGCGGATTGTGAGTTGATCGTCCAGAACAATGCCGTCACCCCGGCGAAGGCCGGGGTCCAGGGTTTCGGGCGATGCGTTGCCTGGCTCTGGATCCCGGCCTTCGCTGGGATGACGTACAAGGGCAGAATGGACCCGCACCCGTTCGCCCTGGAATTCGAAGAACCCGCCCGGCGCCGGGTTGAACGCGCGGATCTGGCGTTCGACCTCCGTCGCGCTCAGCGAGAAATCGAGCCGGGCCTCGGCCTTGTCGATCTTGCTGGCATAGGTCACGCCGTCCTCGGGCTGCGCCACGGCCGGATGGGCATCCAGGTCCGCCAGCACCTCGACCATCAGCCGCGCACCCATCGCGCTCAACTCGGCGGTCAGTTCGCCTGCAGTCTTGCCGGCGATCGGGGTCCGGCCCTCCAGCCGCACCGGCCCGGTATCGAGCCCGGCCTCCATCTGCATGATCCCGACGCCGGTTTCGGCATCGCCCGCCAGGATCGCGCGCTGGATCGGCGCGGCGCCCCGCCAGCGCGGCAGCAGCGAGCCGTGCACGTTCAGGCAACCCAGCCGCGGCGCCTCCAGCACGGCGACCGGCAGGATCAGGCCATAGGCGGCCACCACCGCGACATCGGCCTCGAGCGCTGCGAACGCTTCGATCGCCTCGGGTTCCTTGCGGAACGAGAGCGGCGTGCGCACCGGGACCCCTAGCGCCTCGGCCCGCGCCTGGACCGGCGACGGGGCGACCTTGCCGCGATTCCCGCGCCGCGGCGGCTGGCTGTACGCCGCAACCACATCATGCCCCGCCGCGACCAGTGCATCGAGCACCGGCACGGCGAATTCGGGCGTTCCCATGAAGACGATCCGCATCCGCCCTCTCAACCGCTTGGCAGGACCGCTGGCAAGCCCCTATGTCTGTGGCATGGCGTCCCCCGAAATCGAAGCGCTCACCCAGGCCCTGTCGCGGCTGCCCGGCCTCGGCCCGCGTTCGGCCCGCCGCGCGGTGCTCCATCTCCTCAAGAAGCGCGAGACCGCGCTCGATCCCTTGCTCGCGGCGCTGGGCGCGGTCAGCCAGCGGCTCAGCACCTGCGCGACCTGCGGCAATGTCGACACGTCGGATCCCTGCCAGATCTGCGCCGATCCGCGCCGCGATGCGCGTTCACTGTGCGTGGTCGAGGAGGTGGCGGACCTGTGGGCGCTCGATCGCTCGCGGCTCTTCCCGGGCAAGTTCCATGTCCTGGGCGGGCGCCTATCGGCGCTGGAGGGCGTGCGTCCCGAGGATCTCCGCATCGACAGCCTGGTACGGCGCATAGCCGCGGGCGGCATCGACGAGGTCGTGCTCGCGATGAACGCCACGCTGGAGGGCCAGACCACCGCCCATTACATCGCCGAGCGGATCGAGGCCTATCCCGTCCGCGTCACCCAGCTCGCCCACGGCCTGCCGGTGGGGGGCGAGCTCGACTATCTCGACGAGGGCACGTTGGCCCAGGCGCTGAGGGCACGACGGCCGGTCGCCTGATCGGCCGCGCCTTGACGATTACGCCTGCCGATCTTAGCTCTGCGCCATGGCCATCCTGCCCATCCTAGAAACGCCGGACCCGCGGCTGCGGCTCATCTCGAAGCCCGTCGACACGTTCGACGACGAACTGCGCACATTGATCGCCGACATGTTCGAGACGATGTATGATGCCCCCGGCATCGGCCTCGCCGCGATCCAGGTCGGCGTGCCGAAGCGGATCCTGGTCATGGACCTGCAGGAGCCGGACGAGGAAAGCGGGGAGGCCGTCCGGACCCCCCGGGTCTTCATCAACCCGGAAGTGTTCGAGCCGTCGGTCGAGCGCAGGCT
>JBEVLV010000053.1:0-16481 GCA_040508955.1 Sphingomonas sp. | reverse complement strand
AATAGCCCTTGAGCTTCTGCTTGGCGCGCAGCTGGATGCCGAAGTCCGACATCTTGCCCTTGCGGCGCTGGCCGTGCTGGCCCGGGCCGTACTCACGCTTGTTGACCGGGCTCTTCGGGCGACCCCAGATGTTTTCGCCCATCCGGCGGTCGAGCTTATGCTTGGCGCTGGAGCGCTTCGACATAGATAATCCTTTGCAATTGCTAACAACGTTGGTTCCGGTATCCGCCTGCTGGTCTCTCGAGGGAGGGCAGGGCCACCACTTCACCGGAGTGCGGGGCCATTGCGAAGGCGCGCGGTTAGCGGCCATGCACACGCGTGTCAAGCTGGACCGCCAAGCTGGACAGGGGCGCGGTGCCGAGCCAAGGGAGCACCCATGCACGACACGATCGATCCCGAAGCCTGCACCACCATGGCGGAAGTCCGCGCGGGGGTCGACGCGGTCGACCGCGCGCTGGTCGAGCTGCTCACGCTCCGCTTCGGCTATATGGATGCCGCCGCGCGCATCAAGCCCGAGCGCGGGCTGGTCCGCGACGAGGCGCGCAAGGCGCAGGTGATCGAGAATGCCTGCGCCCATGCCCGCGCCGCCGACATTCCCGAAGCGCCGATCGCCGATATCTGGGAGCGGCTGGTCGAGGCCTCGATCGCCTATGAGCTGGAGCAGTTCGACCGGCGCTGAGCGCCGATCAGCTGCTGCGGTGCTGCTTTCTGCCTGCGAGTGCGGAAAGCACGCCGCGCATCGTGCGCATCTCCTGCGAGGTCCAGCCCGGCTTGGTCAGCATCGTGCGCAGCGTGCGGCGCGTCGTCGGCACCCGATCGGGCGGGAAATAATAGCCCGAATGTTCCAGCATCGCGTCGAGCTGGCCGATCATGCCCTCCAGCTCTTCCTGCGAGGCGGGCGGATCGAGATCGGTCGCCGGCGGGCTCGCGAGCTGGACGCCTTTCGACCATTCATAGGCGACCAGGATCACGGCCTGGGCAAGGTTGAGCGATCCGAATTCCGGATTGATCGGCACGGTGATGATCGTGCGGGCGAGCGCGACATCGTCGGTATCCAGGCCCGATCGCTCCGGCCCGAACAGGATCGCGGCCCGGCCCGGCGCGGCATGGATGTCGCGCGCCGCTTCCTCGGGGGTCACCACCGGCTTGGTGACGCCGCGCTTGCGCACCGTGGTGGCATAGACCTGGCCGCAATCGGCGACCGCCTCGGCGACGCTTTCGAACACCGTCGCCCGCTCCAGCACCACATCGGCGCCGCTCGCTGCGGGTCCGGCCGAGGGGTTGGGCCAGCCGTCGCGCGGGGAGACCAGGCGCATCTCGGTCAGCCCGAAATTGAGCATCGCGCGCGCGGCCTTGCCGATATTCTCGCCGAGTTGGGGCCGGACGAGGACGATGACCGGGTTCATCCCCCGTTCCTCGTCTCGCTGCCGACCTCGTTCACATTGCCGGCGAATTCCTCGAAGTCCTTCGCCTCGCGGAAATCCTTATAGACACTGGCGAAGCGGATATAGGCGACCGAATCCAGGCCTTTCAGCCCCTGCATCACCAGTTCGCCGATCCGCTGCGAAGGAATCTCGCTGTCGCCCTGCGTCTCGAGCTGGCGCTGGATGCCCGAGACGAGCCGTTCGATCTGTGCTGCGGTAATCGGTCGCTTGCGCGCGGCGGTCGATACCGAACGCACCAGCTTGTCGCGCTCGAACGGCTCGCGTCGTTCTCCGCTCTTCACCACCGTCAGGTCGCGAAGCTGGATGCGCTCGAAGGTGGTGAAGCGCGCCGCGCACGCCTCGCATTGCCGCCGCCGCCGGATCGCCGCCCCGTCTTCGGTGGGGCGGCTGTCCTTTACCTGGCTGTCTTCATTTCCGCAGAAGGGGCAGCGCAATTACAGCTCCGGATAGATGGGGAAGCGCTCGCAGAGGGTGCGGACGCGCTCGCGGACATTGGCTTCGATCTGGGCATCGCCCTGCTCGCCATTCTTGCGCAGGCCGTCGAGCACGTCGGCGACCATGTTGCCGATCTCGCGGAACTCGGCGGGGCCGAAGCCGCGCGTCGTGCCGGCCGGCGAGCCGACGCGGATGCCGCTGGTCTTGACCGGGGGGAGCGGATCGTTGGGGATGCCGTTCTTGTTGCAGGTGATCGCCGCGCGCTCGAGCGCCTCGTCGGCGTCCTTGCCGGTCACGCCCAGCGGGGTGAGGTCGACCAGCGCGAGATGCGTGTCGGTGCCGCCCGAGACGAGGTTGGCGCCGCGCTCCTTGAGCGTGGCCGCGAGCACCTTGGCGTTCTCGACGATCGCCGCGGCATAGCTCTTGAATTCGGGCTGCAGCGCCTCGCCGAACGCCACCGCCTTGGCGGCGATGACGTGCATCAGCGGGCCGCCCTGGAGGCCCGGGAACACCGCCGAGTTGATCTTCTTGGCGATCGCCTCGTCATTGGTCAGCACCATGCCGCCGCGCGGGCCGCGCAGCGTCTTGTGCGTGGTGGTGGTGACGACATGGGCGTGGCCGAACGGGGTGGGGTGCACGCCGCCTGCGACCAGGCCGGCGAAATGCGCCATGTCGACCATGAACAGCGCGCCGACCTCATCCGCGATCGCACGGAAGCGGGCGAAGTCGATATGGCGCGGATAGGCCGAGCCGCCGGTGATGATGAGCTT
The DNA here is from genome assembly GCA_040508955.1 of Sphingomonas sp. Lineage (GTDB taxonomy): Bacteria > Pseudomonadota > Alphaproteobacteria > Sphingomonadales > Sphingomonadaceae > Sphingomonas. Next base: position 13,831 of record JBEVLV010000053.1, on the reverse strand, counting down.
GGGCTTGTGCTCCTTGGCGAGCGCCTCGACCTGGTCGAAGTCGATCAGGTGCGTCTCGGGGTCGACGCCGTACTGGATCGCGTTGAACCATTTGCCGCTCATCGCCGCGCGGGCGCCGTGGGTCAGGTGGCCGCCGGAATCGAGGCTGAGGCCCATGATCGTGTCGCCGGGCTTGGTCAGCGCCAGCATCACCGCGCCGTTCGCCTGCGCGCCCGAGTGCGGCTGGACGTTGGCGAAGCCGCAGTCGAACAGCTGCTTGGCGCGATCGATCGCCAGCTGCTCGACCTCGCCCGACGGGTGGCAGCCCTGATAATAGCGCTTGCCGGGATAGCCCTCGGCATATTTGTTGGTGAAAACCGATCCCTGCGCCTCGAGCACTGCCTTGGAGACGATGTTCTCGGACGCGATCAGCTCGATCTGGTGCTGCTCGCGCTCCAGCTCGTGGCGCACGCCGGCGAAGACCGCGGGATCGACTTCCGAAAGGCCCTTGGTGAAGAAGCCGTCGGGCTGGAGCCCTGCCGTTACGGGGTTGGTGCTCATGCGGGGCTCCTTTCGGGATTGCTCAGTTTGTCGACGCGGCGCTGGTGGCGCTCGCCCAGGAAATCGGTGTCGAGGAACGCGGTGATGCATTCCTTCGCCATCTCGATGCCGATCAGCCGGGCGCCGAGCGCCAGGACATTGGCATCGTTGTGCTGGCGCGCAAGGCTGGCCGAGAGCGGCTCGGAGACGAGCGCGCAGCGGGCGGCATGGTTGCGGTTGACCGCGATCGAGATGCCGATGCCCGATCCGCACAGCACCACGCCGGTCTCGGCGCTGCCATCCTCGATCGCACTGCCCAGGCGATAGCCATAGTCGGGATAATCGACGCTCTCGGGTCCGTTGGTCCCCAGGTCGAGCACATTGTACCCCTGGCTACGCAACCATTCGGCGAGTTCTGCCTTCATGGAGTAAGCGGCATGATCGGAGGCTATGGCGATGCGGCGTGACATGGCGCGCTCCCTACGCCCCACCGGCGGTGCTGGCTAGACGGGACAATGGTTTTGGAGAGTAAAATGCGTGGACTTCTGTGGATCGCCCCGGTCGCGCTGATGGTTGCGGGCTGCAACGCGGCGGACCGTACCGCCGATCAACTGGACAATGCCGCCGGTACTGCCGGCAATGCGATCGCGAGCGGCGCGGGCGAGGTGGCGAGCACCGCGAGCAACGCCGGCGAAGCATTGGGCAACGGTATCGAGGATGCCGGCAACATCGTGTCGGGGGCGGTGACTCGCGACGCGTGGGTCGGGCGCTGGAAGGGCGTGGAGGGCACCTATCTCGTGGTGTCGAAGGGCGATGCGCCGGGCAGGTACCGGCTGGAGATGCAATATACGCTGGACTCGAAGGGCAAATATGACGGCACCGCCACGCCTTCGGGAATCGCGTTCGAGCGCCCCGACGGCAGCCAGGTGCTGCGCGCGTCGAGCGGCGATGCGACGGGCCTCAAATATCTGGCCGGCAAGAAGGACTGTTTGAAGGTCAAGGACGGCGAAGGTTATTGCCGCGACTGATCCTGATCCTCGAACCCATCGGAGAACGGAAATGCGTAAGCTGCTTCCCGTATTGGCGCTCGGCCTCGCGCTGACCGCCTGCACCGACGATAGCCAGAGCAACCTGTCCGGATCGCTCGATCGCACCGGCGACGCGCTCGACAATGCCGCGGACAAGGCAGGTGACAGGCTGGAGCGCGGTGCCGATCGTGCCGGCGATGCGCTCGCGAACACGGTCGACAGGGTAGGCGATACGGTCGCCGGCGCGGTCGACGATGCGGGCAACGCGATCGACAATCGCTCGCGCTAAGGCGTGCGCCGGCGGGCCGCCTGGCCTGGGATTGATTTCGCAACAGTCCTGGCACAAGGCTGCAAAGGATTTGTCACATGTGGGGACTAGGGCGCTCGCTTGCTCAATATGCGGTGCGCGGGCGCCCCCTCCAGGAGTCGATAATGGTTTCAGTTGCCAAGGCGCCGAAGAATGTCGCTGTGCGCGGCGCGGTGCATCGCCATGAGCATCTCACCAAGCAGGGCATATTGGAGCGGGCCTTCACCTTTGCGTTCCGCGGCCTGGTCTATGCCCAGATCTGGGAAGACCCCGATGTCGACATGGAAGCGCTGCAGATCACGCCCGACAGCCATGTCGTGACGATCGCCTCCGGCGGCTGCAACGTCTATTCCTACCTGACCGCCAACCCCAAGGCGATCACCGCGGTGGACCTCAACCCCGCCCATATCGCGCTCAACAATCTCAAGAAACAGGCGGCGATCCACCTGCCCGACTATGCGGCGTTCCACCGCTTCTTCGGCCTGGCCAATCGGCCCGAGAATATCGACGCGTACAAGGAGTTCATCCGTCCCCATCTCGACGACAAGTCGCGGGACTATTGGGACAGCCGCTCTGCCAACGGCACGCGCCGGATCAACGGCTTCAAGACCGGTTTCTACAAGCAGGGCCTGCTCGGCAAGCTGATCGGCTTCGTTCACAACATGGCGAAGAAGTACAAGATCGACCCCGGCGAGATTCTGCGCGCCAAGAATATCGAGGAGCAGCGCGAGATCTTCGAGACCAAGTTCGCGCCCTTCTTCGAGAAGAAGTTCCTGCGCTGGCTGGTCGATCAGCCTGCCGCGCTGTTCGGCTTCGGCATCCCGCCGGCGCAGTACGACCTGCTCAAGGTGGACGATGCGGGCGGCATCACCGGCGCGCTCAAGAGCCGGTTGCGCAAGCTCGCCTGCGATTTCGACATCAAGGACAATTACTACGCCTGGCAGGCCTTCGGCCGTGGCTATGGCGAGCATGCGGACGCGCCGCTGCCGCCATATCTGCAGGCGAAGAACTACGAGACGGTGCGCGATCGCGCCGATCGCGTCGAGATTCGCCACACCAACTATGCCGACTATCTCGAATCGATGCCGGCGCAGTCGCTCGACCGTTACATCCTGCTCGACGCGCAGGACTGGATGACCGACGAGCAGCTTACCCGGATCTGGAGCGAGATCACCCGCACCGCCAAGCCCGGTGCGCGCGTGCTCTATCGCACCGCAGCGGTGCCGGACGTCGTCGCAGGCCACATCCCCGAGGAAATCCTCGGCCAGTGGGAATATGCCTCGCAGGCGCAGCGGGACGATTGGACGAAGCGCGACCGCTCGTCGGTCTATGGCGCGACGCACCTCTGGACGCTGAAGCCCCACGCATGAGCGCAAGCCAGGCGGGCGACCAGAAGTCGCTGATGGACGATGTCTATGCGCTCCATCGGCACTTCTACGATTTCACCCGCAAATTCTATCTGTTCGGCCGCGACCGGCTGGTGCGCCAGCTGGCGCCTCCGCCGGGCGGGACGGTGCTCGAGGTCGGCTGCGGCACCGCGCGCAACCTGATCCTCGCGGCGAAGCGCTGGCCGAACGCGCGCTTCCATGGTTTCGACATCAGCGAGGCGATGCTGGAGACCGCGCGCAAGTCGGTCGCGAAGAACGGCCTTTCGGACAAGATCACGCTCACCCAGGGCGATGCCGGCAATTTCGACATCCAGACGCTGTTCGGCCTCGAAAAGGTCGACCGCGTCTTCATGAGCTACACGCTGTCGATGATCCCGCCCTGGCAGGAAGCGATCGAGCTGGGCGCGAAGGCGCTGGCGTCGGGCGGCAGCCTGCACATCGTCGATTTCGGTCAATATGAGCGGCTTCCGGGTTTCCTCAAGCGCCTGCACTTCAAGTCGCTCAACGACTTCCACGTCTTTCCCCGGCGCGAACTGCCCGCGGTGCTCAAGCGCATCGCCGAGGAGCAGGGGCTGAGCCTGGCGTTCACGCCGCTCTATCGGGGCTATAGCTGGAGCGCGGTGCTCACAAAGGCGTAGGCGCGGCGTCCGTCGCGGCGGCGATCATGTCGCTGAGATATTTGTCGGCATAATCGACGCAGATCTCGCACCATAACAGCTTGTGGTCCGACATCTGGTTCACGCGGTAATAGCGTTTGAAATAGTCGATCTGCTTGTCGATCGGTCGCGGCGCCTTGCCGTTCATCACCATGCGATCGGGCTTGACGACGTCGGCGTAAAACTGCGCGTCCTGGTCGCGATAGACATATTGAAGCATGTCGAACACGCCGGAATTGAGGACCTTGAAGCCCGGATGCGCGGATTTGATCGCGACCTGGTCGTAGTGATGGCTGTTGCCCAGATTGGTGGTCTGGAGCTGGGTGGGCACGTCGAAGCCCGCCTTCAGCAGCGCCTGCATCGTCTCGTGCTCGGGCGAGATGATATTGAAGTCGCCGAGCAGGATATAGTTCGAGTCCCAACCGGCGTCCTCGGGCCGTGTCCAGCCGTGCAGCTTGGCCGATTTGACCATTGCCTTGGCCTCGTCTTCCTGCCGCTCGGCGAGGAACTGCGCGATCCGTTCGATCTCCTCGCGGCGCTGCGCCAGTCCCGCATTGCCGGTGCCATAGAAGATGTGGACGGTGCAGAGCTTGAACTTCAGCCAGCTCGAACGGAAGGCCACGGTGAAAGGCGTGCGGGCGAACTGGACCGTATCGATCGTTCCGTCCTTGGTCGGTGCGGCGATCTGCTGTCCTTCCGGCAGGACGATCTCCCCGGTTTCCTTGCAGAACTGGACCTTGGCCCTGCGATAGAGAAAGGCGAGCCGTTCGTTGTTGCCGGGCCCCTTGTCGCGGGCGCCCCCGCCGGCGGTATCGGTGACCAGATAGTCCCATTCGTTGCCGAGATGCGACTCGATCAGCTCCTGAAGCTTGGTCAGGTCGCGGTTGACCTCCTGGATCGCGACCAGATCGAAATGATCGATGATTTCGGCGATATAGAGCATCGACTCCGGAGTGCGGTCATAGCCGCCGCCATCGCCGAAATGCATCAGGTTCCAGGTGGCGAGGCGCAGGCTGCGCTCGTCGGTATGCTGGTGGATCTGCGCCCGCAGCGCGGCCTTGAGGTCCGCCAGTCGTTCGGCGACGAACTTGCGATGGGCCGGGTCCTGGAATCGCCAGCGCAGCGAATTGATGATCGACATGGCGCATCTCCCCCTGTCCGCCGGCGTGCGGCGGGCCGATGATGCGACCGTCAGTCCGCAGCCGTCTTACGCGGCCAGTTTGAGTTCCAGCCGACCCCAGATCTCGACCAGGGCGCCGACCAGTTCGCGCATCATCGCCTCGGTGTGCGACGGGCCGGGCGTGAAGCGCAGCCGCTCGGTGCCGCGCGGCACCGTCGGATAATTGATCGGCTGGACGTAGATGCCGTACTCGGCGAGCAGCACGTCGCTGATCTTCTTGGCCTTGACCGGATCGCCGACCATCAGCGGGACGATATGCGTGGTCGAGGGCAGCACCGGCAGCCCGGCTTCGGCCATCAATTCCTTGAGCTTCGCGGCAGCGGCCTGCTGGCCCTCGCGCTCGACGTTGGACGCCTTGAGATGCTTGACGCTTGCCAGCACGCCCGCGACCAGCACCGGCGACAGGCTGGTCGTGAAGATGAAGCCCGGCGCATAGCTGCGGATCACGTCGATGATCACCTGGTCGGCCGCGATATAGCCGCCCATCACGCCGAACGCCTTGCCCAGCGTGCCCTCGATGATGTTGATCCGGTCGGCGACCTCGTCGCGCTCGGAGATGCCGCCGCCGCGCGCGCCGTACATGCCGACGGCGTGGACTTCGTCGAGATAGGTGAGGGCGTTGTACTTGTCGGCCAGGTCGCAGATCTCGGCGATCGGCGCGATGTCGGCGTCCATCGAATAGACGCTTTCGAACGCGATCAGCTTTGGCGCCGCGGGATCGTCGGCCGCGAGCAGCTCTTCCAGATGGGCGAGATCGTTGTGGCGCCACACGCGCTTCTCGCAGCCCGCGTTGCGGATGCCGGCGATCATCGAGGCGTGGTTGAGCTCGTCGGAATAGACGATGCAGCCCGGCATCAGCTTGCCCAGCGTCGCCAAGGTCGCCTCGTTCGAGACATAGCCGGAGGTGAAGAGCAAAGCGCCCTGCTTGCCGTGCAGGTCGGCAAGCTCGGCCTCGAGCTCGATATGGTAATGGGTGTTGCCGCCGATGTTGCGCGTGCCGCCCGATCCGGCGCCGACGTCGTGGAGGGCCTCCTCCATCGCCGCGATCACCTTGGGATGCTGGCCCATGGCGAGATAGTCGTTCGAGCACCACACCGTGATCGGCTTCGGCCCGTTATGCCCGGCGAAGCACCGCGCATTGGGATAGGCGCCCTTGTTGCGCAGAACGTCGATGAACACGCGATATCGCCCTTCGGCATGGAGCCGGTCGATCGCCTGATTGAATACCCGCGAATAGTCCACGGCGGGCGCGGGGCTGTCGTTCGTGCGCATGGCCAGCGTCCCTACGCTCAAAAATCCGGGATTTCCAGAACCGATGGAGCGGGAATTATCCCAAAGGCGCGTGCAACAATCGCACGTCAAACTGATGTTTCGTCACAGTTGCGACACGGATCCGAAACAACGCAAAGATGTTAGCGCTAAAGTTCCCAATAAAATCCTCGGTTCGTCGCAAATTACAATATGGATCAGTACGGCACACCGACTCCTATGGTAAAGCTCGGCAATCGCGGGCGACTCGGACTTCAGGCGAGCTTGCGACTGAGAGACAGACGGGCTCCCGCTTGTGAACGGAGCGTCCTATGATCACCAGAGACGTGGAATATTATCGGCGGAGAGAGCGCCAAGAGCGCGAGAATGCCGAGCGGGCTGACGACAATACCGCGAAACGCATCCATCTGGACCTGGCCAATCGCTATTCGGCGATGCTGCGTGAAATCTCCCTCGTGCCGGTTTCGGCGCAAGCTTAAAGCGACTCGATCCGCGTCAGGCCGTGGCGTGCCAGGGCGGGCGCCAGAGCCCGCGCATCCTTCGTCAATGCCGTGAAAATTGCGCGCCCCTGCGGGGGCTGGTCCGGCCATTGCTGGCCTTCCGTCAGATATGCGACGCGACGGGCAATGCCGGGACCGCCATCGACGAAGCGCACCGGATGCGGCGCGGCGGCGGCCAGCTCGGCTTCCAACAGCGGGAAATGGGTGCAGGCATTGACGATCACATCGAGCCGCTCTCCGTCCGCCTGCAGAAACAATCCGTCGAGCACGCCGCGCAGCCGCGCCGGATCGGGCGCGGTGCCCGCCAGCTTCGCCTCCGCCATCTCGACCAGTTCGGCCGATCCATGACGCAGCACCGTGCAGTCGCTCGCGAAGCGCGCCGCGAGATCGTCGACATAGGGCTGGCGCACCGTCGCGTCGGTGCCGAGCACGCCGATTACGCGCGTCTCGCTCAGCAGCGCGGCGGGCTTGATTGCGGGCACGGTGCCGACGATCGGGACGTCGAGCGCAGCGCGCACCGCGGCCAGCGCGATCGTCGAGGCGGTATTGCAGGCGATGACGATCAACCGGGGATCGAAGCGCTCGGCCAGCCGCCCGAGCAGCGCGGGTACGCGCGCGGCGATCTCGCCCTCGCTGCGCGTGCCGTAGGGAAAGCCGGCCGAATCGGCGACATAGACCAGGGGCGCCCGGGGCAGCAGCCGGACCGTAGGCGCTAGCACCGAGAGCCCGCCCACGCCGGAATCGAAGAACAGGAGGGGGCGGGCGTCGGTCATCGGCGATGGGGCATGGCTCCGTGCCTTTCACCCGTCAACCGCCCCCCGGTTGTGCACCGTGTGAAGCTAGCTGCGCGGCTTCCACTGCGCGGGCAGGCCGGCCGCTTCGATCATCGCGCGATTGGCGGCGACGAACTCGAGCTTGCTCACCTTGCCGTCGCGATTGCCGTCATTGCGGGCGAGCCACTGCGCAGACGCCTGCTGGGGGGCGAGCTGCTTCCTGTCGGCCGTCGGCCCGTCGGGCGGGCCGACCGTGACCGTCACGCGCGGCGCCTCGGACGCGTCGAGGAAGCCGGACTTGTCGCGGTCCATCGCGTCGAAGCTGCTGGCCAGGAACGCTGCCGCCGTCTCGGGCGTGGCGGGTATGCGTCCGGCGCCATCCTGTCGCGCGGATGCAGATGCGGGAGTGGGAGCGGCGAGGGGTGCGGGTGCGCCGCTCCAGGCCGAAGCGAGCGCGACCGCGATCGTGATGCTGATCATCGTCAAACCTCCAAGGATCCACCACCGGCGCCTCTCGCCGGGGATGCGGCGGGCATGCGGCGCGGCGGCGGACGCGGCGAGGTCCGAAGCCTGGGGTACCAGCGGCTGGGACTCGGCCTGGACGAGCAGCCGGGCCGCCTGGAGCGAAGACGACAGGCCGAGCTTGGTGCGCGCCATCTTCAGCCTTTTCTCCACCGCGTGCGGCGAGACGCGGAGCTCGATCGCCATCTCCTTGGCAGTCTGGGGAAGCAGGCGGCGGCGCAGGCATTCCTTCTCGTTCTCGGTCAGCCGGGCGAGCGCCGCCCGGGTTCGTTCGTCCAACGGCACAGCTCACTCCACGCGCGTCACAGGCGCGCGAGACCTAGGCGAAACCGCCGCCTGCCCCAAGCCCGCGCGTCTGGTACCCCATGATCCACGTCATTGCGCCGCCCGAACGAAGACCCTACCTTGCACATCGACTTGGGGGGATCGGTGCAAAGCGACATACTCTGGCTCGGCCCGACGGTAGCGATCCTGCTCGGCTATCTGCTCGGCTCGATACCGTTCGGGGTGCTGCTCACCCGCTGGGCGGGGGCAGGCGACCTGCGCCAGATCGGCTCGGGCAATATCGGTGCCACCAACGTGCTGCGCACCGGCCGCAAGGGGCTGGCGGCGGCAACCTTGTTGCTCGATCTCGCCAAGGGTGCCGCGGCGGTGCTGATCGCGGAGGCGCTGTTCCCGGGCATGGGCATGCTGGGGGGCATGGGCGCGTTCATTGGCCATTGCTATCCGGTGTGGCTCAAATTCCGCGGCGGCAAGGGTGTCGCCACGCTGATGGGGATCGTCGTCGCGCTCCATTGGCCCTCGGGGCTGGTCTATGCCGGAGTCTGGCTGGGGCTGCTCGCGGCCCTGCGCATCTCGTCGCTGGCCGGCATCACCGCGGCGATCAGCGCACCGGTCAGCGCCGCCTTTTTCGGACGGATCGATCTCGTCCTACTGCTGCTCGCGCTCGCGCTGATCGTGCTGTGGAAGCATCGTGAAAATATCGATCGCCTGCTGAGCGGCACCGAGCCGCGCATCGGCAAGAAGCGTGCGGGATAGCCGCGAGGCGCGGCTGCAATTGCTGCGCTCCGCCAATATCGGCCCGGTCACCTATCGCCAGCTGCTCGCGCGCTTCGGCACCGCGGAGGCGGCGCTGGAGGCATTGCCGATGCTCGCAGCGCGGGGCGGGGGCCGGGCACCGGTGATCGCGGATGCCGGGCTCGTCCGCCGCGAGATCGCCACGGTCGAGCGGCTCGGCGCGCGTTATCTGTTCCTCGGCGACGTCGACTATCCCGAATTGCTCGCCGAGCTGGAGACCGCGCCGCCGGCGCTGATCCTGCGCGGGAACCTGGACCTGGCCCGGCGGACCTGCGTCGCGATGGTCGGCGCGCGCAACGCGTCGGCAGCGGCCTGTCGCTTCGCGCGCCAGCTCGCGATCGGGCTCGCCGATGCCGGGGTCACCGTGGTCTCGGGCCTGGCGCGGGGCATCGACACCGCCGCGCATATCGGCGCGATCGGCGGCGGCACGATCGGCGTGATCGCCAGCGGCATCGACGTGACCTTCCCGCCGGAGAATCGCGAACTTCAGGAGCGCGTGGCGCGCGAGGGCCTGCTCCTTGCCGAGCAGCCGCCGGGCACCGAGCCGCTGGCGCGCTTCTTCCCCTCGCGCAATCGCATCATCGCCGGGCTGGCGCTGGGCACCGTCGTGGTCGAAGCGGCGCCCAAGTCCGGATCGCTGATCACCGCACGGCTCGCCGCGGAGGCGGGGCGCGACGTGATGGCCGTGCCGGGCTCACCGCTTGATCCGCGCGCGCAGGGCTGCAACCTGCTCATCCGCGAGGGCGCGACGCTGGTGCAGTCGATCGACGATATCCTCGAGATGGTCCGCCCGATCGATCCCCGCGCGGTGCGTGCGCCGACCCACGGGTTCGAAGGCCCGCCGCCGCAGGACGCCAGCGATGCGGAGCGCGGTGTGGTGCGGGGGCTGCTTGGGCCAGTTCCCGTTTCCGTGGATGAGCTTATCCGCCAATCCGGACTGGCGCCAGCGGTGGTGCAGACAGTGCTGCTCGAACTCGAACTGGCCGCCAGGCTGGAGCGCCATGCAGGCGGACGCATTTCATTCATTGGGTGATTGGGGGCGGCATGGAAGCGAAGCTGGGCATCGGGCTGACTGCACGCCAAACGGCAATGCTGGTCTCGCGCAATCCTGTGCCTGGCGTGATCGCGCTTCTCGTCCCGATTGGCATGGGTACCGCATTCGATGCGGTCCCTGGGAGCGATGCGCGGATGAGTATATTCCTCTCGATCGCAAGCGTCTTCGCGCAGTTCTTGCTGACAAGCGCGATCCTGCGTGGTGAGGGGCGACATCATGCTTGGGGCAAGCCGGGCCGCGCCGCGTCCTTTGTCGGGCTCGGGATTGTCACAGGCCTGGCGATAGGTTTCGGATTCCTCTTATTAGGAGTCCCCGGCTTGTTCTTGTTTGCGCGCTGGATCGCCACCACGCCATTGGTGGTGGGCGAAGGTATGACGATGGGCGAGGCAATGCAGGTCAGCTGGCAGCGCACACGATTCGGCACGATCGCGATCATGACGAACCTGATCCTGATCCTGATCCCAGGACTGGGCGCGCTTCTCGTCATGATTTTCGGCTATCCCGAATATGGTCCGGTCCCCGTGACTCTTGCGATCGCGTCCAATCTGTTGCTCTACGCCAGCCTGGTCATGAGCTGGTATCTCGCAATCGCAGTCCACATTCTCACCGATTCGGTGGAAGCGGAGGAGGTCGCATGATGCGCAATTCGATCCGCACCATTTTCCTGGACGCGCTGTTTTCAAGAGTCGGGACGATCATGCGTCCCGCTTGACGCACCCTGCGAACCCTCCCCACCTTACACGCGTACACGTGAGGATCATCTTACCCCCATGCAGCTTGTCATCGTAGAATCGCCGGCCAAGGCGAAGACCATCGAGAAATATCTCGGCAAGGACTATCGCGTCCTCGCCTCCTACGGCCATGTCCGCGACCTGCCGGCCAAGGACGGATCGGTGAACCCCGATGAGGGGTTCGCGATGGAATGGGAGACCTATGCCGACAAGTCGAAGCAGCTCAAGGCGATCTCCGATCTCGCCAAGACGGCCGATCGCCTGATCCTCGCGACCGACCCCGATCGCGAGGGCGAGGCGATCTCGTGGCACGTGCAGGAGGTGCTGCGGAACAAGAAGGCGCTCCCCAAGGAGGTCGAGCGGGTGACCTTCAACGCGATCACCAAGCCCGCGATCCTCTATGCGATGGAGCATCCGCGCGAGCTCGATACCGACCTGATCGACGCCTATCGGGCGCGCCGCGCGCTCGATTACCTGGTGGGCTTCACCCTGTCGCCGGTGCTGTGGCGCAAGCTGCCTGGCGCCAAGTCGGCGGGCCGGGTGCAGTCGGTCGCGCTGCGCCTGATCGTCGAGCGCGAGCGCGAGATCGAGGGTTTCACCCCGCAGGAATATTGGTCGGTCATCGCCGACATGGAGCAGGACGGCACCCCGTTCCAGGCGCGGCTGGTCAAGTGGAAGGGCGACAAGATCGATCGCCTGACGATCGGCGACGGCAAGAGCGCCGAGGCCGCGAAGAAGGCGGTCGAGGAAGGCCGCTTCTCGGTCGTCTCGGTCGAGACCAAGCCGGCGATGCGCAATCCGCCGCCGCCCTTCACCACCTCGACCCTGCAGCAGGAGGCGGCGCGCAAGCTCGGCTTCTCGGCCAGCCACACGATGCGGATCGCCCAGGCGCTCTACGAGGATGGCGCGATCACCTATATGCGTACCGACGGCGTCCAGATGGACGGCGACGCGATCCAGGAGGCGCGCAAGGCCGTCGCGACGCGCTACGACGGCAGCTACGTGCCCGACAAGCCGCGGATGTACACCACCAAGGCCAAGAACGCCCAGGAAGCGCACGAGGCGATCCGCCCGACCGACTTCTCGAAGGACAAGGCCGGATCGGGCGATCATGCGCGGCTGTACGACCTGATCTGGAAGCGCGCGCTGGCCAGCCAGATGGCGTCGGCGCGGATGGAGCGCACCACGGTCGATCTCGAGGACGGCAGCGGCCAGCACGGCCTGCGTGCCACTGGCCAGGTCGTGCTCTTCCCCGGCTATCTCGCGCTTTACGAAGAGGGCAAGGACGACGAGGGCGACGAGGATTCGCGCCGCCTGCCGCGCATGTCCTCGGGCGATGCCCCGGCCAAGAAGGCGGTGAACGCCGAGCAGCATTTCACCCAGCCGCCGCCCCGTTTCTCCGAGGCCTCGCTGGTCAAGCGGCTCGAGGAGCTCGGCATCGGCCGCCCCTCGACCTATGCCTCGATCATCCAGGTGCTCAAGGACCGCGCCTATGTCCGCGTCGAGAAGAACCGCTTCTTCGCCGAGGAGAGCGGCCGGCTGCTGACCGCGTTCCTCGAGCGTTTTTTCCAGAAATACGTCAATTACGATTTCACCGCCGGTCTGGAGGACGAACTCGACGAGGTCTCTGGCGGCCGCGCCGCGTGGCAGGCGGTGCTCGAGGCATTCTGGAAGGACTTCAAGCCGCGCACCGCCGAGGTGATGGAGCAGAAGCCGTCGGAGATCACCGCGGCGCTCGATCTCTTCCTCGAATCCTATCTCTTCCCGCCCAAGGCGGACGGCAGCGATCCGCGGCTCTGCCAGGTCTGCGGCACCGGCAGGCTGGCGCTGCGCGGCGGCAAGTTCGGCGCGTTCATCGCCTGCTCCAACTATCCCGAGTGCAAATATACCCGCCGCTTCGCCCAGCCGGGCGGCGAGGGCGAGGAGTCGACAGGGCCGGAGGTGCTCGGCAACGATCCCGAGAGCGGGCTGCCGGTCGAGCGCAAGTCCGGGCGGTTCGGCCCCTATATCCAGCTCGGCGAGGGCAAAGAGGCGGCGCGCGCCTCGATCCCCAAGGACATCGAGCTCGATCTCGAATGGGCGCTCAAGCTGCTCAAGCTGCCGCGCACGATCGGCAACCATCCGGAGACCGGCAACCCGATCACCGCGTCGATCGGCCGCTACGGCCCCTATCTGGCGCATGACGGCAAATATGCGCGGCTGACCTCGACCGCCGAGGTGTTCGAGACCGGCATGAACGCGGCGGTGGTCAAGCTGGCCGAGGCGGCGGCGAATGGCGGACGCCCGGCGCGGGGCGCCGCGCGCGAGCCGCTCAAGGTGCTGGGCAAGCATCCGCGCACCGAGGCCGAGATCAAGCTGATGGAGGGCCGCTACGGCGCCTATGTCACCGATGGCGAGACCAATGCGACCCTGCCCAAGTCGATCGACACGGACCAACTCACGCTCGAGGAGGCGGCCCAGCTGATCGACGCCCGCGCCGCGGCGGGGCCGGCCAAGGGCAAGAAGAAAAAGGCGGCACCGAAGAAGGCAGCCGCCAAGAAGCCGGCGGCGAAGAAGCCCGCCGCGAAGAAAGCGGCCGCCTGAACTTGGTACCCCGGCCTCGGCCGGGGAACCGCATCGCGCCCCTGCGGGTTGGCCACCAGACCAATCCGGAGAAGGCGCGATGATCCTGCGTTCCGCATTGTGGCCGATACTGCTCGCCGCGCCGCTCGCTGCCGCGGCGCAATCGAGCGGCCTGTGGCACTATCAATTCAACCAGGGCATTGGCGAATATTCGACCGGCGCTTGGGATTCGCCGACCGGCGGCGCGCTGGCAATTTCCTGCGGT
>JBEVLV010000052.1:0-17529 GCA_040508955.1 Sphingomonas sp. | reverse complement strand
CGAGAATATCTCGGGCGGCGGGACGATATGTGCGGTGTTGACCACCAGCACGCCGATCGCGCCCGACAATGCGACGCGCACCGGCAACGGCACCGAAACTGCGCTGAACACCGGCGCCGCGATGAACGCCGCGCCGATCCGCACCATTGCGAACAGCAAGGCCCAGAGCTGCGGCTCGATCGAGAGGCCGAAGCCCATCATCGCTTATTTCACCAGGTCGGGAATGCGCTCGAAGATGCTGGTCGTGAAGTCGCCGAGCAGGCCGAGGATCATGCTGCCGAAGATCACCAGGCTCACCGCCACGACGAGCAGCTTGGGCACGAAGGTGAGCGTCTGCTCCTGGATCGAGGTCGCCGCCTGGATCATGCCGAGGATCAGGCCCGAAAGCAGCGCGGGGATCAGGATCGGCGCGGCGGCGAGCGCCAGCACCCACATCGCCTCGCGCGAGACCGTGAGGAAATAGTCTGCGTCCATGGCGGCTAACTCGCGAAGCTGGCGGCGAGGGAACCCATCGTCAGCGCCCATCCGTCGACCAGGACGAAGAGCAGCAGCTTGAAGGGCAGCGATATGATCGTCGGCGACATCATCATCATGCCCAGGCTCATCAGCACCGTCGCGACGACGAGGTCGATGACGATGAAGGGCAGGAAGATCAGGAAGCCGATCTGGAACGCGGTCTTGAGCTCGCTCGTCACGAAGGCCGGCAACAGCACCGAATAGGGCACGTCGGCGGGGCTCGCGAACGGCCCGACCTTGGCCATGTCGGCGAACATCTTCACGTCGCGGTTGCGCGTCTGCTTGATCATGAATCCGTGCAGCGCGTCGCCCGATCCGGCGATCATCTGGGTCGCGCTGATCTTGCCGGCGGCATAGGGCTGGATCGCGTGGGTGTTCATCGTGTTGATCGTCGGCGCCATCACAAAGAAGCTCAGGAACAGCGCCAGGCCGATCAGCACCTGGTTCGGCGGAGTCTGCTGCAGGCCCAGCGCCTGGCGGAGCAGGGCGAGCACGATGACGATGCGGGTGAAGCTCGTCATCATCAGCAGGATGCCCGGCAGGACCGAGAGCAGCCCCATGATGATGAGCACCTGGAGCGACAGGCTGAGCGGCGCATTGCCGCCGCCGCCCAGGTCGCCCAGCGCGCGGTCGACCGCATCGCCGACGCCGGGCGTGGCGGCGGGATTGAGGACCGGGGCGCCCTGCGCGAAGGCGGGCGCCGCGAACAGGATCAGGAAGGCGAGCAACCCGATAAAGAGCGCCGCACGCCCGCCCAGCGTGCGCGGAATGGTCAGCGTCGCGCGCATCAGCCGGCCTTGTCGACCAGGGTGACGCCGCTGCGGCTCACCGAGACGAGCAGCCGCCGCCCCTCGAAGTCGACCACCGCCAGGCGCAGGCCCGGCGCGAGCATCATCGTCTCCTTGACCTGGACCAGCTTCTCGCCCTGGGCGCGGGGCAGCCGCCCCTCGACCTTGCGCCAGGCATAGAGGCAGCCGATCAGCAGCCCGCAGACGAGCGGGAGCAGGATCACCAGCTTCAGGATATAGGCCCACATCATTACTTGGCGGCCCGCTTCTCGGGGCTGACCAGCTCGGTCATCCGCACGCCGAACTTCTCGCCGACGGTGACCACCTCGCCGCGGCCGATCAGCGTGCCGTTGACGAACACGTCGAGCAGTTCATTGGCCTCGCGATCGAGCTCGATCACGCTGGTCTCGCCGAGCGCGAGCAATTCGCGCAGCGACAATTGCGTCGAACCGATCTCGACGGTCAGCTTGACGCCGACATCCTGGATCAGCCGGAAATTGGCCGCCACGGATGCATCGACGGGGAACCCGCCGGTCAGGTCGTTCATCGGAAATCCTCTTCGGTGAGCGGTTCGAGTTGGGTGAGGCGCACGGCCGCGCGCCCATTGGCGGTGCCGACCAGCCCGGTGCCCAGGCGGCGCTCGGCCACCATCACCGGCACCTCGGCGCCGAAATCGATCGGAATGACGTCGCCGGCCTTGAGATCGAGCAACAGGCTGAGCGGCACGACCGGCTCGGCCAGCACCGAGCGCACCGGCAGCTTCACGCCCATCACCGCGCGGGTGAGGCCGGAGCGCCATTCGGGCTCGATCTCGACATCGGCGCCATGGACCTTGGCGGCCAGCGAATTGCTGTGCGGCTTCAGCGCCGCGACGGGATAGAGGATATCGACATGCTGGGGCTTGCCCTCGCCCACGGCGATGCCGAAGCGCGTCACCACCACTGGATCTTCGCCCGAGAGATCGGGGGCGGCGGCGATGTTTAGCGCAGTCTCGGCACGGAAGGTGACGCGGGTCAGCGGCTCCCAGGCCGCTTCCATCGGCACCGCGAGCATGGCGCCCAGCCGCGCCAGCAGCGCCTCGGCGGCAGGGGTGAATTCGATCGGCAGCGGGCTCGGCGCCTCGCCGTCACCGCCGAAGAAGGCGTCGAGCATCTCGAGCAGCGGCTTGGCGCCGATCACGATCTGCGCGCGCGCCTTGGCCGCGCCCATCGCGAGCGGCTGCCAGGCCGACAGTCCGTCGCCGCGCTCGGCCTTATAGTCGGCGAAGCGCTGCACGACGAGCGGCTCGGTCCAGCAGCGCAGTTCCTGGCGGAGCACCCCTTCGAACACGCCCTTCAGCGCCTTGGCCAACCGCGCGGACAGATGCTGCAGCGTGACCAGGTCGCCGAACGGATTCAGGTTGACCGTCCCCAGCGCCGGCGCGTGTTCCGCGCTGGCCCGGGGCCGCTCGCGCCGATCGGCGGCAATCTGTGAAGGAGCGTTAACCATGTCCGTTCACTGAACAATGAAATTGGTAAAGTAGACGTTACTGACGCCGCCGAATCCTTCCTTTTCCTTAAGAACGGCGTTGATCGCCTTCACCAGCCGGTCCTGGATGTGCTTCTTGCCCTCGGCGGTGAACACCTCGTCCTCGGTGGTCTCGCCGAGCGACATCAGGATCGACGAGCGGATCGCGATCTCATGCGTCTTGATGTTCTCGAGGACGCGCTCGTCATAGGGCGTCGAGACGGCGACGCCGACCTGGATGAAATGGACGCTGTCCTGGAGATTGGAGGTGAATTCCTTCTCCAGCGGATAATAGTTGGAGGCGAACTTGTCGCCGCCCTCGCCCTTCGGCGTCTCCTTGCCATGAACCTCGGCACCACCCTCTTCGCCGTGACCGCCGCCCTCGCCGCCTTTCAGCGAAGCGCGCTTCTCCTCACTCTTGGGGACCAGCTTGGGTTCATCGGCCGCGGCATCGCCATGACCGCCGGCGGCCGCGTTGAACCAGCCGGCCTTCAGGCCATAGGCGGCCGCGCCCCCGCCCCCGCCGAGCAGCAGCACGGGCAGGCCCACGAGCAGCAGCATCTTGCCCTTCTTTTTCTTCTTCGGCGCCGCGGCGGCGTCATCACTCTTGTCGGCCATTAGGGTCTCCTGTGTCAGGCAATGCGTTGATCGGTGTCGGCCGCGGCATCCGCCACCACGGCGCTGGCAGGACGCGCCGGCACGGGTGGCTGGCGCGTCGCGGTCTGGTGCTGGCCCGAGCCGGCGGTGCCGCTGTCGACGCTGGTCTGGCCGAGCTTGACGCCGCGCGCTTCGGCGAGTTCGCTCAGGCGCGGCTGGGCGTCGGTGAGCAGCTGGCGCGCGGCCGGGGTCTCGGTCGCGAAATGGACATGGACGCGATCGCCCTCGTGCCGGATCGAGATATCGACCTGGCCGAGCGCCTCGGGCGACAGGCGGATGCGCGTATCGCCGGTGTTCGATGCGTCGCGCATCGCCTCGATCCGGTCGATCATCGACCCCATCCACTCGTGGCGCCGCGTATCGAGCGCGGCCTGCTGCATGTCGGCCGGTGCCGCGATCGCGGGGGCCGATGGCGCGTCGGGCGCGGCCGGCGCAAAGGTCGTGCCGGCGATATCGCGGATCACCCGGCGCTGCGCGGCCGGCGCGTCGAGCGCGATCGTGGGCGGCGTGACCATCGGTCGGTTGGCGAGCGTCGGCACCTCGAGCTTCGAAACATCGACTGCCGGCAGCGCGACGGGCTGCGTCGACGCATCGGCCTTGGGCGCTTCGTCCTTGGCCTGGAAGACCGGCTTGGGCTCGACCGCGACGGGAGCGACGGGCTGGGCGGGGAGCGGCACGGGCGGATTGACCGCCGGGGCCGCATCGCCGGCGGGCGGCGTCGCACCCGAGGCCGGTGCAGGTTGCGGCTTGGCAGCGCCAGCCACGGGCGGCTCGCTCGCGAACGGCCCGCCGCCCGGCAGCGCCGCGGCGGCCGGCTGCGCCACGGGCCTGGCGGCTGCGGAAAAGCCGGTGCGGACCGGCTCCGCGACCACGGGCGCAGCGAACCAGGCAAATGCGGCATCGGGCGCGTCAGGCTCGCCATCGCCGTCCTTGTCGGCATCGCCCGGCTTGCCGTCGAGACCCGGCAATTTCTTGCCGCCCGCGGCAAGCGCCTGCCGGCCCGGCAACAGCGTCTCGGCCGCCTCGTCGGTTTCGGCGGCGGCGCCTGGGGTCAGGATAGTGGCGAGCGCGATCGCGAAACCGCTGGCCCCGGCGGTGGCAGCCGGCGCGGCGCGCGGCGCCGCAGGGGCGGGCGATGCTGGTGCTGGCGCAATCTGGATCAAGTCGAAATCCCCGGTGAAACGCGTTCACCGGTTACTTCAGCAAAGATCGTGCCGATTTCTTCCGGAGGGTGGGAGCTGCTCGAGCTCGCGCAGCGCCTTGAGCGCGGCATCGGCCTGCTCGCGGGCGATCAGCTTCTCGATCGCGCTCTGGTCGCGCCGCGCATCGCGGGTCGCGGCGCGCGCGGCATCGAGGCCCTGCTCGGCCGCGACGATGCGCTGCTCAGCGGCATGCGCCGATTGCTGGAGCCGCTCGCGATAATGCGCGGCGGCGATCAGGCTGGTGGCGGAAGCGGATACGGCGCTGGGCGCGACATTGGCGGCGAGGCCGGCGATGCGCTGGCGCAAAGCCTCCTCCTGGTCGACCTTCGCACGGGCACGCGCCTCGTCGCCCTGGACCTGGCCGAGCTGGAGCGTGCGGACGCGGAGCAGCCGATCCAGCTTCTTCGCGCTCCTAGCCATCGCCGAAGACGCCGGTCAGCTCGGCGATCGCATCGGGCAGGGTCACGACATCGTCGGCGCCCTGGCGGATATATTCCATCACCGCCGGATGACAGGCGATCGCCGCGTCGATTTCGGGATCGGCACCGGGGCGATAGGCGCCCATCAGCACGAGATCGCGATTCTCCTCGTAGGTGGCGAGATGCCGCCGCAACACGCGCGCGGCCCGGACATGCTCCTTCGCGGCGATGTCGGTCATCACCCGGCTGACCGAAGGCCCCAGATCGATCGCCGGATAGACTCCGCGCTCGGCCAGCGCCCGGCTCAGCACGATATGGCCGTCCAGGATCGAGCGGGCGCTGTCGACAACGGGATCGTTGCCGTCGTCGCCGTCCGCCAGCACCGTATAGATCGCGGTGATCGACCCGCCCGACGAGACGCAGGTCCCGGCGCGCTCGATCAGGCTGGGCAGCATCGCGATCGCCGAGGGCGGGTATCCGCGCGCCGATGCCGGTTCGCCCAGCGCCAGCCCGATCTCGCGGCCGGCATGCGCGACGCGGGTGAGCGAATCCATGATCAGCAGCACCTTCCTGCCCTCGGCGCGAAAGGCCTCGGCGATGGCAGTGGCGCGCAGCGCGCCGCGGATGCGGAGCACCGGCGAATGGTTGGCCGGAACGGCGACGACGACGGAACGCTGCCGCGCCGCGCCCGCCACCTTGGTCTCGAGAAAATCGGCGACCTCGCGGCTGCGCTCGCCGATCAGCCCGATCACGATCACATCGGCCTCGGCCGCACGGACCATCATGCCGAGCAGCACCGACTTGCCGACGCCCGATCCGGCCATGATGCCGACGCGCTGGCCCTGGCCGATCGTCAGCAGCCCGTTGATCGCGCGCACGCCAACGTCCATCGGCTGGAGCACCCGGCCGCGATCCAGCGGCGATTGGAGCTTGCCCGCGAGCGGCCATTTGCCCGCGCCGCGGATCGGCCCGAGCCCGTCGATCGGCTTGCCCGCGCCATCGACCACGCGGCCGAGCAGCGCGGCGCCGACCTCGGCCTCGCCCGGCGCGCCGATCGGGCGTACCGGCGCATTGGGCAACAGCGCGGCGGGGCCGCCCAGGTTCATCAGCAGGGTCTTTCCGCCGCGAAAGCCGATCACCTCGGCCTCGACCCGCGCCGTGCCCGTGCCGATCGCGCAGACGGTGCCGACCGGCAGCGACAGTCCGATCGCCTCCATCAGCAGCCCGTCATAGGAGGAGAGCCGGCCCGAGACCTTGGGCGCCGGCGCGAAATCGCGGCAGCCTAGGCCGTCGATATAGTCGGCGGTGAAGCGGTTCAGCATGCGGGCGGGATCGGCACGCGATCGATCGCCTGGGCGAGCTGCTCGAGCCACAGGTCGGGGCCGTCCTCGACGATGGTCGACGCGCTCTCGATCACGAAGGCGCCCCGCGCGAGATGCGGATCGCCGACCGCGAACAGGGTCGCAGGCAGCCTGCCCTCGACCAGCGCGACATCGTCGGGATGGAGCCGGAGCAGCGCCGATTCGGCCTTGTCGGCCAGCAATTCGGCCGCGGCGTCGATGCGCGCGGTCAGGATATCGGGCGCCACGCCCACTTCGCCGACCATCTTGGCGACGAGATGGAGCACGGTCTGGCGCAGATGGCCCGCCATCGCCTCGCGATCGAAATGCGCGGCGCCGGCCAGTGCGACCGAGACCTGTTCGAGCAACGCGGCTTCGCGGGCATGCACGGCTTCGAGATCGGCGAACGCCGCGGCGCGGCCCTCCTCATAGCCGGCGGCGTGCGCCACCGCGACAGGATCGACGAACGCGGCGGGCGCGGGGGCGGCCTGCGCCGCCGCCTCGAACGGATCCCAGCCTTCGGTGGGGTTGGCGGTAGGGTCGGCGGGTGAGAAATGGCGCGGTGCCGGCACCGGCTCGGGCGCGGCGCGGCGACCGATCGCCTCTACCCGCGACGGCGAGAAGCCCACGGGATCGGAAAAGGCGCGCTGCATGACATGCTCGGCAGTACGGTGACGGCCGGCAAACCCCGGGGCGAAACTAGACATAGTCTTCCTCGCCTCCGCCGCCCGGCATGGAGATCGTGCCGTCCTTCACCAGCCCGCGCGCAACGGCGATCATCGCCTTCTGCGCATCGAGCACCTCGGCGAGCTTCATCGGCCCGCGCGCTTCCATCTCGTCGCGGATGCCGTCGGCCGCGCGGCTCGACATGCAACCGAGGAAGCGGTTGCGGATATCCTCCTCGACGCCCTTGAGCGACTTGACGAGTACCTCGCTGTCGATGTTGCGGATCAGGGTCGACAGGTTCTTGTCGTCGAGTTCGAGCAGATTGTCGAAGACGAACATCGCCTCCTCGATCGCCTTGGCGACTTCCTTGTCGATCTTGGCGAGCTTGGGCATCACCCGTGCGCCGGTGATCTTGCGCGCACCCTGCAGGATCTTCGCTGCCTCGCGCGTGCCGCCCATCTGGACGCCCGCGGATTTCTTGCGCGTTCCGCTGCGATTGGCGAGCATCGCCTTCAACGTCTCGATCGCCTCGGGCGGCACCGGGCCCAACCGGGCGATGCGGCGCAGGATCTGCGGCTGCGCAGCCTCGGGCAGATGCTCGAAGACCTTCGCGGCGATATCGGGATCGAGATGGGCGAGCAGCACCGCGGCGATCTGCGGATGCTCCTCCTCGACCATCGCGGCGATCTCGTCGGGCTCATACCATTGCAGCAGCTCGAGGCCGCCGCTCGCTTGTTGCGGCATGATCCGCGCCAGCACGCTCTCCGCCCGCTCGGTACCGAGCGCGCGGTTCATCATGCCTTCGATCTTGGGCGCGGGATCGAACTGGATGCCGGAGCGCCCGCGCGCCTTGTAGGTGAAGTCGTCGAGCACCTGCTCGACCTCGGCCTCGCTCACATCGGCGACGGCGAACATCGCCTTGCCCAGGTCGCGCACCTCGTCGGGATCGAGCTTCTGGAGGATGGCCGCGGCCTCCTCCTCGCCGACCAGCATCATCAGCACGGCGGCGCGCTCGACGCCGTTGAAACTGCGCAGCGCGTTCGCGGAGGGGGTCATTGCGCGTCCGCCCGGATCATGTCGCGGACCGCCAGCGCGGCGCGCGCGGGATTGTCGCGGGTGAAGCCGCGGACCAGACCGACCCGATCCTCATAGCCGTTGCCGCCCTGCTGGAGCATGTCGATGCTCACCGGCGGGTGTTGCGGCTGCGGGGCCTGTCCGTCAGGGCCGCCGATCGCCAATGCCGGGCGCTGCGCCGAGGCATCGTCGCGCTTCTTGAGCAGCGCCTTGGCCAGCGGGCGGACACCGAGGAAGAGCACGAGCAGCGCGATCGCCAGCGCCGTCGCGTTGCGCGCCACCAGCGGCACCCAGCCGGCATCGTACCAGGCGGGGCCGGTCTTGGCGTCGTCGGCCGGCGCGGTGAACTTGCGGCTGATCACCGTCACCTGATCCTGGCGTCCAGAGTTGAAGCCGACCGCGGCCTTCACCAGGTCGTTGATCTGCTGGATCTCCACCGTCCCGCGCGGCTTGCCGGCTTCCTCGCGCAGCAGCACGGCGACCGAGAGGCGCTTGACGTTGCCCGGCACGGCGCGGGTGACCGAGATTTCCTTGCCGGTCTCGAAGGTGCGGGCGAAGCTGTCGCTCTGCTTCTGCGTCACCGGCGGCGTGCCCGGAGGGGCGCTGCCTGCGGGCGGCGGCGCGGTGGTGCCGGCGGCGGCCGCCTGGCCCTGCGCATTGGGCACCACCAGCTGGCTGGCGGGCGGCGGCGTGTTCGACAGCGCCCCGGGAATGCCGCCCGGCTGGACGCCGTCCTTCGACGTGCCGGTCCAGGCGCCCTGCTCGGCACGGATCACCCCGCCCTGCTTGTCGTAGCTCTCACGCGTCGCCTGATTCTCGTCCAGGTCGACATCGGCCTGCACCTCGGCGGTGAAATTGCCCGCGCCGACCAGCGGCGTGAGCAGCTGGATCAGCTGGGTGCGATACTTGTCCTCGATGCGCCGCTGGAAATCGATCCGCGTGTCGCCCAGGCTGTTGGCACCGCCGCTGGCGCCGGCCTTGGAGAGAAGCGCGCCCATCTGGTCGACGATCGTCACCGCCTCGGGCTGCATCCCCGGAACCGACGAGGCGACGAGGTTGACGATCGAGCGGACCTGCGCGTCGCCCAGCGCGCGGCCGGGCTGGAGCTTCAGGATCACCGATGCCGACGGATCGGCATGGTCGCGCACGAACACCGAAGCCTCGGGCGTGGCGAGGTGCACGCGCGCCTCGGCCACCGAATCGATCTCCTCGATCGAGCGGGCCAGCTCGGTCTCGCGCGCCTGGCGCAGACGCTCGCCCTCCACCGCGCGGCTGACGCCCATCGGCAGCTGGTCGAGGATCGCATAGCCGCCGGGCGCCGCCTTGGGCAGGTTCTGGCTGGCGAGCAGCATCCGTGCCTTGTGATACTGATCCTCGGCGACGGTGATCGAACCCGAATCGTCGATGCTCGCCGAGATGTTGGCGCCCTGGAGCGCGCTGGTGATCGCCGCCTTGTCCGAATCCGTCACATTGGCGAACAGGATCCGCTGCGGCGACGTCGCCACCATCGACCAGGCGAGCCAGCCGGCGGCGACCAGGCCGACCAGGAACAGGAAGGGCAGGCTCCGTTTCACCGCGGGCTGGGCGAGGATCTCACCCATCTGCCGCAGCGGATTGAAGCTCGCGGGCAGCGCCGCGCCGTCGGAGGGGGTGAGTGCGTTGCTCATATCAGACCGGCATGCTCATAATGTTCTGGTAGGCGGTGAGGAGCTTGTTGCGGACCTGCAGGGTCGCCTCGAAGCCGACCGAGGCCTGCTGACGGGCGAGCATCACCTTGGCGATGTCCACCGTCTCGCCGCGCTCATAGCTTTCCGAGAGCGCGCCGGCCTGGTTCTGGTCGGCATTCACCTGGTTGAGCGCGTCCGCCATCGTCGAGGTAAAGCTCGCGGGCTTGGCCTCGGCGGTACCGGCCGCGGGACCGGTACTCGGCGCCTGGTTGGCGCGCGACAGCGCCGCGTTGCGCTCGAGAATCTGCGAGCGGAGCGCCATCACGCGATCGACGCTCATCGGGCCCGTCACGCCGGTCATGCCGACGCCACCCGGGCGATATCCTCACCCTGTTCGCGTGCCTTGGCGAGGCGATAGCGCAGCGTCCGCTCGGAGATGCCGAGCCGCCTGGCGGTCTCGATCCGGCTGCCGTTGCAGGCCGCCAGCGTATCGCGGATCGCCTGGAACTCGTGGATCTGGACGATGTTGCTGAGCGACCCGGTGCTCTCCACGCGCCGCTCGGCGGGACGATCGAAGATCAGATGCTCGGCCTCGATCATGTCGCCGGGCGCGAGCAGCAGCGCGCGCTGGATGACGTTCTCGAGCTCGCGGACATTGCCCGGCCAGTCGTGATCGGTGAGTATCTCGAGCGCATCGGCGCTGATCCAGGGCAGTGCCGCGCGGGTGCCGGCATGGCGCAGCACCATCGCCGCGGCCAGCGCGGGAATGTCGCCCGGACGCTCGGCGAGCGCCTTGGTCGAAAGCGGGAAGACCGAGAGGCGGTAATAGAGATCGGCGCGGAAGCGACCGGCGGCGACCTCGCCCTGCAGGTCGCGATTGGCGCAGGCGATGACGCGAACGTCGATCTTCTCCGGCATCGTCCCGCCGATCGGCACCACCTCGCGCTCCTGGAGCGCGCGCAGCAGCTTGGCCTGGAGCCCGATCGGCATCTCGGCGATTTCGTCGAGCAGCAGCGTGCCGCCGTTCGCCGCGCGGAAGAAACCCTGTCCGCCCGACGAGGCGCCGGTGAACGAACCTTTCTGGTGACCGAACAGCATCGCCTCGAGCATCGATTCGGGCAGGGCGGCGCAATTGATCGCGACGAAGGGCCCGTCGCGGCGCGACGAGTTCATGTGGATTGCCTTGGCGAGCACTTCCTTGCCGGTGCCGGTGGGGCCGTTGATCAGCACGGTGATGTCGGAAGCGGCGACGCGCTCGGCCAGCGCCAGCAGCGCCAGGCTCTCCGGATCGGCGGCGACGGGCTCGCCGGGCTCGCGCAGCATCGCGCCGACGAAACCGCTGCCGATCGCAGCATCCTCGCTGCCATAGGAAAGCCGGGCGGGATTGCCGTCGCGGAACGGGACCGCGCAGCGTGCGCCTTCGCCCAGGATCAGCGTGCGGGCCGGCGCGGGCGGGATCTCGCCCTCGGCGACCAGATACAGGCCGGATGCCGCGGGCTTGCCGTCCTCGCACGAACCGATCGCGAACCCCTGCGCGCGGAGCGCTGAGACCAGCGCATATTTCTGACGGAGCACGGCAGCGGACGGAACGATGGAGCGCATGGAAATCCCCCTTGAGACCCCTTGTGCGCGAATGATGGTTAACCTCCGGTAAAATACTGCGACCGGCCCGCAACCTTGGTCCGGGCGCGTCCTACGCGCGCGCGTAGGCGCGATCCGGCCGCCACGTTTTTCCGCTTAATCAAAAAACCGGCCGGCCGTTCTCAGGCTTGGCGGCTCGGACTCTTCGCATGGGGGGGTGGCGGGAGCGCCAGCTACACACGGAGTAACGGAAATGACTGTTATCGGAACCAACATTGCGAGCCTGCGCGCCGCGAATGCGTCTTCGAGCGCATCGTCGTCGCTGCAGACCGCCATGGAGCGCCTGTCGACCGGCAAGCGGATCAACAGCGCCAAGGACGATGCGGCAGGCCTTGCCATCTCGAGCCGCATGACCAGCCAGGTGCGCAGCATGGCCGTCGCCATGCGCAACGCCAATGACGGCATCTCGCTCGCCCAGACCGCAGAAGGCTCGATGAGCGAAGTCACCAACATGCTGCAGCGCATGAAGGAACTGGCGACCCAGTCGGCCAGCGGCACGCTGAGCGACACCGACCGCAGCACGCTGCAGTCGGAAATGACGCAGCTGATCGCCGAAGTCGGCAACATCTCGAAGACCACCAACTTCAACGGCGTCAACCTGCTCGACGGCAAGACCACCTCGGTCAAGCTGCAGACCGGCATCAACGCCGGCGACACGATCAGCATGTCGATGGTCAACATGTCGGCCGAGAAGCTGGGCCTGAAGACCGGCTCGACGGATCCGGTGCAGACCGCCCCGGTTACCACCGCGGCGCTGGCGAAGAACTCGCTGCAGATCAACGGCACCTGGATCGACGCCAGCGTCGACGCCGACGGCAAGGACAGCGGCGCGCTCGCCGACAAGCTGACCGCGATCAACGCCAAGACCAGCGAGACCGGCGTCACCGCGACCGCGGGCACCAAGGTCAACTTCACGATCGACAGCTCGCTGACCGAGGGCACCGTCACGATCAACGGCAAGGACATCGACCTCGCCGACTGCCTGACGCCGGACTCGAATGGCGACGACGCGCTCGACATGCAGAAGGTCGTCGACGCGATCAACGGCACCGCCGATGTCGGCGCGACCGCGAAGCTGAACGGCTCGACGATCGACCTGACCAGCACCGATGGCGGCATCGTCCTCAACACCTCGGATGCGGACATCATCACCACCGCCACCCAGGCGGGCGGCACCGCGGTGACCGCGGGCTTCGAGGAAACCAGCGACGACGTTGCCGATGACGGCAATGGCGACGGTGCGGTCGGCATCAACTTCAAGGCGAACGAAGTCGTCCTGACCGCCAGCGAAGGCAAGACGGTCATCGTCGGCGGCGACAGCGCGGGCATGGCATCGATCGGCGCGACCGCCACGACGGCGGCCGGCAAGGACCTCGACATCACGACCCAGGACGCCGCGTCCGACACGCTTGCCGTGATCGACGCTGCGCTCACCACGATCTCGTCGGGTCGCGGCGATCTCGGCGCGGTGCAGAACCGCCTCGAATCGACGGTCAACAACATGACGACCACGTCGACCAACCTGACCGAAGCGCGCAGCCGCATCGAGGACGCCGATTTCTCGGCCGAGACGACGGCGCTCGCCAAGGCGCAGATCCTGTCCCAGGCGTCGACGGCGATGCTCGCCCAGGCGAACCAGAGCCAGCAGACGGTACTCTCGCTGCTCCGTTAAGCGCGTGCCGGTCGGGGTGTCACCCCCCTGACATTGGCACTGCGGCCGGTCACCTTCCGCAAGGAAGGACGCACGGGGAACCCCGGTGGTCTTTGGCCACCGGGGTTTTCCACTTCACTCGGCGGGCTTGCCGCCCGGCTTCCATTGGGGCTTGCTGTCGCTATCCGCCAGCGAGCGGACCGGCTCGACCAGCGACTGGATCGCACGGGCCATGAAGGCGATGTCGAGATTGGCCAGCGTATCGTCCGACGTGTGATAGGTCGGCGTGACCGCCCATCCCGAGAGCGTGTGGGCTACGACCCCCTTCACCGCGAGTGAATAATTGTCCGAACGCTCGAAGAAGTTCTGGTCGGGATAGGGATCCGGCGAGACCAAAGCGCCATGGCTCCGCAGCGTCTCTCCCAGCGTCGAGCGCTCGAAGCCGGTCATCATCATCGATCCGGCGGGGAGCTTGGGATCCTGCGCGCCGATCATCTCGAACTCGACATTGGCGACGATGTCGCTGAGCGGCACCGGCGGATGCGCTCCGAAATATTTAGAGCCATAGCCACCGATCTCCTCGCTGCCATAGGCGACGAACAGGATGCCGCGCCGGGTCTGCTTCGCTGCCGCCAGCGCACGGGCAAGCTCGATCACCGCGGCGGTGCCGGACGCGTCGTCATTGGCACCGGGCATGATCACGCCGTCCGGCCGCACGCCCAGATGATCGAGATGCGCGCTCAGCAGCAACACGCCCGCCTTGGGATCGGTGCCGGGAAGATAGCCGACAGCATTGGTGGTGGTGCTGACATCCTTCGCCAGCCCGGGCAGCGTCATCGATACCGCCGCGCCTTGCTTCTTCGCCAGCGCATCGAACGCCGCCGCGGCCAGTATCACCATCGCGGTGCGCTCCGGCACCTCGCCGCCGCCCAGATAGGTCGGCATGCGCGGCCTGCCGCCCATGCCCTCATAGGTCTTCTGCATCATCTCGCTGTCGCGGACGATGAGCAACTTGACCTTCTTCTCGCTGGCCGCGCGATAATATTGCATCGCGGGTGCGTCGCCGCTGACGAGCACCACGTCGCCGGCGGGAACGCCTTCGGGCTTCTTGCCGGCATAGACCTGCAGCTTGCCGGCGACGCCGTCGGCCCGCCCCATCAGCAGCTTCGGGTCGGCGACGCTCGCACCGTCAACGGTCAGCGCCACCGGACCGTCGAGCCGGAGGCGGACGATCTCGGCCTTCTGGGTATAGGTCTGCATCCCCGGCGCGAATTTCAGGCCGAAGCTCTCGAACTGCGCGGCGACATAGGCCGCAGCGATCGCCTCGTCGCGGGTCGCGCTGCCGCGCCCCTGCAGCGCATCGTTGGCGAGGAAGGATTCATGCGCGCGCACCCATTCGGGACGAACAATCCAGTCCTGCGCGTGCGCGCCAGAGGAAAACAGGCTGACCGCCGCCGTGGCAGCCAACAGGAAACGCTTCGCCATGTACCGATACCCCATCACCCGTGAAGGCGCGGGTGATGCGATAATCGTGGAGGCGGCGCAACGGCCGTTGGTATCGAAAGCGACTATCCCAGCCGCTTCGCCAGCGCCTTTTTCAGCTTGGCGTGCGCCGCCGCCTTGATCTGGCAGATGCGCGCCGCACCCACGCCGATCACCTGGCCGATCTCCTCGAGGTTGAGTTCCTCGACATAATAGAGCTGGATCACCAGCGCCTCGCGTTCAGGAAGCTCGGTGATCGCCTCGATCAGCGCCTCGCGCTGGTCGCTCTCCGCGAGCTGCTCGAACGCGTCGGGCTCGTCGGACATGAACCAGGGCGATTCGTCCGAATACATCTCGTCGATCGAATCGAAACGCACCGCCTCGGCGGTCGCATATTCGGTACGCAGCTTCTCGACCGTGACGCCCAGCCGCCCGGCCAGCTCGATATCGGTCGGCGCCCGGCCCAGTTCGACCGTCAGCGCGGACACGGCATCGCCATAGGCGCGCCTTCGCCGCATCGCGCCGCGGGTCAGCGTCGCCTGGCGCCGCAGCTCGTCGATCATCGCGCCGCGCACCCGCGTGACCAGATATTGCTCGAACGTCACCGCGCCGCGATCCTCGAAGCTCGCCACCGCCTCGATCAGCGCGACCATGCCGATCTGGATCAGGTCCTCGATCTCGACGATCGTGCTCATCGATCCGTGGATGTGCCAGGCGAGCCGCCGCACCAGCGGCAGGTGCTTGCGCACCAGCGCCTCGGCATCGCGCTGCGGCGTACGGGCATAGGTAAGCGGGGACGAAGCCATCTCGTTCCTGTTCATCGGCCAGTTGTTCGGGGTGTGAGCGTTCATGCGGGCAGCGCCTCCGGCGCACCGATCACGGCGACGACCTCGACGGCCTTGTCCTCGGGCACCTCGAAGAAGCTCATCACCGGCGTATCGGGCAGGACATTCTTGATCAGCTTGCGGATCGCGACGCGGATCGCCGGCTGGACGACCAGCGCGAAAGGCTTGGCCTCCGCCACCAGCGGCCCGCCAGCGCGCTGCAGCGCGTCGGCGATGCGCCGGCCGAGATCGGGCTCGATCGTGTGACGCCGCGACGGATCGGAGCGGACCGCCTGGCCGAGCAGCCCCTCGAGCTGCCCCTCCAGCGTCATCACGCGCAGCGGCTCGCGCACGCCGCACAGCTTCTGGATGATCAGCGGGCCGAGATCGGGGCGGATCAGCTCGATGATCTCGTCGGCGTCGAGCGTGCGCTGGGCGGCGCTGGCGATCGCCGCGGCGATCCGGCGGAATTCCTTGAGCGGGATGTTCTCCGCCAACAGCCCGCGCAGCACCGCGGTCAGCGTGGTGAGCGGCACCGGCTGCGGGCAGAGCGCGGCGACCAGAGCAGCAGCGCGCTCCTTGAGCCCGTCGAGCAACGACTGGACCTCGTCCGGACCGAGCAGGTCGGATGCGTGCTGGAGCAACGCCTGGTTGAGATGCGTCGCGACCACGGTGCCGGGATCGACGACCAGATAGCCCATGCCGGTAGCCGCATCGGCATCGCTCGCATGGATCCACACCGCATCGAGCCCGAAAGTCGGATCCTTGACCGGCTTGCCGTTGAGGCGGCCCGAGGCCTGGCCGGTGTCGAGCGCGAGCATCTCGTCGGGCGAGGCGCTGTCCTCGCCGACGACCACGCCGCCCAGCACGATGCGATAGGTGAAGGGCGCCAGATTGATGTCGTCGCGCACGCGCACCTGCGGCACGACGAAGCCGAGATCCTTGGAGAGCTGGCGGCGCACCCCGGTGATGCGGCCCATCAACGGTCCGCCGCGGCGCTCGTCGACCAGCGGCACCAGGCCGTAGCCGATGTCGAGCATCACCTGCATATTATCGGTCACCTCGTCCCAGCCAATCTTGGACAGGTCGGGCGCCTCGGGCGCGGGGGCCGGCGGCGGTGGGCGGTTGGCGATTTTCCTGAGCTTCCATGCGGCGAAGCCGGCGGCGGCGGCGGCGGGCAGGATCACGAAATGCGGCATGCCGGGCAGCAGGCCGAGCAACCCCAGGATCACCGCGACCGGCATCCAGGTCTTGTGGCTGCCGAACTGGCTGCCGATCTGGCCGGCGAGATCGTGGCTGGAAGCGACGCGGGTGACGATCGCGGCGGCGGCGATCGACAGCATCAGCGACGGCAGCTGCGCGACCAGCGCGTCGCCAATCGCGAGCAGCACATAGGTCTGCGCCGCCTCGCCCACCGCCATCTTGTGGCTGACGACGCCCAGGATGAGCCCGCCGATGATGTTGATCGCCAGGATCAGCAGGCCGGCGATCGCGTCGCCCTTCACGAACTTGGACGAACCGTCCATCGCGCCGTAGAAATCGGCCTCGGTCGAGACCTCGATGCGGCGCGCGCGCGCGTCGTCGGGCGTGATCAGGCCAGCGTTCAGATCGGCGTCGATCGCCATCTGCTTGCCGGGCAGGGCGTCCAGGGTGAAGCGGGCGCTGACTTCGGAGACGCGGCCGGCGCCCTTGGTCACGACGATCATGTTGATGATGATCAGGATCGCGAAGACGAACAGGCCGACGACATAGTCGCCGCCGATCAGGAAGGTGCCGAAGCTTTCGATGACATGGCCCGCCGCGGCCTCGCCCTCGTGGCCGTGTACCAGCACGACGCGGGTCGAGGCGACGTTGAGGCCGAGGCGGAACAGGGTGGCGAACAGCAGCACCGTGGGGAAAGCCGAGAAATCGAGCGGCTTCTGCGCATTGAGCGCGACCATCAGCACGGCAAGGCTGATCATGATGTTCATCACGAAGAAGATGTCGAGCATGAAGGCCGGCACCGGCACGACCATCAGCGCGACGAGGAGCAGGATCGCCCCAGGCAGTGCGAAGCTCTTGGCCAGCGGCATGATCTTGCCGGGCGACATCGTCAG
>JBEVLV010000051.1:0-22488 GCA_040508955.1 Sphingomonas sp. | reverse complement strand
TGATGCTCGATCAGGATGCCGATGAAGCGCTCGAACGTGCCGAGGATCGCGCGGTGGAGCATCACCGGGCGGTGGCGGTTGCCGTCCTCGCCGACATAGCTCGCATCGAGGCGCTCGGGCAGCACCTCGTCGGCCTGGATCGTGCCGACCTGCCAGGTGCGGCCGATCGCGTCGGTCAGGTGGAATTCGAGCTTGGGCGCGTAGAAGGCGCCTTCGCCGGGGAGCTCCTCCCAGCCATATTCCTCGGTATCGCGGCCGGCGGCCTTGACCGCGTCGCGCAGCACCTGCTCGGCATTGTCCCACATCGCTTCCGAGCCGAAGCGCTTCTCGGGGCGCAGCGCGAGCTTGATCGCATATTTGTCGAAGCCGAGATGCTTGTAGACACTGTCGAGCAGGTCGCAGAAATCCTTGATCTCGGCGATCAGCTGATCCTCGCGCACGAAGATATGCGCGTCGTCCTGGGTGAACTGGCGGACGCGCATGATGCCGTGCAACGCGCCGTGCGGCTCGTTGCGGTGGCAGCAGCCGAACTCGGCCATACGGATCGGCAGGTCGCGATACGACTTGATGCCCTGGCGGAAGATCAGCACGTGCGCCGGGCAGTTCATCGGCTTGAGCGCCATCAGGTCGCCTTTGCCCGAGAGCACGGGGCCGCTCTCGTCGGTGCCCGGGATCTCGTCGGGCACGACGAACATGTTCTCGCGATACTTGCCCCAATGGCCGGACTGCTCCCACTGGCGCGAGTCCATCAGCTGCGGCGTCTTCACCTCGTTATAGCCCGCGGCATCGAGACGGCGGCGCATATAGGCCTCGAGCTGGCGCCACAGGATAAAGCCCTTGGGGTGCCAGAACACGCTGCCCTGCGCCTCGGACTGGAGGTGGAACAGGTCCATCTCCTGGCCGATCTTGCGGTGATCGCGCTTGGCGGCTTCCTCGAGGCGGACGAGATGCTCGTCGAGCTGCTTCTTGTTGAGCCAGCCCGTGCCGTAGATGCGCGAGAGCATCGCGTTGGCCTGATCGCCGCGCCAATAGGCGCCCGAGACGCGCGTCAGCTTGAAGGCGTTCGGATCGAGCTTGCCGGTCGAGGCGAGGTGTGGGCCGCGGCACATGTCGAGCCAGGCGTCCTCGCCCTTGCCGGCCTTGTAGACCGTCAGCTCCTCGCCCTCGGGAAGCTCGGCGGCCCATTCGGCCTTGAAGGTCTCGCCTTCGCGCTGCCAACGCGCGATCAGGTCGGCGCGGCTCCACACTTCGCGGATCAGCGGCTGGTCGGCGGCGATGATCTTGCGCATCTCCGCTTCGATCGCGGGCAGGTCCTCCTCGGTGAAGGGGCGATCCTTGGGCGCGAAGTCGTAGTAGAAGCCGTCGTCGGTCGACGGGCCGAAGGTGATCTGCGTGCCCGGGAACAGCTTCTGCACCGCCTCGGCAAGGATATGCGCATAATCGTGGCGCGCGAGCTCGAGCGCGTCGGCCTCGTTCTTCGCGGTAACCAGCGCGAGCTGCGAGTCGCCTTCGAACGGGCGCGTGATGTCGCGTAGCTCGCCGTCGACGCGGGCGGCGATGGCGGCCTTGGCGAGACCCGGACCGATCGCCGCGGCGATGTCCGCCGGGGTAGTCCCCGGGGCTACCTCACGGACGGAACCGTCGGGCAGCGTAATGCGGAACATCTCGGACACGGGAATGGACTTTCTGTTGGGGTTTCCAGAGAGGGCGGCTTATGCCTTCGCCGGTGCAATATAGGCAAGCGGCGATGGAAATGCCCGCGCCGTGATGGGAGATATTCGGATGAGCCAGACGCCCGACGCCCAGATCCACGGCGCGGCCGCGATCCTGCCGTGCAACGATCTCGACCGGAGCCAGGCCTTTTACGAGCGGCTGGGGTTCCAGGTGACGAGCGACCATGGCCATTACCGCATCCTGGCGGATGGCAAGGGCTGGCACCTCCACCTCAACCAGGCGGTGACCGGATGGCTGGTGCCGGGGCACAACCCGTTCGGCATCTACCTCTATGCCGAGGATGTCGACGCGGTGGCCGATCGGGTGCGCGACAACATCATCGAGCAGGGCGCGCCGCATGTGAAACCCTGGGGCATGTACGAGTTCGCGGTGAGCGATCCCGACGGGACGCTGGTGCGCGTGGGGCGCGTGGCGGACTGAGCGCCGGGCCATGGCGAAGAAGAAACGGCTCCTCACCGCGACCCTGCCCGACGGCTATGTGAAGACGATCGGGCCGACCGCGACGCCCTTCACCCATTACTGGCGGCTCGTCGCGCATCTCGGCAGCGGGAAGACCGAGGTGTTCTGGGGGCACACCAAGTCGCTCGCCGAGGCGAAGAAGAAGGAGGCGGCCGCCGCGGCGTCTGGCGCCGCCCGCCAGCGGGGCTGGGAACGCTATGACTTCGACATCGTCGCGCTGGTCGAGGGCGATTGACCCATTGGGCGTGGCGCTTCACCCTGCGCGTCAAAATCGAGGATGGAGGCGAGGATGGTGACCGGGCGCGAATTGCGGTCGACGGTGCGCGAGGACGGAACGCTTGAGCTGCGGCTCGATGCGGTCACACTGACCGATCCGGCCGCCGACGAGATCATCGTGCGGGTGGAAGCCGCGCCGATCAACCCAAGCGACCTGGGGCTGCTGCTCGGCCCGGCCGATGTTTCGACCTTGCGGGCCGGCGGCACTGCCGAGCGTCCGGTCCTGACCTTCGACGTGGCCGCGGGGCGCCTTGCCGGGGTGAAGGCACGGGTCGGCCAGGCGCTGCCGGTCGGCAATGAAGGCTCGGGCACGGTGATCGCGGCCGGGGCCGATGCCGCGGCGCTGATAGGCAGGCGCGTCGGGATGATCGGCGGCGGCATGTATGCCGATCATCGCAAGCTCAAGGCGCGCGATGTCGTGCCGCTGCCCGAAGGTGCGAGCGCGGCGGACGGCGCGTCGATGTTCGTCAATCCGCTGACCGCTTTGGGCTTTGTCGAGACGATGCGGGCCGAGGGGCACAAGGCGATCGTCCATACCGCCGCGGCGTCCAATCTCGGCCAGATGCTCCAGAAGCTCTGCCTGAAGGACGGCGTGCCGCTGGTGAACATCGTCCGCTCGGAGGAGCAGGCGACGATCCTGCGCGAAATCGGCGCGACCCATGTGCTGAACAGCCGCGATGCGGATTTCCGCGCGAAGCTGGTCGATACGATCGCCGAGACCGGCGCGACGATCGCCTTCGACGCGATCGGCGGGGGCACGCTGGGCAGCGATATATTGCAGGCGATGGAACAGGCCGCGGCGCGCGGCATGACCGAATATAGCCGCTACGGCTCGAACACTTTCAAGCAGCTCTACATCTATGGCGCGCTGGACCTTTCGCCGACCGCGCTCAACCGGCTGGCCTTCGGCTTCAGCTGGAGCGTGTCGGGCTGGCTGGTGATGCCGTTCCTGATGAAGGCCGGGCCGGAAGTGGGCATGCGGCTGCGCCAGCGCGTGGCGGACGAGCTGACCACGACCTTCGCGAGCCGCTACACGCGTACGATCGGCCTGGCCGAGGCGCTCGATCCCGAGGTGCTGCGCGCCTATGATCGCAAGGCGACGGGGGAGAAATACCTGATCGATCCGACGCGGGGGTGAGAGTTAGGACTAGCGCCGACCTTCTTCGGCACCCCGGACTCGTTCCGGGGCCGATTTAGCCCCATCCGCTGAGCATCACTTCTCGTCCAACGCTTGCCTCCTGGTGGGCCCCGGAACAAGTCCGGGGTGACGATGGGGGCGGGTGACGATGGGAGGCGTGACCCTCTAAAACGCTTCGCGATAGGCGAAGAGGCCCGGCACGCCGCCGGTCATGACGTAGAGCACCGCCTCGCCGGGCGCATAGGTCTTCGCGCGGATCGCGGCGATCAGGCCGGCGAATGCCTTGCCGCTATAGACCGGGTCGAGCAGCAGCCCCTCGGTGCGGGCGAGCAGGCGCACGGCTTCGAGCATCGCGTCGGTCGGGATGCCATAGCCGGGGCCGCGCTGGCTGCCGTCGATGTGGATCGCGGCATCGTCGATGGTGCCGCCGGTGCCGATGCGTTCGAGGGTGGCGCGGGCGAGCGCGGCGGTGTCCGCCAGCGCGGTTTCGAGCGGGGCGAGGACGGTGAAGGACCGGATGCGCGCCGGATCCCCGCCCGCCGTCGCCATACCCGCGGCGAGGCCGGCATGGGTGCCCGCGCTGCCGTTCGGGATGAGGATCCGGGCGAAGCGGAGGTCCGCCGCGTGCTCCTGCGCGAGGATCTCCCAGGCGCATGCAGCATAGCCGAGCGCGCCGACCGGCGAGGAGCCGCCGGCGCCGACGACATAGGGGTGGCGGCCTTCGGCGCGGAGCTGGCCCGCGCGGGCATGGGCGGCGGCGAGGGCGTCTTCGCCGGCGGGGACGGCATGCACCCTTGCGCCGAACAGCCCGTCGAGCAGGACGTTGCCGTTGGCGCGATAGTCCGTGTCGTGGCGCGGAACGAGATCGGCGAGCATCAGCTCGCAGGCGAGGCCCATCCGTGCAGATGCGGCCGCGCTCAGCCGGGCGTGGTTGGACTGGATGCCGCCGGTGGTGACGAAGGTGTCGCAGCCCTGCGCGATCGCGTTGCCGAGCAGGAATTCGAGCTTCCGGAGCTTGTTGCCGCCACCGCCGATGCCGGCGACGTCGTCGCGCTTGACGAAGATGCGGACGCGGGTGCCGAGCGCCTGCTCCAGTCGTTCGAGGCGCTCGATCGGCGAGGGATGCGCGAGCAGCGGGACGGCGCCGAAGCGGGTGCGAAGGGCGGCGGCATCGGGCATCAGGCTACTCCGAACGGCACGACCTTGTTCAACGCGACATGGCCTATCTCGGCGCGGCCGAGATAGGGGACGCCCATCTCGCCGCACCAGCGGACGATCATCTGGTCGATCGTCTCGCCGAAATCATAGCTGCCCTCGGCCTCGCCATTGTCCTTGACCGAACTGACCGCGCCCAGACGGATGCCGGCGATGCCCTTGAGCTGGGTGGCGTGCGCCATCTGGAAGAGCATGCGATCGATCCGGTAGAGCGGCTCGTCGACCTCCTCGATATAGAGGACGTGATCGGTGAGATCGGGCAGGTATTTGGTGCCGATAAGGGCGTTGAGGATCGACAGGTTGAACGCTGCGGCGGGGCGGCCATCGGCCAGGCCCGGCTCC
This sequence comes from Sphingomonas sp., assembly GCA_040508955.1. Taxonomy (GTDB): domain Bacteria; phylum Pseudomonadota; class Alphaproteobacteria; order Sphingomonadales; family Sphingomonadaceae; genus Sphingomonas. The sequence goes on along the minus strand of JBEVLV010000051.1, from coordinate 17,324 downwards.
AGCCCGCGCTTGTCGCCGTCGATCAGCCAGCCGAGCACCCAGCCCGCGGCGTCGCCCTTGTCGTCCTTGCCCAGGCTCGATGCCATCGATCCGTGCGCCTGGCGGCCGATACGGCGGGCATAGAGCGCGCCGAGCATGAAGCCCATGTCGGAGAAGCCGATATAGGTCTTGTGCCCTGCCGCGACGTTGAGCTGCGGCATGACCGCCTCGAGGATGCGGTTCGAGCCGTATCCGCCGCGCGCGAACCAGATCGCGTCGAAGCCGGTATCGTTGGCGAACTCCAGGAACGCCTTGGCGCGCACCGCGTCGGGCCCGGCGAAGTGGCCCTGCTCCATGAAGCATTGCGGGTGATAGACGATATCGTGATCGGGATAGGTGAGCGCCATGAACGCCGACAGCCGCAGCGCGGATTCCCGGCTGACCGTTCGTGCGGGTGCCACCACTCCAATGCGCATACACTTGCCCCTTGACCGTGAATTGCCGATAGCGCGGGGCCATGCATCACGGCAAATCCTACTTCTTCGTCGGCATCGGCGGATCGGGCATGATGCCCCTGGCGATGATCCTGGCAGGCCAGGGCGCGACCGTGGCGGGATCGGACCGCAGCCTCGATTCGGGACGGCTGCCGGCCAAGTTCGACTATCTGGCGCGGCGCGGCGTGGCGCTGTTCCCGCAGGACGGCAGCGGCATCGTCTCGCCCGACCAGGTCGTGGTGGCCTCCGCCGCGATCGAAGCGACCGTGCCGGACATGGTGCAGGCCGCAGCGCTCGGCAACGCGCGGATGAGTCGGGCGGAATTGCTCGCCGGCCTGTTCAACGCGGCGCCGATGTCGATCGGTGTGGCGGGAACGAGCGGCAAGTCGACCGTGACGGGCATGATCGGCTGGATCCTCCATGCGCTCGGCCGTGATCCCACGGTGATGAACGGCGCGGTGATGAAGAATTTCGCGACGGCCGACGCGCCCTTCGCGAGCGCGCTGGTGGGTGAGGGCGACGCGTTCGTCTCCGAGGTCGACGAGAGCGATGGGTCGATCGCGCTGTACTGGCCCAAGATCGCGGTGCTCAACAATGTCAGCCTCGACCATAAGTCGCTCGAGGAATTGCGCACCCTGTTCGGCGGGTTCATCGCCAAGGCGGCGACCGCGGTGGTCAATCTCGACAATGGCGAGGGCGCGGCGCTGGCAATGGCACTGCCCGCCGCGCGGCTGCTGACCTTCGGGATCGAGCGCCACGCCGATCTCGCCGCCGAGAAACTCGAGGCGCAGCGCTTCGGCGCAGCGTTCGATCTGGTCGAGCGGAGCGGCGCACGGCATCGCGTGACGCTACGGGTGCCGGGACGGCACAATGTCTCGAATGCGCTCGCGGCGATCGGTGCGGCGAAGGCGGCGGGCGTGACGACCGAGGACGCGGTGCGCGCGATCGAGGGGTTCGAGGGACTCAAGCGCCGTTTCGAGCTGGTCGGCGAGCGCGGCGGCGTCGCGGTGATCGACGATTTCGGGCACAATCCCGACAAGATCGCGGCGACGCTCGATACGCTCCACGTCTTTCCTGGCCGGCTGCTGCTGCTGTTCCAGCCGCACGGATATGGCCCGCTCAAGGTGATGCGGCGCGAGCTGGTCGCGATGTTCGCCGAGCGGCTGGACGCGGACGACCTGCTGGTGCTGCCCGATCCGGTCTATCAGGGCGGCACGGTGACGCGCGAGGTGACCAGCGCGGATATCGTCGCCGACATAGCCGCGACCGGGCGGCGCGCGCTCCATATCCCCGACCGGGCGGCGGCGGCGGCGCACCTGGTCGCCGAGGCCCGCCCCGGCGACCGCGTCGTGCTGATGGGGGCGCGCGACGACACGCTGAGTCTGTTGGCGGCGGACATGGTGGAGCAACTGGCCGGCTAGCCAGGGCGCTGGTGGCTCGGGCGGATTGTCCGTAAGGGCGCCGGATGAACCCGATAGCGCTCTATGCACGGCTGATCCAATGGGTGGGCGACGGAACCGGCGCGCCGGATACCGTCCTGCATATCCATGCGGGAATGGCCGTGCTGTTCCTTGCCCGGGTCATAACCCGCCGCTCGCTTGCCACCCCGATACCGCTTGCCTGCGTCTATCTGGCCGAATTCGGCAACGAGATCCTCGACCGGATCAACCACGGCCAATGGATGCCGGACACGCTGAGCGACGTGGTCAACACGGTGTTCTGGCCGACGGTATTGTTCGTCGGGCTACGAATCCGGCGTGCCCGGCTGGAGGATTCCGGAACGCGCGAGGTTCGAGAGGATGCGGCTCAACCCTGATGCGTTCCGATATGTAAAGTGACATTGACATGTCTGGTCGGGCTTATGTAAAGCTTCCTTTACTGATTCGAAAGGGCGCTTGACATGGCCAGGACCAATCCCGCGCAGCGCCGCTATATCCGGCGCTTCGTTCCGGCGATGACCGCTTATGTCGTGGTGCTGTTCGCCTGCACCTGGGTGGCGAACAGCTATGATCCGCACGGAGCGGCGCTCGTTCTCCTGTCGCTGTTGCCGGCATTGCCGCTGCTCGCGGTGATCGCGGTGATGGGACTGTATCTCGCCGAGGAGACCGACGAGTTCATCCGTTCGCGACTGGTGACTGCGATGATCGTCGGGATCGGGATCACGCTGGCGATCACCACCGTCTGGGGGTTCCTGGAGATGGGCGGCGTCGTGCCGCACTTCGCCACCTTCCTCGCCTTTCCGATCTGGTGCGGCAGCTTCGGGCTCGTCCAGTGCATTCTGGGTCTGCGCGATCGGCTGAGCGCCGGACAATGAACAACCGGCTGCGCGTGTTGCGTGCCGAGCGTGCCTGGAGCCAGCAGGACCTGGCCGAGCGCCTCGAAGTTTCGCGCCAGAGCGTGAACGCGATCGAGACCGGCCGCTACGATCCCTCGCTGCCGCTCGCCTTCCGGATCGCCGATGTTTTCGAAATGCCGATCGAGGCCATTTTCATGAACCCCGCAAAGGAACCCCGACCATGATCCGCCACATTCTGTTCACCGCGCTCTTCACCGCCGGCGTTCCGACGATGCTGGCGTCGCAACCCGCGCACGGCACGGCCCTTGCGTCCGAAGCGGCGATACAGATGGAGCATGTCTCCGTGCAGGTGATGGGGAAGGGCAGTCCGGTGATCCTGATCCCCGGCCTCTCCTCGCCACGCGCGGTGTGGGACGGCGTCGCGCCCGACCTCGCCCGGACGCACACCGTCTATCTGGTGCAGGTCAACGGCTTTGCCGGGGAAGATCCGCGCGGCAATCTGAAGCCCGGTATCCTGGCGGGCATCGTGGCGGATCTCCATCAGCTGATCGCGACGCGGAAGCTCCAGGGCGCCGCGCTGGTCGGCCATTCGCTGGGCGGGCTCGCGGCGCTGATGCTCGCCAAGGCGCATCCCGGCGATGTCGGCAAGGCGCTGATCGTCGACGCACTGCCCTTCGTCGGCAGCGCTTTCGTTCCGGGCTCCACTGTCGATTCGATCAAGGGCAACGCCGAGATGGCGCGCGCACAGATGACGGGACTGTACGGCAAGCCGTTTCCGGCAGCCGTCGGCCAGGCGATCGCGCGCCAGAACGCGCTCAAGCCGGAATCGCAGGCGCAGGTCGCGGCCTGGTCCGCTGCCGCGGACATGCGCGTGGCGGGTCAGGCGATATACGAGGATATGCTGACCGATCTGCGCGGCGAACTGTCCGGGATCGCGACGCCGATCACCGTGCTGGTGCCCTGGACGGCGGCGCGCGGCGGCGAGGCGCAGATACTCGATTTCTATCGGCGCGAATATACCGGCCTGCCCCATGCGGACTTCAAGGGCGTCGCGGAGAGCGGGCATTTCATCATGCTCGACCAGCCTGCTCCGTTCAAAGCGGCGCTCGACGCGTTCCTCGCCGGTTGAGCATAAAAAAGAGCCCGGGACGAGCCCGGGCCCAGTTTCGCTCACGTTCGGTATCTCAATAGGTGCCCGAGAAGCTCCGGTTGAGGTTGTGATCGGTGCGCCAGGACTGGTCGTCGCGTTCCGATCCGAACAGCGCGCCGGCGCGCTCCTCGTCCTTCCAGTGCGCATGCGCCTCGTCGGCGGTCTTGCGCAGCGTCACCTTGTCGTCGACCGAGGCGATCCAGCGCGACGGGATCGAGTGATGATGGCCGCCGGCGTCGCTGTCGCTCTTGGTGAGCAGGATACGGTCGCCGCGCACCTTGTCGACGGTGCCGACATGCGCGCCGTCCGATCCGAGCACCTCCATATGCTCGGCCACACGGCGCAGGCCATCGCGCTGACCCGTGCGCTCGGTGCGCCACGAATTGAACTCGTTCTCGAAGCGCTGGGCATTCTCCCGGCGATATTCGTCATAGTCGCGGTCGAGCTCGGCGATGCGGCTGCGACGCCAGGCGGTGTAGTGTTCGTCGGGATGCCCGCGGCGGTCATTGCGCGCCAGTGCCTCGTCATAGCGCTGGTCGCGCTCGCGGCGGCGCTCGGCTTCCTCGTCGCCGAACCAGGAGCGGACCTCGTCGCCGGCGCGCTCGAAGAAGCCGCGATCCTGGTCGTAACCGCGGTCGCGATCCGGGCCCCCATCGCTGCGCTGGCGATCCGAACCATAGCCGGCACGCGGGCCGGCGCTGCGATAGTCGGAGCGGTTGCGGCTCCATTCGTCGCGATAGTCGCGGCCGCCATGGGGCGCCCGGCTGCGGCCTGAGCCGAGCTCGCCGGCGGCGGCATAATCGCGCGCGCTGGAATAGGTATAGTCGCGGCCGGAGCCGTAATCCTGGGTATAGTCGCCGCCGGGGCTGCGCCCGTCGAAGCTATCCCGCGGGCCATAGGGGCGGTTGCGGTCGTCCATCTCCAAATCTCCTGATCGGTCTGGGACGGCGGCACGGGGAGCGGTGCGCCGATCCGCCGATTCAAGCGAGCGAGACGCCGATCAGTTCCGGAATTTCCGTGTGATTCGCGTGCGTTTCGCCGCGATCGAAAAACCGCTGGGCGAAGCATGCGCAGCCGGTTGCATCGCCGTGCGGGTCTCGCTAATGGGGGCGCCTCCCTGGGTTTCCCAGGGCCCGGCGGCGGGGCTGTAGCTCAGATGGGAGAGCGCTGCAATCGCACTGCAGAGGTCAGGGGTTCGATTCCCCTCAGCTCCACCAGCCGCCCATTTTTCCCGATCCGTTAGCGTCCGAATTTTGTCAGAAGTCGCAGATTTCTGCGATTTCTCGTCCATGCGTTTCCATTGCAGTTCGCGGTAAGCCGCGATATATTGTGGGAACGATTGGAGTCGGACATGAAGTCCAACCAACTGACCGCAATCAAGCTGAGGACCAAGACGCCTGGACGGTATACCGACGGCGGCGGACTGATTCTCCTTGTGAAACCGACCGGCGCGAGAAGCTGGGTTCTGCGCATCATGGTCGACGGTGTGCGTCGAGACGTGGGGCTCGGCAGCGTCGATACCGAACGGTTTCGAGGCCCTGCAACCGAGGTAATCGAGGCGGTGCCCATTGGGCGCCGTACGATGCTGACTTTGGCGGAGGCCAGGCAGAAGGCCGCGGAAGGCCGGCGCCTGTTGAGGGCAGGGCTCGATCCCGTCGAGGAGTGGAAGAAGGACAAGGTCGTCGTTCCCACATTCGAGCGGAAAGCCACCGCCTATTGGGAGGCCAACAAGGCAAGCTGGCGTAACGACAAACACCGAGAGACCTGGCTTGCCTCGCTGAAAACCTACGCCTTCCCGACACTCGGCGAGAAGGGGGTCGATATAATCGACGCGAGCGACATTGCTCGCGCGCTTGCCCCTATCTGGCTCGATAAACCCGAGACCGCCGACCGCGTGCAGCAACGCATATGTTCCGTGCTGCGCGCCGCGCGGATTACCAAAGGCGAGCGCAGGGAAGCGGTGCCGGTCGCCAAGGAAATCCAGGAAGCCTTGCCGCGGCGCACGGAAACCAATTCGCGGCAAGAGGAGCACTTTGCCGCAATGGACTATCGGGATCTGCCAACCCTGATCTCGAGTGTGCGGCGAGCACCTGTCACCGTCGCACGGCTGGCGCTGCTATTCGTGTTCTACACCTGCGCTCGTACCGGCGAGGTGCGTGGCATGAAATGGAGCGAAATCGATCTCGAGGGTCGGAGATGGGTCGTGCCTGGAGACCGCATGAAGAAAGGGCGGGCGCATGTCGTGCCACTTTCGGAACCGGCCGTTGCTATACTGCGTGAAATCGGGCGTCTATTCGGCATGAAGGCGGGTGCAATCGTCTTTCCCGGCGCCAAGCGGACATCCATGTCGGACGCCACGATCGCTAAGGCTTTCAAGCTCGCTGGAGGATCGGGTTTCACGGTGCATGGTTCGGTGCGTTCGGGTTTTCGCGACTGGTGCGGTGAAACGCAGCCCTTGGTGCCTGGTGCTGTTGCGGAATCGGTGTTGGCACATAAGGTCAAGGACAAGACCGAACGGGCATATCATCGAACGGCATATTTCGACCAGCGTAGGCCGCTGATGGGAATTTGGGCCGAGTATTTGCTGGGCGCGGGGTAGGGGCTTTCGAGCGAAGCGGCGCTAGTTGCGCCCCCGATGTCGATCACTCCTGTCAAAGGCACGCTTGCCTCGCGCTTTCCTCCATCGAATGCTTGATCGTCAGCGTGTCAGCGCTGCCATGACATCCTGCAGCGGCGCACCCGTTGCACAAATCGACGCCAGATACCGTGCGCACCTATTCGGCCAGCCGATCTGCTGTGGGCCGAACCCGATCGTAGACCAATAGCCTTTGATCCGATTGGGGAAATCGGGGATAGCCGCGGCAAGACTTTGAGAGACGGAATCGATGAAGCAATCTTTCGAACCTAGTTCGACAGCGCCCCGGTCGGGCGTGAACCTCGGCGCAGGGATCGGGCTCCTGCTCGTCGTGCTGTTCTTTCTGGTCAGCGGTTCGATCGCCTACCGGAACGTCACGATCCTGCGCGATAGCGATGCCCGCATACGCCATTCGCATGATGTCATCACCGGGCTCGATGAGCTTCTCTTGACCCTCCAGGACGCAGAAACCGGCCAGCGCGGCTATCTGCTCACCGGCCGGGACCAGTATCTCGGCCCGTATAACGAGGCGGCGTCGCGGGTCGGTATCAAGCTCGACGCCATCGAGAAACTGACGCGCGACAATGCAACGCAGCAGGCGCGCATGGCACCGCTTCGGCGCCATGTCGGCGCGAAGCTCGCCGAACTCAGGCAGACTATCGATCTTCGCAAGGAAGGTGGCGCGACCGCGGCGCTGGCGCTCGTCAACAGCGACCGTGGCAAAGCGGAGATGGATGCGATCCGCACCCAGCTCGACCTGATGCAGGAAGAGGAAGCTCGCCTGCGCCAGCAGCGACTTGCGGAAATGGCGGATGCCTATAAGGGCGCCCAGCTCACCGGTCTGCTGGCTGCGGTAGTCGGCATCGTCCTGACCTTGGTAATCGGCGAGCTGCTGCGTCGCGCAACCAAGTCCCGCGAACGCCAGCGGTGGCTGGAAGCGGGCCAGGCGCGGCTCACCACCGCGATGCTGGGCGAACAGTCGGATGAGGAACTGGGCGAAAACATCCTTGCCTTTTTGACCAAGTTCCTCGGTGCGCAAGGTGGGGTGCTTTTCGCTGGCGACGGCGGGCATTTCCGCCGGGTCGCGACGCTAGGTGTGCCGGGCGACGCCAGGATTCCCGAGCGCTTCTCGCTGAAGGAAGGCCTGCTCGGACAAGTAGCCGCCGATCGCGAAGCGACGATGCTCAACGATATCCCCGAAGGCTATCTCACGATTGGCTCTGCGCTCGGGCAGGACAAGCCGCGCCACCTGACGATCGCGCCGGCGATCGCCGATGACACCGCGCAGGGCGTGATCGAGCTCGGCTTCCTGCAGCCAGTCGGTCCGGACGTGATGACCTTCCTGGCACAGGCGGCCAGCGCGATCGGAGTCGCGCTACGCTCGGCCCGGTTCCGCACCGATCTGCAGAATCTGCTCCAGGAAACGCAGCGCCAATCCGAGGAGCTTCAAGTACAGGGCGAGGAGCTTCGCGTCTCGAACGAGGAGCTCGAAGAGCAGGGCAACGCGCTGAAGGAACAGCAGGCACGGCTCGAGCAGCAACAGGTCGAGCTGGAACAGACCAATGTGCAGCTTGAAGAGCAAGCCCAGCTGCTCGAGGCGCAGCGTGACGATCTCACACGATCCAATGCGTCGGTGGAACTCAAGGCGCGAGAACTCGAACAGGCGAGCCGCTACAAGTCCGACTTCCTTGCCAACATGTCGCACGAGCTGCGTACGCCGCTCAATTCGCTGCTGATCCTTTCCAAGCTGCTCGGCGACAATCCCAAGGGCAACCTCACTGAGGAGCAGGTCAAATACGCGACCACCATCCAGTCCTCAGGCAACGACTTGCTGCAGCTCATTAATGACATCCTCGACCTCTCCAAGATCGAGGCGGGCCATGTGCAGATCCGGCCGGAGACCGTTGCGATCGATCGGCTGGCGAAGGACATGCGGCAGGTTTTCCAGCCGGTCGCGGGCGAGCGCGGCCTCGCGTTCGATATACGCGTCTCCGATGACGCGCCCCCGACGATCGATACGGACCGTCAGCGCCTCGAGCAGATCCTCAAGAACCTGCTATCGAACGCCTTCAAATTCACCGAGCAGGGCAGCGTGACCCTCGAAGTCGCGCCAGCTGCCACCGGCCAGCTTACGCTCAGCGTCATCGATACCGGCATCGGCATCGGCGAGGACCAGCAGCGCGAGATATTCGAGGCCTTCCGCCAAGCGGATGGCACGATTAGCCGCAAATATGGTGGCACCGGCTTGGGCTTGTCGATTTCGCGCGAACTGGCGCGCCTGCTCGGCGGCGCGATCACGCTCAGCAGCACCCCCGGCAAGGGCAGCCGCTTCGCGCTCAACATCCCGCTTTCCTATGACCCTGGACTGGTCGCGGAGCGCGAGGAGCCCATGGCGCGCCCTGCGCCGGCGCATGCCGCTCCCGCCGCGACCAAGAAGCCGAAGGCAGCGAAGCCATTCCGCCGCGTCGAGGACGATCGCGATAAGCTGGGCGGCGCCGAGCGCATCCTGCTGGTCGTCGAGGATGACGCCAGTTTCGCCGCGATCGTGCGTGACCTTGCGCATGAGATGGGCTTCCGGTGCCTGGTCGCCGGCACGGCGGAGGAGGCGTTCCAGCTTGCCCGGCAATACAAGCCGAGCGCCGTCGTGCTTGATGTCGGCCTGCCCGATCAGTCGGGCCTGGCCGTGCTCGACCGGCTGAAGCGCGATGTCGAAACCCGGCACATCCCGGTGCATGTCGTCTCCGCTGCCGATCACAGCCAGACGGCTCTGTCCCTCGGCGCCATCGGCTATCTGGTGAAGCCGGTGAAGCGTGAAGACCTCGCCGGCGTGCTCGAAGCGCTTTCCGCCAAGCTCTCCAGCAGCGCCCGGCGCGTGCTGATCGTCGAGGACGACCCCGTCCAGCGCGATGCGGTTGCGAAACTGCTCGCATCGGGCGATGTGGAAACGGTGGGCGTCGGCACGGTCGCCGAGTGCCTCGAGCGCCTGAAGGCCGAAACCTTTGATTGCATGGTCCTCGATCTCACGCTGCCCGACGCCTCGGGCTTCGCGCTGCTGGAGACGCTGCAGGTAGATCAGGCGCACAGTTTCCCGCCCGTCATCGTCTATACCGGCCACGACCTCTCGGCCGATGACGAGCAGCGGCTGCGGCGCTATTCGGACTCGATCATCATCAAGGGAGCGCGGTCACCGGAGCGGCTGCTCGACGAAGTCTCGCTGTTCCTCCACCAGGTGGTGACCGACCTGCCGCCCGAGCAGCAGCAGATGATCCAGACCGCCCGCAACCGGGACGCGATCCTGGAGGGCCGCCGCATCCTCATCGTCGAGGACGACGTCCGCAACGTCTATTCGCTGACCAATATTCTCGAGCCGCACGGCGTCGCGATCGAAATAGCGCGAAACGGCAAGGAAGCGATCGAAATGCTGGAGAATTCGGCCGCCGATGGAAGTTCTGCCATCGACCTCGTGCTGATGGATGTGATGATGCCGGTAATGGACGGACTGACCGCTACGCGCGAGATCCGCAAGGACGCGCGCTGGAAGCGGCTGCCGATCATCACGCTGACCGCAAAGGCGATGCCCGACGATCAGGCGCGCTGCATCGAAGCGGGCGCCAGCGATTACATGGCCAAGCCGCTGGACGTGGACAAGCTGCTCTCGCTTGTCCGTGTCTGGATGCCGCGCTGAGGATCAATCGCTTGCCCGACCCCCTAGAGGATATTGAAATCAGGCTGCTGCTGGAGGCGCTGCACCAGCGGTACCATTATGACTTCCGGAATTACGCCCAGTCATCGATCAGGCGTCGGTTGCGGCAAGCCCGGCAGCAAATGGGCTTTCCGACCTTCTCCGCCCTCCAGGAAGCATTGCTACACGACGAGACCATGCCGTCTCGCCTGCTGGGCTACCTGACGATCCAGGTCAGCGAGATGTTTCGCGATCCGCCTTATTTCCAGGCAATCCGCGAGAAGGTGGTGCCGGTCCTGAAAACCTATCCGTCGCTCAAGGTCTGGATCGCCGGCTGCAGCGGCGGCGAGGAACTCTACTCGCTCGTCATCCTGTTCCGCGAGGAAGGACTCGAGGCGCGCACGATCTTCTATGCGACGGACATCAGCCAGGAAGCGTTGGAGACGGCTTCGCGGGGGATCTATGCTCTGGACCGGATCAAGGGCTTCACCGAGAACCATCGTTTGTCCGGCGGCAAGTCGTCGCTCTCAGATTATTACACCACCGGCTATGGCGGCGCGGTGTTCGATAAGAGCCTGAGGGAACGGGTGGTGTTCTCGGACCATAGCCTGGTGACGGATGCGGTCTTTGCCGAGATGCACCTCATCTCCTGCCGTAACGTGCTCATCTACTTCAACCGCGAGCTCCAGGATCGGGCGATCGGCCTGTTTCGGGACTCGCTAGTGCGGGGCGGCTTTCTCGGGTTGGGTTCAAAGGAAAATCTTCGCTTCTCAACGCATGCCGACGGGTTTGCCGAGTTTATTCGCGTAGAGAAGATCTACCAGAGGCGTGAAGGATGAGCGGCGCACCGCCTCGTGCCGTGGTGATCGGCGCGTCCGCCGGCGCGATCCAGGCACTGTCCATGCTATTGCCCGAACTGCCGGCGGACTTCCCCGTGCCGGTCCTGATCGTCGTGCACATACCGACCGACCGCAGCAATATCCTGGCCCCATTGTTTCAGGCCAAGTGCCGGATGGTCGTCCGGGAAGCGGAGGACAAGGAACCAGCATTGCCGGGTGTGATCTATTTCGCGCCGCCCGACTATCATCTGCTCGTCGAGACCGACGGCAGCCTTTCGCTATCTGCCGACGAGCCGGTGCTATATTCTCGTCCTTCGATCGACGTTCTGTTCGAGAGCGCGGCTGATAGCTTCGGCGACGCGCTGGTCGGCATCGTCCTGACCGGTGCCAATATGGATGGCGCGAAAGGCCTGAAGGCGATTTGCGATACGGGCGGGGTAGCGCTGATCGAAGAGCCCGAGACTGCCTATGCCGCCACCATGCCGCTCGCGGCAATCGCGGCCAGCCCAGCGGCACGCGTCCTCACGCTCGAGGAGATCGCCGACTATCTCACGAAAGACATTCCAGCATGACCAGCCCACCGGTTAAGTTCCTCCTCGTCGACGATCTGGAGGAGAATCTCCTCTCGCTTGAGGCGCTGCTGCGACGCGACGATCTGGAAATTCTGAGGGCGCGGTCGGGCGAGGAAGCGCTCGAGCTGCTGCTCCAGCACGAAGTGGCACTCGCCCTGCTCGACGTGCAGATGCCGGGCATGGACGGGTTCGAGCTCGCCGAATTCATGCGCGGCAATGAGCGCACCCGCCATATCCCGATCATCTTCGTCACCGCAGGGACGACCGATGCGCAGCGCCGCTTCCGCGGCTATGAGGCGGGCGCCGTCGATTTCATCCAGAAGCCGATCGAAGCCGACATCCTGCGCAGCAAGGCGGAGGTCTTCTTTGATCTCTACCGCCAGCGGCAGATCGTCGCGGCGCAGCGCGATGCGCTGGAAGCGGCGACGCGCGCGCTCAAGGCGGCCGACCGCCGCAAGGACGTGTTCATCGCCATCCTCGCCCATGAGCTGCGCAACCCGGTCGCCGCGCTCCACGCCGGCATGCACCTGCTCCAGAAGCGCGCCGATACCGACCAGGCCCCCTATATTCGCGAGCGGATGGAGCGGCAGCTGGCGCATCTGCGCCGCCTTGTCGACGATCTGCTCGACGCCTCGCGGATCAGCGAGGGCAAGATCTCACTGCAGAAGGAGCGGATCGATCTCGCGACGATCCTGCGTTCGGCGATCGAGGCGAGCCAGGCCAATATCGACGCGGCCGGGCACAGCTTCACCACGGAGGTGCCGGACGAGCCGATCTGGCTGGAGGCGGACCATACCCGCATGGCCCAGATCGTCGCCAACCTGCTCAACAATGCGGCCCGTTATACGCGGCCGGGTGGCGCCATCGCGCTCCGCGCGGGGCAGAACGGCGAGCATGTCGAGATCGCGGTCCAAGACAACGGGATTGGCATTCCGCCCGACAAGCAAGCCGGGATCTTCGAAATCTTCAGCCAGGTCGACGGCGAACCCAATCAGCCGGCGGGGGGGCTCGGCATCGGCCTCGCGCTGGTACGCCAGCTCGTCGATCTGCATCAAGGCAGCATTTCGGTCGCCAGTGGCGGCGTCGGCCAGGGAAGCAGCTTTACCGTCCGCATCCCCCTGAAGACTGAGGCCGCCGATGGCTGATGTCGATTGACGCCAGCGTCTGACGCCGATCGTCGCGGTCATGTCCGGAGAGCGCGCGGTTGCTGTAACACTTCGGCCGTTCCAAAGCTGAGCGGCTAAGGGTTCCAATTGCGGTCGTCGGCCCACAATTGCCGATTTTAGGCCGTACATCTGTAATTGGGAGTCGCTTGGCGGTTGTCCCTGAGGTTTCAAGGATCTGTCCGCACTCGCCGAACCAGACCATCCGCCCGAGATGCCCCTGGAAGGGCAGGCGCTACCGCGTCGTCCAGGCCGACGGGCCGTGCCGCCTTCATTGCGAATGGTGGCGCGAGGGCGGGTAGGAGGCGATACAGCCCCGGTCGGTCCGGGCTATTCCAGGTCGAGGTCGATGGCGACGGGCGCTACTGGCTGATCTGGCAAGGCGATGGCGAGCACGCGTCGACCGGCCCGATGTGCTGGTTCATCCATGGCGCCTTTGCCTGATCGCACTATCGCGTGGCGCCCCAAGGCTCAGCGCGCGGGCTTCTGGATGTCCCAATGCTCGAAATGCGGCTTGGGCGCGTGCGGCAGCTCGCCATGGAAATCGCTGCCCAGCGGGTAATGCGGCATGGTCAGCCGAACGGCATCGAGAATGGCAATTCCATGCTTGCGGTCATTCGGATTATTTTGGGGATTGCGATCGGGCTTTTCGCCATCCAGAGCTTGTGGAGCGCGAACCAGCGCGAGTCCCGAACCGAGCCGGCCCTTTCCGCTTGCGTTGGGGATCGGCTGCTCCGGCTGACTCTATTTGCTATTGACCTAGCCACGATGTCCCGGCGGTGCTGCTGGCGGAAACCGTGCCAGCGAGAAATGTCTCGACCACGTCCATCAATCAGTGGTGCGACGCCGCAGGCGGTCCAAAGCGCGAGCGCCCTGTATCTTCGTGCTACGCTCCTTAAGCCAAGTTTCCGCAAACAGGTCCCGCTTGGAGATATGTTCGGTCAACTCCTTCGCGACACGCGTGAACGCGCCGATGAGGATGCCAGATTCGAGGAAGGTGATGTCGTCGCCGAGATCGTCGTTCATCTCGCTCATGGCGATCATCAAGATCGTCATGAGCTTGTTGTCCGCGCAGCGGAGGGCGAACTCCGGGGTCTTGAGCGCGAGCACCGCCAAAATAGCGAATGGATCGCTGTTGGTAACCTCCGTGAAGCGAACGAGTCGATCGAAGGTAAAACGGCCACGGCCAGACTCAAGATGTTCGTAGGATCGCAGTGGCATGCCAAGCGCCTGGGCGACTTCGCTCGGCCGCATGCGCCTGTCCTTGCGTATCAACTTCAATGCAGTCGCAAGCAGGTTGGTATCGGCGCGCTCATCAGAGCTTTTCATGTTTTATCTGCTCCCGTAGCGCACTCCCGAACATCGATTGAGGCGAGCGTAACCGGTCCGCTTCTTCTTCGGTTCATTTGTCGGCATAACTGTCAAAGGTTACACGCAGCGGTGCTGCGCGGGGACCAAAATTCTGCCGATAATGATAAGCTTTTCGACCGGGGTACGGCAACATCTTACTAAAGAGCCCAGCTGATTTGCCGGTATCAGGCAAGATTTTGACGGTTATCGCTACGCTTAGCTTCGCTCGCCCTGTCGCGGCACATCCGGCTGGACTGGCATTGCCGGTCTGGGATGGTGCCCGGGTGGATGATCTTGCGAGCAAAGCTGGGCGGAACGTTGATCCGTTCACCGGGGCGTATCTCGCCCTCCGACGGGATCTGGTTTCGGGCATCGCGAAATCTGGCGACCAGATCATCGTCGTCGATGCGGCGAAGCGCTTGGCGATCAGTCCGACCCCAGTCCGAGAGGCACTTGCGCGCCTGTCGGGAGAGAAGCTTGTCGTGGACCGTCGGGGGCATGGATATTTTGTACCCCTGCCGTCTTGGTTCGACCTGATCGAGCTCTATGATCTGTGCGAAATGCATCTCCTTGCTGCGTTGAGCGAGGCCCGTCGCGGTCACCACGCGCCGGTCTCGTTCGACGAGCAAGCGCAGTTGGGGGATGTTGGGAACGAGGCTGGCCTGGATCCCGATGGAGCGATGCTCGCAAAGGTGCTGGCGCTTTCGCGCAACGCCCGGCTGGTCGCCGCCGGCAGCCTCCATATCGAGTGCCTGGCTTCCTCGCGCCGCACCGAGCACCTCCTCTATGGAGAGGCGGCTGCACAGGGCGCCCGGCTTGGGGCATTCGTGCGCGCCGGAGCCTGGAAGGAAGCGGCGCTTTCAGTCCGTCAATCCTATCGGAGCTGCCGCCGCCGCGCCGAGCCGGTGGCATACGCAATGGCCGCCGCCCACCGCGCAAGAAATAGCGCCAATATAGTTTGAGAATAGAAAGCGAGGGGCTTCTGCTGGGGATGCCGCACTCCGCGGCATGCACATGTTGGAGGTCTATATGAAGACGCAAACCACCCCGCGGCTCGTCCGTATCGGACGGGTGAGCACGCTCACCAAGGCGATCGTCCTGGTGCAGCCGAACGAGCCGGGCAGCCTGTTCCTCGGCATTCCTCATCCCTGAAGGCAGTGGGGGCGGCCCGCAGGGCCGTCCCCATTCCCGTATCCATGTTCTACGGCATCTCCCCCGACGTTTACCTGGCCGACGTGGACGGCGACCTCGTCCTGCTGGACGCGCGCGCCAATGCCTATTTCTGCGTGCCGCGCGGCCATGCGCGGGGCCTGAAGCCGGCCCTGATCGGCAGCAACCGCTTTCGACCAAGCGTGGACATGCTCGACGAGTTCGAGGCCGCAGGCCTGTTTTCGATGCTTGATGCGCCGCCCGATGCCGCTTCGACACCGTTTCGCGCCACAACCGATCTCTACCATCTGCCGGGCATGCGCGCGGAGCTGACACCCTCTCGGCTCGCGCTGCTGGTCGCCGCAGCGGGCGGCGCGCAGCTGGACCTCCGCTTGTCGCGGCCGAACCGCTGGCTCCGCAAGATCGCGCGCCGCAACGCCCGCGCGACACAGGGCAACGATGTGTCCGCGGTCCATGCGCTGGCGCGCCTGGCTTGCGATGCCCAGCCCTTCTTTCCCGCCATGGCCAGTTGCTTGCCCAGCTCGCTCTTCCTGCTGCACCTGCTCCACCGCCACGGCCTACAAGCGCGGTGGGTGTTCGGGGTTCGGACCTATCCGTTCGAGGCGCATTGCTGGGTCGAGCATGGGGAAGTGGTGCTCAACGACAGTCTCGAACATGTCCGCTGGTTCACGCCCATTGTCGCCGTCTGAGGCCAGCGGCGCCTTCGGCTATCTCGCGCTTTTCTGGCGTGCGGATGTGGCCGTGCCGCCTCGGCTTGATGGCCTGAAGCCCGCCTTGTCGACGCATGCACCTCGCCTCGCTCCCGTGCTGTCGCGTCCGGGCCTGATGGTTTTTGGCGATGCCGACGATCCGAAATGGTCGGTATCGGTCGATCGCGGGCAGACGCTGGCGCTTATCGGCGCCGCATTCGATCGGGAAAGCCTCAGCGAGGAAGGTGCGGAAAGTGCCAGTCCCGATCGGCTTGCAGGGCTCGACGACCGTGCCTTGTTGCAATCGGCCTGGGGTAGCTTCGTGGCCATCCGCCGCCGGATCGGTCCACCTTATGTCACCATCCTGCGCGACCCAAGCGGGGCGCTGCCGACATTGGTGGCGGATGGCGCGGGATTCGCGGTCGCCGCGCCCGATCTTCCGCGCTGGCTGCGCGATGCCTTGGGAATAGACCCGGCGATCGACATGACCAAGCTCGCGCTTGCCCTCGCCAATCCCTTGCTTCCGACGCACCAGGCGTTGCTCGCCGGTGTCCATCAATTGCCGGCCGGCTGCGCGCTCGATTGGGACGGGGACAAAATGGGGAAGGCGCGTATGCTCTGGGCCGAGCCCGTCGCGCTTCGCGACCCCGTGCCCGACGACCCGGGGGCGCCAGGGCGGATGCGCCGCGCCGTTGCCGGCTGCGTGCGTGCGCTAGCATCGCCTCATCGCCGGCTGACCCTCGAACTCTCCGGCGGCCTGGATTCAGCCATCGTGCTCGGCGCCCTGGCGAGCGCGCCCGATCCCGTGGAGGTCTCTTGCGTCAATTTCGCGGTCGGCCATGCTGGCGGCGACGAGCGATCCGAAGCCCGCGCGGTTGCCGATCGCTGGAAGGTACGGCTCGTCGAGGTCGGCGCGGAGGCGCAGGATCTGTGCTTCGGGGACCTGTTCGCCGGGGAGCAGCCGGTCGAGCCGATTTTATATGGTCTCGACCCTATCCTCGAGCGGGCGAGCATCGGCGTTGCCCGGGCGTTCGATACAACCGCGATCTTCACCGGCCAGGGCGGCGATGCGGTGTTCTGCAACTTGCCGACCCCCTTGGTCGCCGTCGATTATGCGCGCGCGGCCGGCTGGCGCGCGCTTGTGTCACGGATCGCCTATGATGCAGCCCGGCGCGCGCATTGCTCGATCTGGCAGGTGCAGCGCCTGATGCTTCGCGATCGCCTCGCGTCGACGCGCAGTGCCCCGCAGCAGCTGCCTGGCATGCAGCTCGGCGACGCGACGCAGCGATACGGGGATGCGGCGAA
>JBEVLV010000050.1:0-13153 GCA_040508955.1 Sphingomonas sp. | reverse complement strand
GAGCGCGCGCAGCGCCTGGTCGACGTTGTTGTCGCGGACGATGATTTGCATAAAGCCGTAATGCTCCGATCGCATATTCAATAGAAAAAGGGTCGCCGGAACCGGAGTTGCGGCGTCGTGGCGGCCACCTATCAGGCGCCAACTGCTTTTTCAAGGGCACGGGCCATGGAAAAGCGCCTCTTCGAGGCAATCAACTGTGGCACACGCGCCACACGGCCGTATATTTCAATACATTGCCGGACTGCAACGCGCCAGATAGGTTTGCGGGGCAATCCGACACGGATGAATCAGACCGCCTACGCCTTGGACCTCGAAACCCGCCTTCTCATCGTCGATGACGATCCCGGCATTCGCGAGCTCACCGCCGCGTTCCTGTCACAACACGGCTATGTCGTCGATACCGCGTCCGGCGGCACGGAGATGCGCAATGCGCTTTCCACCCGCGAATATGCGCTGGTCGTGCTCGACGTGATGATGCCGGGCGAGGACGGGCTGTCGATCCTGCGCACGCTCGACCGCGAGACCGGCCCGGCGGTGATCCTGCATTCGGTGATCGGCGAGGATATCGATCGCATCGTCGGGCTCGAGATGGGTGCCGATGATTATATCGCCAAGCCCGCCAATCCGCGTGAGCTGTTGGCCCGAATCCGATCGGTATTGCGGCGCAGCCGCGGCGAATCGGGCGCGCCCCGGGTGGCGGAACGCGACTTCCTGCGTTTCGCCGGCTGGCGGCTCGATCCCGTCGGCCGGCAGCTTTACGACCCGGACGGCGTGCTCATCAACCTGTCCGATGGCGAGTTCCGGCTGCTGCTGGCGCTGGTTCGGCGGCCGCGGCGCGTGCTGAGCCGCGACGCGCTGCTCGATTCCTCGCGCGGACCGATGGCCGAGCATTTCGATCGCGCGATCGACGTGCAGCTCAGCCGCCTGCGCAAGAAGCTGGCACGCCCCGGCGACGAGGAATTGATCCGC
The DNA here is from genome assembly GCA_040508955.1 of Sphingomonas sp. Classification (GTDB taxonomy): domain Bacteria; phylum Pseudomonadota; class Alphaproteobacteria; order Sphingomonadales; family Sphingomonadaceae; genus Sphingomonas. The sequence goes on along the minus strand of JBEVLV010000050.1, from coordinate 12,184 downwards.
ACGATTCGCAGCGAAGGCTATATGTTCGTCGCCGAAGTAACCGGCGGGCGGTGAGCACCCCACGTTCGACCGCGGTTCCGATCGCGCTGCTCGTCATCGCAGCGATAGCGGTGGCGACGGCGATGCTCTTCGCCATCACGCTGCGCGGCCCGCCGCCCCATCCCACCCCGGTCCCGATTGCCGAAATCGCCAGGATGCTGCGCGGCGAGGAGGCTGGGGGCCGCCGCGGCTGGCGGCGCCTGAGCGTCAGCGATTCGGCCGACAAGCCTTCGGGCGCCGAGGGTCAGCGCCCCTATCCGATGCTCGACCAGCAGCTTGCCGATGCGATGGGCGTGCCCGCCAGCGACATTGTCGGCCTGTACGACGATCCCGCTTTCTCCGACGCCGCCGACGTCCGCGGCGAGTTCACGATAGGCTGGCATCGGCCGGGAGGCTGGCGCGTCGCGCGCAGCACGCGCCCGCCGCCCTTCACCCACTGGCACACCGTGACGTTGCTCGGCGGAGTGTTGACCCTGCTCATATTGTCGGTGCCCGCCTGGCTGATTGCCCTGCGCATCTCGCGGCCGATCCGCGATCTGGCCGAGGCGGCGATGCGCGCGCGGCTGGGTGCGCCCGAGCCGATGCCCGACGGCGGCCCGCGCGAGGTGCGCGAGCTCGCGCGTGCAATCGAGGGCATGCAGGCCCGCATCCTGCAACAGGCGCAGGGGCGCAGCGAGATGCTGGCGGCGATCGCGCACGACCTGGGCACGCCGCTGTCGCGCATCGCCTTCTGGGTCGAGCAACTGCCCGAGACCGCGCGCGAACGGGCATCGGCCGATATCAGCGAGATGCGCGAGATGCTGGGCGCGGCGGTGCGCTTCGTCCGAGACGATCGGGCCGAAGCGGTGCACATGCGGCTTGACCTGGGCAGCCTGATCGAGAGCCTCGCCGACGATCTCAGCGTGTCGGGCGCGCAGGTGGACGTGGATGCCGGCGCCCGCGCGGTGGTGCGCGGCGATCCGCAGGCGCTCCGCCGGCTGTTCGCGAACCTGATCGAGAATGCGGTGCGTTACGGCGAGCGCGCGCGGATTGGCTGGGCATTGATGCCTGGCTGGATCGAGATACGGATCGACGACAACGGACCAGGATTCGATCCGGCACGCGCGGAATCGCTCTTCTCTCCCTTTGTCCGCGGCGAAAGCTCGCGCAATCGGGCGACCGGAGGGGCCGGGCTGGGGCTGGCGATCGTTCGCTCGATCGCGGAGGCGCATGGCGGCCAGGTGACCCTGGAGAACCGGGCGGGCGGCGGCGGCCGCGTCCGCGTCCGGCTGCCCGCCGAATAACTCAGCTAGAACACCTCAGCTACAGGCGCCGACGCGTTTGCCCGTCGCCTGCAGCTTGATCGCCACATAGTCCTGAGCGCCGGGTTTGCCCGTTTCCTGCGAGATCATGACGTTGAAGGCGGTCTTGCTCATCGTGCCCGATGCTAGGACCGTCGTCGTTCCGGCGCCGTCCTTCGTGCACTGGATGTTCGCGTCGAGCTTTCCACCCTTCGCGACATAGCGCGTGACCGAACAGGTGCCAGCGACCTGTTCCAGATTGCGGATATCGAGCGGCTTGAGCTCGTCGGCCTTTCGGCAGCTGCTGCTCTTGCGCTCCTGACGCCGGATCGCATCTTCCTGCGCGGTACGATCCTCGCCCTTGAACGCCGAGAGATCGGCTGAGACGACATGCATCTGCGACGTCCAGATGCCGGGCTCGAGCCCGGTCTTGGCGCGAGCCGCCTTCAGCACCTTCGAAAGCTCGTCGACCGAGACGTTGGCGACATCGACCTCGCCGGTTTCGGCGGCATGCTTCTCGGCTGCGGACTGGCAGCCGGCCAGCGCCAACGCAGCGATTCCGACGAGCAGATACCGACGCATGTGATCCAAGTCCCTGTCGTAAATACCGATCCCGCCTCCAACCCGATTACGCGGGCGAGCGCAATCCCTCGCGCCACAAGCAACCTGCTGTAACATATCGCGACGCAACGAAATCCGGGTGCACACTCCCCGGGGCAAAGGCTCCTCCATGGACAGGGGGTTGCCATGCATGCTCGGGACAACGAACAGACATTCGCCTCCATGTCTCCCATAGGTGACATCGCCTCGTGGAAGGGGAGCAACAGCGCTTCGTCCGCGACCGGGATCGAAATAGCGCGGTAAGTCGACAGCCGCGCACTCCGTTCACCGAGATGGCCCCGTTATTTGGTCGTCTACGGAGTTCGGAGCGCCCCGCCCGCCGAGGGGACCCCCATCCCTTCCCGACGGGCGGGGCGTCGCTATAAGTGGCGCCGATGACCGCCACCGCTTCCACCGCCCCGCCCCGCCATCGGCTCCGTTCGATCCTGGGAGGGTCCGCCGGCAACCTCGTCGAATGGTATGACTGGTACGCCTATGCCGTGCTCGCCAGCTATCTCGCGCCGCATTATTTCGCCGACAAGGACGCATCGAAGGACCTGAACGCCTGGGCGGTATTCGCGATCGGCTTCTTCATGCGGCCGATTGGCGGCTGGCTGATGGGCGTCTATGGCGACCGGCACGGGCGCAAGGCCGGGCTGACCCTGTCGGTGACGCTGATGTGCCTCGGCTCGCTGATGATCGCGCTGACCCCGAGCTATTCGGAGATCGGCGGGCTGGCGACTGCGGCGCTGATCGTCGCGCGGCTGCTCCAGGGCTTGTCACTGGGCGGCGAATACGGCGCCAGCGCGACCTATCTGTCCGAGATGGCCGGCCGGAAGCACCGCGGCTTCTTTTCCAGCTTTCAATATGTGACGCTGATCTCGGGCCAGCTGGTGGCATTGGTCGTGCTGCTCGTGCTCCAGGCGGCGATGCCCGAGGCGGCGCTGAAGGACTGGGGCTGGCGGATCCCCTTCGCGGTGGGCGGCGTGCTGGCGCTATTGGTCTTCTGGCTGCGGCGGCGGCTGGCCGAGACCGAGAGCTTCGAGAAGCGCGACGCCAGCCGGAAATCGAGCTTCGGCGCGCTGTTCCTCCAGCATCCGCGCGAGGCGGCGGTGGTGATGCTGCTGACCGCGGGCGGCACGCTGGCCTTCTACGCCTATACGATCTACCCGATCGCGTTCCTCAAGAAGACCGCGGGCTTCTCCGACACGGCGGCGACGCAGGTGAATGCGGCCGCCCTGTTCGTGTTCATGGCGATCCAGCCGCTGGCGGGGGCGCTCTCGGACAAAATCGGGCGCAAGCCGCTGATGGTGGCGTTCGGCGTGCTCGGCGTGGCGCTGACCTATCCGATCTTCGTCGCGCTGGAGGGGACGCGCGACGGGCTCACTGCCTTCGCGCTGATGACCGGGGCGCTGGTGATCGTCACCGGCTACACCTCGATCAACGCGGTGGTGAAGGCCGAGCTGTTCCCCGCGCATATCCGCACTTTGGGGGTCGCCCTGCCCTATGCACTGGCCAATGCGATCTTCGGGGGCACCGCGCCCTATGTCGCCCTGTGGTTCAAGGATGCCGGCTGGGAGCGCGGCTTCTATTGGTATGTGACCGCGATGATCGGCGTGTCGCTGGTCACCTATCTGTCGATGCGCGACACCGCGAAGCATTCGCGGATCCTGGAGGACTAGAAGCCGGCGGCCCGATCGGTATCAGGCCGCCGGATCGAGGGATCAGGCCGGCTTGGCGCCCGGCGTGCCGCATTTGGCGAAATGGCCCTTGGCGTCGCGGCACCGGGCGGCGGGCTTGGCGGCCGCGGTCGGGCACTTGATGAACTTGCCCTTGGCATCCTTGCACGGCGCGGCAGCGAAGGCCGGCGACGTGAGCATGGCGGCTGCGGCGAGTGCGAAAGCAAAGCGTCCCATAACATTCTCCTCTGCGCCCGAACCGAAAAACGGTTGGCGCAAAAGGATAATAACGAGCGCTCACGGCAATAGAAGAGATGTCGGAAAATTTGGTCCGAAATGAGATGAAAATGAAGTGACTACTACAACTGCGAACGGGAACGAACGGATCCGACGCGAAAAGACCTAGAGGATCATTCCGCCCCCGCCGCGAATTGCCAAAACGCGGCCGATCGAATCGAACAGCGCGTCCATGGCCACCGGCTTGAACAGCACGTCGTCGGCACCGACCTCCAGGCAGCGTTCACGCAGATCGACCGCAGTGTCCGCGGTGACGACGATCACCGGAAGCTCTGCTTTGGCGTCGCCTCGCGCGCGGATCTGGCGGATCGTCTCGAAGCCGTCGGTGCCGGGCATGCGCAGATCGACCAGGACGACGTCGAACGTCTCCGCATCGATGCGGGCAAGCCCCTCCTCTGCCCAGGCCGCCTCGGCCATGGTGGCCCCGGCAACGTCGAGCATGTCCTTCACGACCCGACGATTCATCGGGTCATCCTCGATGAAGAGGATATTCATCTACGGCCGCCTGCGCGGACCGTGGAACGTTGGGCGACCTTTTTTATCATTAGGTGTGCTATCGCGCTAAGCCGCCTGAGAAACAAGCGACCCCGCTCTTCCCTCCGCCGAATTTTCCCCCGCCACCGGAATGAGTGCCTCGACTAACGCGGCGCTGGCAATGGGTTTCTCTATCACTTGCGTGACCCCGGCGTCCAGAAGGTCCGTTTTGGACTGCGCGTCGAGCTTGGCCCAAAGCACCGCGCTCACAATGCCTTGGCCGACTGCGCAAAGTTTCCGAAGGGTTTCCAAGGGGTCATCCCCGCTTGCTTTCAACGTCGCCTCGTCGATCAGCAGGCGCGTGACTGCGCCGGCCTCGATCATCGCCACGGCCTCCTCGGCATTGGCGGCGAAGCAAAGCTGAGCGACGCGCGGCTCGAACAGCGTGCGCAGCATGCTGCGCGCGATCGGATTGCGATCGAGAATCAGCATCGTGCCGCCATTTTTCGATTCGCTGACGATCTCCGCGGGGGCTTCGGCGGGAATCAGCGGCAGGTCGATCGTGAAGCTGGAACCCTCGCCGGCGGTACTCGCCACCGAGATGTCGCCGCCCAGCGCCCGGGCAAGGTTGCGGCAGATGGTTAGGCCCAGCCCGGTACCGCCGAACTGGCGCGTGGTGCTGGTATCGACTTGGCGGAAGGATTCGAAGATCTCGTCGAACTTGTCGGCTGGGATGCCGATGCCGGTATCGGAGATCGTCAACTTGAGGCGGCGCGCATCGCCCCCGCCTTCATCGATCGCGCGAACGGTAACCTCGCCGCGCTCGGTGAACTTGATCGCGTTCGACAGGAGATTGAAGATGATCTGGCGGAGGCGCGCGGCGTCGCTCTGGATCCAGTGCGGCGCATCCGCGAGGTCGAGCCGGAAGCTCAGCCCCTTGGCGCGCGCCTGTTCCTCCCAGATGCGCGTCACCTCGCCGAGCGTCGCACGCAGGTCCATCGGCGCGGTCTCGACCGAGAGATTGCCGGTCTCCATCTTGGCGACATCGAGGATGTCGTCGACCAGGCTGCGCATCGTCATGCCGGCACCATGGACGATGCCGATGCGATCGCGCAGCTCCGGCTGGAGCTTGGAGTCGGCGAGCATGACCTGCGTCATGCCGAGAATGCCGTTCAGCGGGGTGCGGATCTCGTGGCTGGTCGTCGCGAGGAACTCGGTCTTGGCCTTCAATGCCTTCTCGAGCGCGATGTTGGTCCGGCCGAGCACGACGTTGGCATCGCGGACCTGGTTGCGGCTGCGGCGGATCGTGAACAGGCCGAAGGTGAGCAGCGCGATCACCACCAGCGTGGCACCGCCCAGGCTGAGGAACAGCGTGCGCTGGAATTCGGCGGTGCGGCGGGCCTCCTCGGCCTTCAGGTTGGCGATGCGTTCCTTCTGCTGGGCGTAGTTGAACCGGGCAGCCATCAGCGCCGCGCCCGTGGTCGTCGCGACCTTCGCGGATTCGTCGTTCAGCCGCTTGAGCGATTCGAGATGCCGCAGCGCGAGCCGATTTTCGCCGAGCCTGGAATAGATGTCGTGCGCGTAGAGATGGGCATTGCGGAACGCACCGGTCGTCGTGCTCAGGTCGATGCCCTGGAAGCATTCGCGGATCAACGCGGCGGCACGCTTATAGTCGCCGCGATCCGCCGCCAGCCGGGCCGCGGTCGCGAACAATTGCCGGCGGATCGAATCCGCATCCGGGCCCGTCGCGATGGCGAAGGCGCGCACCAGCGTGCGATCGGCGGCCTCGAACTCCTTCATGTCCACGCGGACGCGCGCGACGTTGGAGAGAATCCGCGCCTCCAGCATCGGCTTGCCGAGCCGCTGCGCGATCAGCAGCGCGTTCTCGAACTCGGCTTCCGCCTGCGGGTAGCGCTCGAGCGCCATCAGCACGTTGCCGCGATTATTGTGGAGCGAAAGCGACAGCATCTCGTCGCCGTCATAGGCCTCGACCGCGAGCCGATAGTAATTCTGTGCCCGTTCGCTATCGTTCGCCGACTGATAGAGCATCGCGATGTTCTGAAGCGCGATCGCCTGGGCACGCTTGTCGTCCACGCTGCCAAAGATGCGAAAAGCCTCCTGGAAGCTGGCGAGCGCTTCCACCGCCTTGTCGCGCAGCATGTAGAGGGCGCCCTGCGATTGCAGCAGGTCACCCTTCAGCTTCAGCGGCGTTGGCACCGTCGCCAGCAGGCGTTGCGCGTCGGCGAGGAGCGGCGCGGCCTTGTCCGGCTCGTCGTTGCGGAGTTGCGCTTCGCCGGCCAGCCAGCGCACCGTGGCGAGCGCGATGGTACGCTGGTGCGGATCGGGGAGCTGACGCGCCAGCACCTCGGCGGCGGCGACTTCGCGCAGCACTTCGTCGGGTTCGGCGACCATCGCGCCCTTGGCGCGATCGAATGCCGCCTCGAGCGGCGCGGGGAACTGGGTATCGCTGGCCAGGGCGGGCCCGCCGAGGGAAAGGGCCAGGACGAGGCCGGCGGGAAGGAAGCGAAGCATCGCGCGGATCACGCGCGCTTCCAGAAGCTCTCGGGCCGGATGAAGGACGACTGGGCGCCGCCGGTCGCCGCGAGATGGCCGTCCTGGGCCAGATAGGCACGGAACGCGTCGATCGCGATCGGGCGCGAGATCAGGAAGCCCTGGACCATATCGCAGCCCATCACGCTGAGCAGCGCAAGCGCGGACGGCGTCTCGACGCCCTCCGCGGTCACTTCCATCTCGAGCGCATGGGCAAGGTCGATCGTCGAACGGACGATCAGCGGATCGCGATTGCTGCTGGTGAGCTGCATCACGAACATCTTGTCGATCTTGAGCTCCTTGGCGGGGAGCTGCTTCAGATAGGCGAGCGAAGACAGGCCCGCCCCATAATCGTCGATCGCGAGCGTGACGCCACTATCGGCGAACATCTGGAGGTGGCGGATCGCGCTGTCGGGATCGCGGATCACCGCGGTCTCGGTGATCTCGAAGCCGAGCTTGGCGTCGCGATTCTGCGCGATGATCTTGCAGGTCTCCTCGACAAAGGCTGAATCGGCGAGGAGCATGCCCGAGATGTTGATGAACAAGGGCATGTCATAGCCGTCGGCCGCAAGGATCTTCTGGTCCTCGATCACCTTGCGCAGCGCCCAGATCGTGAGCGCGCCGATCTCGCCTGCCTGTTCGGCGACCGAGATGAAATCGCCCGGCAGGATCAGCCCGCGCACGGGATGCTGCCAGCGGACCAGCGCCTCCGCACTGGCGATCGTCTGGCGGCGGACGTTCACCTTGGGCTGATATTGCAGGAACATCTCGCCATTGGCGATCGCGCGGGGCAGCTCGCGCATCAGGGTGAGGCGATCAAAGGCGAGATCGGTGCGAGAGAGATCCAGGATCACCACCCGGCCATCGGTCCGGGCCTGCTCCAGCGCCGATTCAGCCGCTTCGGTCAGCCGGACATCGTCCCGGTCCTCGGCGGGCGCAGCGGCAACGCCGAAATGCATCTGGAGCTGGTAGCGTTCGCCCTCCAGGTCGAGCGGGTTGAGGAATGCCTTGCGCAGCTTCTCGATCTCGGCCGCGGCCGCTTCGGGCGTGTCGCATTCGAACGCGAACTCGACCAGCGCGCGCCCCGCGGTGACGATCCGCGCATCCGGGCACAGATCCAGGACAACATGGCCGACATCGAGGACCAGCGCATCCGCGCGCGGCCGCCCCAGATGCCGGCGCAGCGTCGCGAAATTCGCGATCTCGCACTGGCACAGGATGCTCCAGAGGCGCTGATCGATGCGGCGATCGTTGCGCAACCGGCGCCAAGGGATTCGCCTGCGGGTGCGAAGCGGCGGCGGCGGCACGTCGCCGGGGCGCGCGCGCATCGCCTTGTGGCCCTGCGGATCGGCGCATTCGGACACACCGGTTGCCGCGTCGTCGGCGGCCCCATTGGGGTTCGCCGGCGCGCTGGAAGCGTCGCCCGAGGGCGTCGAAGGCTCGATCCGTGCCGACATCTACGCCAGCGATACGTCATAGGGCTCAACGAATGGTTAAACCGACGTCGCAGCGAGCAGGGTTAACGCCCTGCCCTCCGCAGTTTTCCGGATTGCTCGAGGGTTAATTTTACATTAACGAAACGATTGCGCATCGCTGCGCACGATGGGAGACTAAAGATGTTTGCGTTCAATCTTTTTTTCCGCGACGGCGCGACCGGCGAAAACATTCGTCCGTTCTAATCCGATCGCTACTTCCGGGCCGGCAGTGAAGCCCATCCGATGTCGGATGGGTGCTGACCGGCCCGGACGCTTAATCTTCATCCTTCCGCCCGCACCTTGCGGGCCTTTTCATATCTGAATCCCAGCGACGATTTGTCGCGCCGGGTTGCCGCGCGGCACAGTTCCGCTAAGAGCGCAGCAACCTAGCTACAGGGGATTCCTCAGTGCGTATTGCGATGATCGGTACCGGCTATGTGGGCCTGGTTTCCGGGGCCTGCTTCTCGGATTTCGGCCATGATGTCGTCTGCGTCGACAAGGACGCCCGCAAGATCGAGCTGCTTCACCAGAATGTGATGCCGATCTACGAGCCCGGCCTGGCGGAGCTGGTTGCGAACAATGTCCGCGCCGGACGCCTCTCCTTCACCACCGACCTGGCCGAAGGCGTCAAGGATGCCGATGCGGTGTTCATCGCAGTCGGCACGCCCAGCCGGCGCGGCGACGGTCATGCCGATCTCTCCTATGTCTTCGCAGCCGCCCGCGAGATCGCCGAGAACCTGACCAAGCCGAGCGTGATCGTCACCAAGTCGACCGTGCCCGTGGGCACCGGCGACGAGGTCGAGCGGATCATCGCCGAGGTCGCGCCGAACAGCGGCGCCCAGGTCGTCTCCAACCCCGAATTCCTGCGCGAGGGCGCGGCGATCGAGGACTTCAAGCGCCCCGACCGCGTCGTGCTCGGCACCGACGACGAAGGCGCGCGCGAGGTGATGCGCCAGATCTATCGCCCGCTATCGCTCAACCAGTCGGCTCCCCTGCTGTTCGTCGGCCGCCGCACCTCCGAGCTGATCAAATATGCCGCCAACGCCTTCCTGGCGGTCAAGATCACCTTCATCAACGAGATCGCGGATCTGTGCGAGCAGGTCGGTGCCGATGTGCAGCAGGTGTCGCGCGGCATCGGCATGGACAACCGGATCGGCTCCAAGTTCCTCCATGCCGGACCCGGCTATGGCGGTTCGTGCTTCCCCAAGGACACGCTGGCGCTGATGAAGACCGCGGCGGACAACGAGACGCCGCTGCGCATCGTGGAGGCCACGGTGCAGGTCAACGACAGCCGCAAGCGCGCGATGGGCCGCAAGGTCATCAAGGCGATGGGCGGCGACGTGCGCGGCAAGACCGTCGGCATCCTCGGCCTGACCTTCAAGCCGAACACCGACGACATGCGCGACGCGCCGAGCCTGGCGATCATCGCCGCGCTGCAGGATGCCGGCGCAACGGTGAAGGCCTATGATCCGGAAGGGTTCGAGCAGGCGCGCCCCCTGCTGCCCGACGTCGAATTCTCGGAGAGCGCCTATGCGGCGGCGGACGGCGCCGATGCGCTGGTGATCGTCACCGAATGGGATGCGTTCCGCGCGCTCGATCTGGGTCGGATCAAGGCTTCGATGAAGGCGCCGCTGCTGGTCGACCTGCGCAACATCTATCCCCCGGCCGAAGCCGCGCAAGCGGGCCTCAAGCTGGTCGGCGTCGGCAAGCCCGCACCGGCAAAGGGCTGAGTCCGGGCGGGTATGCCGCGCTAAACATAAACTAGATCGCCGGAATCCGCGTGCCTTCCTAAATCGCCGTCCATGCTGCAACAAAGCACTATGGACGGCGCGGGCACGAAACTCGGCGGGGCAACTGCGCCCTCGCTCACCCATCTTCAGCGGCTCGAAGCCGAGAGCATCCATATCCTGCGCGAAGTCGTCGCCGAGGCCGAGCGTCCGGTGATGCTCTATTCGGTAGGCAAGGACAGCGCGGTGATGCTGCATCTTGCCAAGAAGGCCTTCTACCCGGCTCCCCCGCCCTTCCCGCTGCTCCATGTCGACACGACCTGGAAGTTCCGCGCGATGTACGACCTGCGCGACAAGGCGGCGGCGGACGCGGGGATGGACCTGCTCGTCCACCACAACCCCGAGGCACAGGAAAAGGGCATCAATCCCTTCGACCATGGCGGCCTCCACACCGACATGTGGAAGACCGAGGGGCTGAAGCAGGCGCTCGACAAATACGGCTTCGACGCGGCGTTCGGCGGCGCGCGGCGCGACGAGGAGAAGAGCCGGGCGAAGGAGCGGATCTTCTCGTTTCGCACCGCATCGCATCGCTGGGACCCCAAGCAGCAGCGCCCGGAGCTGTGGCACCTCTACAATGCGCGCAAGAACAAGGGCGAGAGCATCCGCGTCTTCCCGCTCTCCAACTGGACCGAGCTCGACATCTGGCAGTACATCCTGGCCGAGGGGATCGAGATCGTACCGCTCTATTTCGCCGCGCCGCGCCCCACGGTGGAGCGCGACGGGCTGCTGCTGATGGTCGACGACGAACGCTTCCGGCTGAAGCCCGGCGAGGTGCCAGTCGAACGCTCGATCCGCTTCCGTACGCTTGGCTGCTATCCTTTGACCGGCGCGGTGGAGAGCGAGGCCGACACGCTGGAAGCGGTGATCCAGGAGATGCTGCTCACCACCACCTCCGAACGCCAGGGCCGAGCGATCGACCATGACCAGACGGCGAGCATGGAGAAGAAGAAGCAGGAGGGGTATTTCTGATGGCGCTCCGTGCTTTTCTTTCCGTCATCCCGGCGAAGGCTGGAATCCAGAGCCAAACAGGACGGCGCTTCGTGACCCTGGATCCCGGCCCTCGCCGGGATGACGAGGGTTTTGGGGTTACGCTGGCATGACCTCCTCCTATCGCCCTGACGCCCTTATCGCGTCCGACATCTCGGCCTATCTCGCGCAGCACCAGAACAAGACGCTGCTGCGCTTCATCACCTGCGGATCGGTCGACGACGGCAAGTCGACGCTGATCGGGCGGCTGCTCTACGATTCGAAGCAGATCTTCGAGGACCAGCTCTCCGCACTTGAGTCCGACAGCAAACGGGTCGGCACCCAGGGGCAGGAGATCGACTTCGCGCTGCTGGTCGACGGGCTCGCCGCCGAGCGCGAGCAGGGTATCACGATCGACGTCGCCTATCGCTTCTTCGCCACCGAGAAGCGCAAGTTCATCGTCGCCGACACGCCGGGCCACGAACAGTACACCCGCAACATGGTGACCGGCGCCTCGACCGCCGACCTCGCGGTGATCCTGATCGACGCGCGCAAGGGCGTGCTCACCCAGACGCGGCGGCACTCCTATCTCGCGCACCTGATCGGCATCCGTCACGTCGTGCTCGCGGTGAACAAGATGGACCTGATCGGCTACGATCGGGCCAAATTTGACGCGATCGTCGAGGAGTATCGCGCCTTTGCAAGCGAGATCGGCATCGATGCGTTCACCGCGATCCCGATCTCGGGGTTCAAGGGCGACAACATCACCGCGCTGTCGCCGAATACGCCCTGGTACCACGGCCCGGCGCTGATCGAGCATCTCGAGACGGTCGAGGTCGATGCGGAGGCGGACCGCGCCAAGCCGTTCCGGATGCCGGTGCAATGGGTCAATCGGCCCAATCTCGATTTCCGCGGCTTTGCCGGGCTGGTCTCGAGCGGCACGATCCGCCCGGGCGACGCGGTGCGCATCCTGCCCTCGGGCAAGACCAGCACGATCGCGCGGATCGTCACCATGGCCGGCGACCTCAACGAAGCGG
>JBEVLV010000049.1:0-30761 GCA_040508955.1 Sphingomonas sp. | reverse complement strand
CGCCGATCAGGTCGGTGCGCAACTGGTCGAGATCGGTGGTCATTGGGGTCCTCTGGATCGGGAGAAGTGCCTCTAGCGGCGGGAGGCACAAAGAAAAAGGGCGCCGGTGGAAACCACCGACGCCCCTTGTTTCGTGCTCGCGTCAGGTCGCCTCAGGCGGCCTGGGGCAGAGCCGCCTTCGCCTGCGCGATGATGGCGCTAAACGCCTCGCCTTCGTGCATTGCGATGTCGGCCAGGACCTTCCGGTCGAGTTCGATACCGGCGAGCTTCAGCCCGTGCATGAACTGCGAATAGGTCAGGCCTTCGGCGCGGACACCGGCGTTGATGCGCTGGATCCACAGGCCGCGGAACGTGCGCTTCTTAACCTTGCGGTCGCGATAGGCGTACTGGCCGGCCTTTTCGACGGCCTGGCGCGCGATGCGGATCGTATTCTTGCGACGGCCATAATAGCCCTTCGCCTGATCCAAAATCCGCTTGTGCTTCGCCTTGGTGGTTACACCACGTTTTACTCGTGCCATTGTTCAGGCCTCCCTTACTTCAGGCCATACGGCGCCCACGCGACAACGCGTGCGACGTCAGCATCGGCGAGCACGGAGGTGCCCCGGTTCTGGCGGATATACTTTGCATTGTGGCTGATCAGACGGTGGCGCTTTCCGGCGACGCCGTGCTTGATCTTGCCCGTCGCGGTGAACTTGAAGCGCTTCTTCACACCGCTCTTGGTCTTGAGCTTGGGCATTTTCGTCTCCTTATGGTTCGACGATTGCGGACAGACGCGGCAGCCCTATTGGCCGGACGGTCCCTCGATCGCGGAAAGCGGGGCCCCTAGCCGAACCGCTGCCGCAATGCAACCTGAGTCGGAACCCTCGGGCACTGCGAGGCTTTTTCACTGGATGGCGGACCGCGACATATCCATCCAGGCGACCGAATCGGTTTCCACACCGCCAGATACCCCGTTGCGTGCTCCTCGGGCCATCGGCGCGCCGCTCGCATCGATCATCGCCGTCGTCGCCACATTGCTCGGCCTGATCGTCTTGGCCTGGACGATTCTGTTCATCACCAAGGGCCGCTCCCTCAAGCACCCCTTCGAGCGCATCGTGGCAGCGCAAACGCACCGGGAGGTGAAGGTCGCCGGCGATTTCCAGCTCTATCTCAATCCGTTCAACGTCAAGTTCGTCGCCGAGGGGCTGACGATCTCCAATCCCGCCTGGGCTGGTACCGGCAATTTCTTCTCGGCGAAAAGGATCGATTCGCGCATCTCCACCTGGAGCCTGATCACCGGCCGGCGCCGGATCAACTGGCTAGGGCTGGAGGACAGCCATCTCGACCTGCAATGGGACAAGGCCGGCCGGCGAAACACCTGGACCTTCAGCGAGGAGAAGGGCGCCCCGCTCGAGTTGCCGCTGATCCGCCGCGCGATCGTCCAGGGAACGTTGATCCGCTACATCGACCCTCGGATGCAGATCGAGGCGGGAATCCGTGTCCATACGGTCGAGGCGAAGGACACTCAGTTCGCCAGCACCATCCGCTTCGACGGCAACGGCACGGCGCGCGGCACCCGCTTCACCCTGGCGGGGGCGCTGCTTACGCCCAACGCCACGATCGCAGGCGGCAGGAACCGGCTCCAGCTCCATGCCGAGGGGGTGCGCACCCAGCTCGACGTCACCGGAACCTTGCCCGGAGCGACCGAGATCGAAGGGGCCGATCTCCACATGAACCTGCGCGGCGAGAACCTCGCCGACGTCTTCGCGATCGCGGGCATCGCCGTTCCCGACACGCGCGCCTATCACCTGACCTCGGCGCTCACCAAGCGCGGCGACGAATGGCGCTTCACTGGCCTCAAGGGCCGATTCGGCGACAGCGACCTCGCCGGCAAGCTGATTGTCGAGATCCGCCAGCCGCGCCTGCTGCTCACTGCCGACCTCGCCACCAATGTGCTCGACATCGTCGATGCTGGCCCTTTCATCGGCTATAGTCCCGACAGATTGGAGGCGCAGGGCGCCGCCGGAACGGTAACGCAGGTCGCCGGCACGCCGCGCCTGCTTCCCGATGCGCCGCTACGGGTCGAAGCGCTCAGGAATTTCGATGCCAAGGTCGACTGGAAGGTCCGCACCGTTCGCGCCGAGAATCTGCCGGTCTCCAACATCACGCTCGGGCTGGACCTGAACGATCGCCTGCTGAAGCTCAGTCCGCTCAATTTCAGCCTCGCACGCGGCACGGTAAGCTCGGATATCACGATCAACGCCCGCAAGGACCCGGTCTTCACCGAGTACGACGTCCGCCTGTCACCTACCCCGATGGGCGTGCTGCTCGCCGGCTTTGGCGTCGACGAATCAGGCACCACTGGCACGCTCAAGGCGCGCATCCAGATGACCGGCACCGGCAACAGCGTGCGCGATTCACTTGCCACCTCGAACGGCCGCATCGCCGTGATCCTGCCCAAGGGCGCGTTCTGGACCCGAAACGTCCAGCTCTCCGAGCTTGATATCGGAACCTTCATCCAGAAGATGTTCGAGAGGAAGCTCAAGGAGCCGGTGCAGATCAATTGCGGGTTGATCGGCTTCACCGTACGAAACGGCATCGCCGCCGCCGATCCTATCCTGATCGACACGCAGAAGAACGTCATGCTCGGTCGCGGCGGCTTCAGCTTCAGAAACGAGTCGGTCGATCTCGCCTTCCGCGCGGACAGCAAGAAATTCAGCCTGTTTGCCGGCCAGTCGCCGGTGGGGATCGACGGCTATTTCGCCAAGCCCGGCATCGACGTGATCAGCCCCGAACTGCTCGGCCGCGCCGGCGCGGGACTCGGCCTGGGACTGGTCGCCAGCCCAATCGCCGCGGTGATCGCCTTCGTTGACGTCGGCGATGCCAAGGCCGCCGATTGCGGTCCGGTGCTGACTGGCGCCAGCGCCGCCGCCCAGCGCGACACCAAGGGCCGTCCGCGGGACGATGTCGGCAAGGGCACTACCGCCAAGTCGGAAAGCGGCAGGAGCTCGCCGCAGGAGCGCAAGACGCAGCGCAAGAAGTTCCTCGGCATCTTCTGAGTTCGCGACTAGCGTGGCGCCATGTTGCGCCATTTCGCTCTCCTGCTCTGGTTCGCCGCCGCAACCGACAGCGCACCGCCGCAAGTCGTCACCATCGATCGCGACAGTCGCGGCGTCACGCAGGAGATGCGATCGCTCGCCGTCCATGTCGGCGGACGGGTCGAGATGCGCGCCCAGAATTATCGTCACCAATGGCCGGGCGTGTATTTCGAGAGCACCTTCAAGGGCGATCGGGTGATCCTGCGCTTCGACGACGCCATCAATGAATATCGCGCGCAGATCGACGACATGCCGGTCGTCACGCTGGATCGGCCGGGGAGGAGCGACGTAACCATCGCCGCGCTGGGGAGTGGCGCACATCGTATCCGGCTCGACAAGGTCACCGAAAGCGACACCCCGACGACATTCGGCGGCTTCTATGTGCCTGCCGGAAACGTGCTGCCGTCGCCCCCCGCCCGCAGGCGCCAGATCGAGTTCATCGGCGATTCCTCGATGACCGGCTACGGCGCGCGCTCCGACAAGCGCGAATGCTCGAGTGAGGAAGTGCGGCGAACCACCGATACGCCCCGCGCCTTTGCCGCGCTCACCGCACGCCATTACGGCGCCGATTATCAGGTCAACGCTATCTCGGGGCGCGGCCTGGTGCGCAACTATGGCGGCGCAGTGCCCGATCTGGCGATGGCCCGCATCTATCCGCGGTTATTCCCTAGCCGGCCCCTGCCCGCCTATTCCGATCGCGGCTGGCGGCCGCAGATCGTCATGATCAAGCTCCAGGCCGACTTTATCGGCTTCAAGCCGGAGGTCCGCTGGAAGGATTTCGACGCTCTGGTCGCCGACTATGTGGAGAGCATGGGCCGCTTCATCGCCGACCTCCATCGCCGTGCGCCCGACGCCGCGATCCTTCTCTGGTGGTTCGATACCAGCCGTGCCTCGGCTGCGGAGCGCGCGATGATCGACTCGGCCGAGACCCGCATCGGCGATGCCGCGCGCAAGATCGGCGCCCCCAGCATCACGTTCCTTCCGTTCACGGGTACGGGGATCGGCAACAGCGGCTGCCACTTCCATTTCAACATCGAGGAGCAGCGCAAGGTCGCCGACTGGCTGCAACTCCAGATCGATGCGCATCCCGAATATTGGCGCGGGCGCTAGGCGGCCCGTCACCGATTTATCCGCGGAATCTCGCTTGCTCGCCGATCGCATGACGAGATCGCCTCCCGCAGCGTCCCCCACTTCGGGGCGGCTCAATGCCCTCGGCAGGCGAGCGCCTCAAGAATGTCGTCGATCCGCGCAGGATCGCCCGCTGCGATCACCTCGCCGTTGCTGCCGGCATGGAGTGGATCACCCTGCCAGTCGCACATGCGCCCGCCAGCGCCCTCCACGATCGGCACCAGGGCGGCGAAGTCGTGGAGCTTCAGCCCAGCCTCGACCACCACGTCCATCCAGCCGCTCGCGACACAGCCATAATTGTAGCAGTCGCCGCCCAGCACCGTGCTCATCACAGCGGCGTCGAGATGCTCGAAAGCGTGAAGCTGGTCGTCGCCGAATAGCGCTGGCGAGGTCGTTCCCAGGATCGCACTCTTCAGGTCGCGGCAGATTCGCGTCGCCGCCGGCTTGCCATTGAACAGCGTCGTCCGCCCGGCGACGCCGAGCCAGCGCTCCTTGCTGATCGGCTGGTCGAGTGTGCCGAGCACTGGCCAGCCATCCTCGATGAGCGCGATCAGCGTGCCGAAGATCGGACGACCGGCGATGAAGGCGCGCGTGCCGTCGATCGGATCGAGCACCCATTGCCGCCCGCTCGTCCCTTCGCGGACGCCGAACTCCTCGCCGATGATCCCGTCCATCGGCCGCTCGGCGACGATCAGCCGGCGCATCGCCTCCTCCGCCTCTCGATCCGCGCGGGTGACGGGGGAAAGATCATCCTTCGCCTCCAGCCCGTGCTCCTTGCGGAAATAGGGTCGGATCACCGCGCCGGCGGCGTCGGCCAGGCGTTGTGCAAGGGCGATGTCTGTTTCGGAAACGGGCATGGAAACGGCCCTAGCCCTCCAATTTTGACTCGCCAAGCTCCCAAACGCCTGCCACTTCCCCGGCGATGCGTCCGTTCCTCCTAGCGATCGGCCTGACCGCGGCCGTGCCCGCCGCGGCACAGGTCCGTGCCGTCCCTGCCCAGCCCGCCTCCGAGCAGGCCGCCCTGCGCGGCGTCGAGGTATTCCTGGTCAACGAGGGTAGCACGCCGATCGCCGATGCCGGTCCGCGCCAGATCGAGATCACCGCGACCGACGGCACCCGCCTGGTTCTCGAGCGCGCGCCGGGCCCGACGCCGACGATCGCGCCAGGCGGCTTCGCCAAGGCCCGCTACGTGCCCGTGGGAATCGCCGGCACAGCGATCCCGCCGAGCGAGCAGCACGCTGCCGCCCAGATCCCGGCGAGCGAGACGATCGTGCAAAGCTCCACCGGCTCCTCCTCCGGCTTTCTCGACCGGTTCGAACCGCACGAGCCGATCTACGGTGCGTTCGGGCAGGGCGATTCGGGCGGCAAGCTCCAGGTCAGCTTCGCGGTACGCCCCTTTGCCGAGGATGCACCGCTCAAGCTGGGCAACCTCCGCTTCGCCTATACCCAGACGATGTTCTGGGCGATCGATCGACCCTCGGGCCCGTTCCGCGCGACCACCTACAGCCCCGAGCTCTACACCGACGTTCCGATCGACGACACGACCCGTGTCGCGATCGGCTGGCGGCACGATTCCAACGGACGCGGCACATTCGATTCGGTCGACATCAACCGCATCTTCGCCCGCGCCGAGAAGACGTTCGACCTGGGCGGCGACTGGCGCATCGATGTCGCGCCGCAGGCCTGGTTCTATGTCGGGCACAGCGGCACCTTCCACAACACCCCCGATTATTTCGGCTACACCTCGCTCACCGCTGCGATCCAGAAGAAGGACGGGCTGAAGCTGTCGCTCATGGGCCGCGGCAATTTCGAGACCGGGCACGGCGCAGCGGAATTGTTCGTTTCCTACCCCCTTGCGCCGATCGCGGGCGGGCTCGGCGTCTATCTGTTCGGCCAAGCGTTTACCGGCGATGGCGAGGTGCTCGACGACTATCGCAGGAACGATACCCATGCCCGGCTGGGAATCGCGTTCACCCGCTAGCCATGGGCGCCGCGCAAGCGTAGGAGTCCGACCGCATCTTTTCCGGAGTCCCTTGCCATGCGTTTGAAGCTTCTCGCCGCCGCGTTGCTCCTGCCCTTCGCCATGCCTGCCGGCGCGGCGCTCGCACCCGGCGCCAAGGCCCCGGATTTCACCGCCCAAGGCGCTTCGGCGGGCCAGCCCTTCACCGTCAAGCTAAGCGCGGCGCTGAAGAAGGGCCCTGTGGTTCTCTATTTCTTCCCCGCCGCCTTCACCAGCGGCTGCAACGCCGAAGCCCATGCCTTTGCCGAAGCGCTGCCTGATTTCACCAAGGCCGGCGCCACCGTGATCGGCATGACCGCGGGCAATGTCGACCAGCTCGCCAAATTCTCGAGCGAGCATTGTGCCGGCAAGTTCGCCGTCGCGGCCGCCAGCCCCGCAGTGATCAAGGGCTATGACGTCCTGCTCAAGAAGCCCGACGGCACGCCGACCACCTATACCAGCCGCACCAGCTTCGTGATCGCGCCCAACGGCAAGGTCATCTTCGCGCACACCGACATGAACCCGGCCGATCATGTTCGCCTGACGCTGGACGCAGTGCAGAAGTACAAGCACCATTGATGCCGGCGGGAGATGCGTCCGAAACGGCGCAGATCCAGAAAAAAATTAGACACATATCGACGGGCGCCTGTTTTTTCCTAAAGAAAACAGGCGCCTTTGTCGTTACTAGAGGCTGGTTCTTTACGCCGGTGTAACCTTTACTCACCAGATTTTAGCTTTCTGGCCCTACCCCCTTGCCATGCAATCGCAGCCTAGGGAGCTGCAACGCAGGATTGGTGGGGGAATTGGAGCTTATGTCGGTGGCGCGGGCAGTCCGGGCAGCTAGTGGGAGCGTATCGACTCGCGATCTGTACGAGCGGATCGGCGACTTCCTGTTCGATCAGCGGCTGGAGCCGGATCCGGCCAACTTCACCTTCGCCTACCACCTGCTGGCCGATCCCGAAGGCCCGCTGGCGCGCGCGGTACATGCCCTGACCGATGGCGGCGTTCGCCTCACCCGCCGAGACATCGAGACACTGGGCGTCGAGCAACCCAACCACGAAGTCAATGTCAAGGAACGCGCCGAAGGCCTGGTAGCCCGCACCCAGATGCAGGTCGAGGGCTTCGCCGACATGGTCACCGCGATGCGCGCCGAGACCGCCGATTTCGGCCGAGACCTGGCACGCAGCGCCGAGGCGATCTCGCGCTCGGTCGAAACCCAGGACGATGGCGGCGAAGCGCTCGACGAGGTCTCGCAGATCACCGCCGCGATGCTGGCCCGCGTCCGCAGCGCGGAAGAACAGCTGGAGAGCGCCACCCGCGAAGCGAGCGACCTGCGCGAAAAGCTCGAGGAGGCGCGGGATAATGCCCGCCGCGATCCGCTGACCCAGCTTCCCAATCGACGCGCTTTCGAGGAAGCCTTTACCAACAAGTCGATGACGCGTGCCCGGATGTGCATCGCGGTTTGCGACGTCGATCACTTCAAGTCAGTCAACGATCGCTTCGGCCATGCGGTAGGCGACCGTGTGCTCAAGGCGATCGCCGAGGCGCTGTCGCAATCCTGCGTCGGTCATCTCGTCACCCGTTATGGCGGCGAGGAGTTCGCGATCCTGTTCTCCGGCACGACGCTGGAACGAGCGCAGGAAACGCTCGAGACCGCGCGCGTGTTCGTCCAGGCCAAACGTTACAAGCTGCGCGATTCCGACGAGCCGCTGGGCGAGATTACCTTCTCCGCCGGACTCACCCCGGTTGCCGAAGGCGAACTGCACCAGGCCGCATTCCACCGCGCCGACCGGCTTTTGTACGAGGCCAAGAGCGCAGGCCGCAATTGCGTGCACGTCGGACCGGCACCGACACGCGCTTTGCGCCGATAATTGGCGATTTTCACCACCCCGTTCGCGCGCAAACACCCACAATCGCTTTCGCATCTGCGGCGCGTTGTGAAATTTCAATAACTTACGGAATTGGCACGGCTCCTGCAGAGTTCCCTGCATCGCCGCCGGATAGTCCGGCAGGCCGAATATCAGGGAATAAAGCAATGACTGTCCGCATCGATTCGCTCCAGCGCACCATGGCCGCTTTCGGCGCCGTCCTGTTCACCGCCGCGCTGGTCGTCCTCTCCACGCCTGTCGTGCCGATCGCATAATGTCCGGCCGCCAGAACAAGCAGGAGAAAATCTCCATGGCACGCAGCATCCTGATCGGGTTCGCCTCGTTTGCGTTCACCGTCGTCATCATCGCCGGCAGCGGCTTGCAGGGTTCGGGCCTGATCGGCTGAACCCTGCCCCGCCCTCGGCGGGACGATTGAAGCGGAACCTCCGGCGTTCCGTACCGGTTTTCCCCGGCATGACAGCACCTTGCAGAGGGCTCGTGCCGTGAGCGATACCGCAGAAATGATCCACGAAGACGCGCTGCCCGGGCATGAAAGCGCGCTCGAACCAAAACCCGCATGGGAGCCGCGCTATCCCGGCTCCGGACGCCTTCAAGGCAAAGTCGCCGTCATCACAGGCGGCGACAGCGGCATCGGTCGCGCGGTCGCCGCGCTCTATGCGCGCGAAGGCGCCGACGTCGCGATCCTTTATCTGTGCGAGCAGGACGACGCGGAAAGAACCGCCGAGATCGTCCGCGGCGAGGGCCGCAAGGCGCTGACCATCGCCGGCGACATCGGCGAGAAAGCCTTTTGCGAGTCCGCGATCGAACGGGTCCTGTCCGAATTCGGACGGATCGACGTTCTGGTGAACAATGCCGGCGAGCAGCATCCCGACAAGGACATCACCGAGATCACCGAGGCGCAGCTCCGGCGCACCTTCCAGACCAACATCTTCGGGATGTTCTTCATGGTCCAGGCCGCAGCCCCGCACCTGAAGCGGGGCGCCGCGATCGTGAACTGCACGTCGGTCACCATGTACCAGGGCGAACCCGAGCTGCTCGACTATTCGAGCACCAAGGGGGCGATCACCGCCTTCACCCGCAGCCTGTCCGAGAATCTGGTCGAGAAGGGCATCCGCGTGAACGCCGTCGCGCCGGGGCCGATCTGGACCCCACTCAACCCGAGCGGCGGCGCCAGCCCCGAGAAACTCGAAAGCTTCGGTGAGAAGACGCCGATGGGACGGCCCGGTCAGCCCAACGAAGTCGCGCCCGCCTTTCTGTTCCTGGCGTGCGAGGATGCCAGCTACATGTCCGGCCAGGTGCTGCATCCCAATGGCGGGACGATCGTCAACGGCTGAGCGCAAACTCGAAAGGCGGCGAAGTTCGCGGAAAGACGCGTTTCGGGACGCGCTAAATTGACTATTTCAACGATAAATCACGCAATCTCGCAACTTTCTTGCGCGTGGATCAACGGAGTCAAAGAGCGGCCAGGTGGAGCCCGGCCGCTTCAGGCAAGCAGATGAAATCCTACATTGCAAAGGCTTGAAGAATCGTCCCTCCAACAAGTGTGGAGGCACACACGTCCCAGACTCAAGCGTTCGCCGCGGCCCCTGCCGGGCCGATCGGCGCTTCCTCGCCGCGCGAATAGATGCCTGTGAGCAGCCCCGCCGCCAGCACGCGGCCGGCCATCGCCTTGACGATGGCGCTCCGGCCGGGACTGTTCCCCGGATCGGGGCAGGGCCCGAGCGCGAACAACTGGAAGGCATAGTGATGTGCGCCGTGCCCGGTCGGCGGATCGGGCGGCAGCCAGCCCTCTCCGAAATAGCTGTTGCGACCGACGTCCGTACCGCCGGCATCGCCCGTGCCGTCCGCGCGGATCGCGCCTTCCTTCAGGTCGCCCTCGACCGACAACCCCCAGACGACCGCATGGACCAAGGGCTGCGGCACCGGCGCGTCCGGATCCTCGACGATCAGCACCAGGCTCTCGGTTCCCTCGGGTACGCCGGTCCAGAACAGCGGTGGCGACACGCCCTCGCCATCGGCGGTGAAGCGCTCGGGCAGTCGCCCGCCATTGGCAAAGGCAGGACTGGCGAGATGGAGCGACGCGAAGCTGCCGAGCTCGGACTGGACGATCGCCAGCTTGCCGCTGCCGGCGCGCAACCCCTTCAGCGCGCTTCCCAGCCAGTGCGGCACATGTTCGAGCATCGGCTTCTCCTCTTCCGCTCAATCCCTCGCGCGCGGCCAGGCTCCTACAGGTCGAGCTTCTCGTAGTCCGCCGGCGGCGCGATCCCGTCCATCCGTTCGGTCAGCAACGGGCGGAAGCTGGGACGGCTCTTCATGCCGATATACCAACGCTTGGCCTGTTCGTGGCTCTTCCAGTCAATCCCGCCCAGATAGTCGGCGATCGAGATCTGCGCGGCAGCGGCGAGGTCGGCGAGGCTCATCGTCGGTCCGGCCAGCCAGGTGCGGTGATCGAGGAGGTAATCGATATAGTCGAGATGGCCGACCGCCGCCTTCATCGCCTCACGCAACGCCTTGGCGTCCGGCGCCACCTTGTGGACGACCCGCTTGATCATCCGTTCGTGAAGCAGGGGGGCGGTGATATCGCCATAGAAATGCGTGTCGAACCAGATCGCCAGCCGGCGCTGCTCGGCGCGATCGGTTGCAGTACCGTTCAGCATCGCGCTCTTGCCCACCGTCTCCTCGAAGAATTCGCAGATCACGGTCGAATCGATCAACGTCGCGCCACGCTCCGTATCGACCATAACCGGCACCTGGCCGGTCGGGTTCAGATCGAGGAATTCGTCGCGCCGTGCCCAAGGCGATTCGCGCACGGGCTCATAGCCCACCCCCTTCTCGCCGAGCAGGAGCCGAACCTTGCGGGAGAAGGGGCAAAGCGGGAATTGATAGAGCTGCCACATTCCCGTGCTTTAGGCTTCGGCGCGCACCTCCGTAAAGCGCCTCGCGAATAGTTCAGTTGTCGTCGTAGCTCTCGACCGTCTTGCGCAGCGGCGCCAGTGCAGCGCGCAGACGGTCGCTCGTCGCCAGCAGCGACTTACTCATCGTCGCAACATCGTCGGCGACCGCACCCGCACGGGCGACCGCATGACGCGTATCGTCGTGCAGGCGCTTCTCGAAATCGGGATCGCGCCGGCGCTCGATATCGCGCAGCGTGTCGCTCGACCGGACTTCCGGGTCGGCATAATGCGCGAGCGGGCCGACGCGGGTGTCGAGGACGATACCGGCGAGGTTACTTACCGTCGCGGCGACCATTTCCTGCACTATCGGATTCTTGAGCGCCTGGGCGACTGCCGCGTCCTGATCGCGCGACTGGGCCATGGCTGGTGTGGCCAGGATGCACACAAGGGCGGCGGTGGCGATGAGACGCATGATACTCTCCGGAGTCGGATCGAACAGGCGCGCCTTATATCACAATCACTTGCACGGATCGAACTGCGCCGCGCCACGTGCGACGAAGTGCTCCCCGGCAAGGGCAGGGCGCGGTATCGAGCCGGGTGGAGGAGCAACGATCTCACGGAACACGTTGCAACTGACCCCGGTCTTCGCCGAGGAACAGGAACCAGCGGTCAGCGCTCTGTCGAACCGCATGGATCCTGCGCCAGCGTCCATTCCAGCAGACCGCTATTGGTCTCGCGCCGGATCAACCGGATTGGATCGCCGCGTCGGCATTTTTCGGCCAGCCGGATGCCGCCCGCGAATTGCTGTATGCCGCCATGGGGCAGGATCACCTGGATCTGCGCGATCGGCGCACGGACGAGGTTGTACTTGTTCTCCGGCTGCCAGCCGCGATGCACGTCGCGCACCGTCCCGATCGCGACTGCCGGCTTCGCGCCGTCGCGCGGCATCAATTCCCAGCCGGCCCAGCAGAGGAACGCGATGACCCCGAGCAGCAACACGGCCACGGCCAAGTCGCGCCAATAATCCAGCAGGATATCGGGCACGAACCGGGACAGCATCTTATTCGGCCGCCACGGCCTCCACCGCATCGTCGAGCGGATGTGCCAGCCGCGTCAGCATCTCCTTCGGCACGACCTGCCAGAACCCGCCCACCGCACGATCCCATTCGTCGAGCAGGCCGCGCGACCATTTGCTGTCGGTCGCCTCGGCATGCGCCTCGACCAGCGCGCGCAGCTTCGCTTCCCAATGCTCGGAAGCGAGGCGCTGCCAGACGATGCTCTCGGGATTGGCGCGGCGCTCGAAGCTGCCGTCATCGTCGTAGACGAACGCCATGCCGCCGGTCATGCCTGCGCCGAAGTTCATGCCGACCTTGCCGAGCACGACCGCGGTGCCGCCCGTCATATACTCACATCCGTTCGCGCCGCAGCCCTCGACCACCACTTCGGCACCCGAATTGCGCACCGCGAAGCGCTCGCCCGCCTGACCCGCCGCGAACAGCCGGCCCGAGGTCGCGCCATAGAGCACGGTGTTGCCGATGATCGTGTTGTTCCAGCTCTCCAACGGCGAGCTGACCATCTGGCGCACGACGATGACACCGCCCGACAGGCCCTTGCCGACATAGTCGTTGGCGTCGCCGAACACTTCGAGCGTGATACCCTTGCACAGAAAGGCGCCGAGCGACTGGCCCGCCGAGCCGCGCAGCCGCACCTGGACGTGATCGTCGGCGAGCGCCGACATGCCGAATTTCCGGGTGACCTCGCTCGAGAGCCGCGTGCCGACGGCGCGATGCGTGTTGCGCACCGAATAGGTGAGCTGCATCTTCTCGCCGCGCGCGAAGACCGGTGCGGCAACCTTGATCATCTGGGCGTCGAGGCTGTCGGGCACTTCGTTGCGGAAGGTCGACAGGCTGAAGCGCCGCTCGGCATCGTCGGCATCGACCTTGGCCAGCACCGGGTTGAGGTCGAGATCGTCGAGATGCTCGGCGCCGCGGCTGACCTGACGGAGCAGCTCGGTGCGGCCGATCACCTCGTCCAGGCTCTTGAAGCCGAGCTTGGCGAGGATCTCGCGCACCTCCTCGGCGATGAAGGTCATCAGGTTGATGACCTTCTCCGGCGTGCCGACGAACTTGGCACGCAGCTTCGGATCCTGGGTGCAGACGCCGACCGGGCAGGTGTTCGAATGGCACTGGCGGACCATGATGCAGCCCATCGCCACCAGGCTCAATGTGCCGATGCCGAATTCCTCGGCGCCCAGGATCGCGGCGATGACGATATCGCGCCCGGTCTTGAGCCCGCCATCGGTACGCAGCTTCACCCGGCCGCGCAGGCCGTTGAGCGTCAGCGTCTGGTTGACCTCGCTGAGCCCCATCTCCCAGGGCGTACCGGCATATTTGACCGAGGTGAGCGGCGAGGCGCCCGTGCCGCCGACATGACCGGCTACGAGGATCACGTCGGCATGCGCCTTCGCTACGCCGGCCGCGACCGTGCCGATGCCTGCCGAGCTGACCAGCTTCACGCAAACCCGCGCGCGCGGATTGATCATCTTCAGGTCGTAGATGAGCTGCGCCAGGTCCTCGATCGAATAGATGTCGTGGTGCGGCGGCGGGCTGATCAGCGTCACGCCGGGCGTGGCGTGGCGCAGCTTGGCGATGAACTCGGTCACCTTGAAGCCGGGCAGCTGGCCGCCCTCGCCGGGCTTGGCGCCCTGGGCCACCTTGATCTCGATCTCGTCGCAGGCGTTCAGATATTCCGCGGTCACGCCGAAGCGGCCCGAGGCGATCTGCTTGATCACCGAGTTGGCGTTGTCGCCATTCTCGTACGGCGTGTAGCGGACCTTGTCCTCGCCGCCCTCGCCCGACACCGCCTTGGCGCCGATGCGGTTCATCGCGATCGCCAGCGTCTCGTGCGCCTCGGGGGAGAGCGCGCCCAGCGACATGCCGGGGGTGACGAAGCGCTTGCGGATCTCGGTGATCGCCTCGACCTGGTCGATCGGCACGCCTTCGGTCGGGAAGTTGAACTCGAGCAGATCGCGCAGATAGACCGGCGGCATGTCGCGCACGCCGCGCGAGAATTGCAGATAGCTCGAATAGCTGTCGGTCGCGACCGAGGTCTGCAGCAGGTGCATCAGCTGCGCCGAATAGGCATGGGTCTCGCCCCCGGCGCGCTGGCGATAGAAGCCGCCGATCGGCAGGGTCGCGACCTCGCGGTCGAACGCCGCCTCGTGGCGCATCATCGCCGAGAGATGGAGCGAGGCATAGCCCTCGCCCGAGATCTTGGCGGGCATGCCGGGAAACAGGTCGTTGACCAGCGCGCGGCTGAGGCCGACCGCCTCGAAATTGTAGCCGCCGCGATAGGAGGAGATCACCGCGATCCCCATCTTCGACAGGATCTTGAGCAGACCCTCGTCGATCGCCTTGCGATGGCGCTTGAGGCATTCCTCGAGGCCCAGGTCGCCGAACAGGCCGCGCGCCTGGCGATCGGCGATCGAGGCCTCGGCGAGGTAAGCGTTCACGGTCGTCGCGCCGACGCCGATCAGCACCGCGTAATAATGCGTGTCGAGGCATTCGGCGGTGCGGACGTTGACGCTGGCATAGGAGCGCAGTCCGCGGCGGACGAGATGCGTGTGCACCGCCGCCGCCGCAAGCACGCCGGCGATCGCGACCTTGTCCGGCCCCAGATGCTCGTCGGTGAGGAACAATTCGGTGCAACCGGCGCGTACCGCCTGCTCGGCCTCGTAGCGGACGCGCTTGATCGCCTGGCGCAGCCCCTCGGGGCCCTCGGCCGCGGGGAAGGTGCAGTCGATCTCGGCATGCTGGCTGCCGAAATGGGCGCGCAGCCGCTCCCAATCGCTGTTGGTCAGCACCGGGCTCTCGAGCACGAGCACGCGGCTCGCCCCGCCCTCGGCATCGAGGATGTTGGCGAGATTGCCGAAACGCGTTTTGAGCGACATCACATGGCGCTCGCGCAGCGGATCGATCGGCGGGTTGGTGACCTGGCTGAAATTCTGGCGAAAGAACTGGCTGATCAGCCGGGGCTTGTCCGAGATGACGGCAAGCGGCGTATCGTCGCCCATCGATCCGATCGCCTCCTTGGCGGTCTCGACCATCGGCGCGAGGATCAGTTCCATGTCCTCCAGCGTCTGCCCCGCGGCGACCTGGCGGCGGGTGAGCTCGGCGCGGTCGAAGCGGATCGGATCGGCCGCCGGCGCGGGCAGATCGTCGACGCGCAGGAACTCGCCGATCATGGCGGCATAGTCCGCCTCGCCCGAGATCTTGTCCTTGATGGCGAGATCGTGGAGCAGCACGCCCTTTTCGAGATCGACGGCGATCATCTCGCCCGGCCCCATCCGGCCCTTGGCGACGACCGAGCCCTCGGAGATCTGGACCATGCCGGTCTCCGATCCGACGATCAGCAGGCCGTCGGCGGTCTGGGTGTAGCGCAGCGGGCGCAGCGCGTTGCGGTCGACCCCGGCGACAGCCCAGCGGCCATCGGTCATCGCCAGCGCGGCGGGGCCGTCCCACGGCTCCATCACCGAGGCGAGGTACTTGTACATCGCCAGGTGCTCGGCCGGCGTGTCGCTCTCCGACCAGGCTTCGGGCACCAGCATCAGCTTGGCCGTGGGCGCATCGCGGCCCGAGCGACAGATCGCCTCGAACACCGCATCGAGCGCCGCGGTGTCCGACGCGCCGGCCGGGATCACCGGCTTGATGTCTTCCGACTGTTCCCCAAAGGCTATGCTCGCCATCTTGATCTCGTGGCTGAGCATCCAGTTCTTGTTGCCGCGGATCGTGTTGATCTCGCCGTTATGCGCGAGGCAGCGGAAAGGCTGCGCCAGCCACCATTGCGGAAAGGTGTTGGTCGAATAGCGCTGGTGGAAGATCGCGACGCGGCTCTCGAAGCGCTGGTCCTTCAGGTCCGGATAGAAATCGGACAGCGATTCCGCGAGGAACAGCCCCTTGTAGATGATCGAGCGGCACGACAGCGAACAGATGTAGAAGCCGCTGATCTGCGCGGCGACCACGCGCTTCTCGATCCTGCGGCGGATCAGATAGAGGTTCTTCTCGAATTCCGCGGCGTCGACATCGCCCGGCATCGGCCCGGCGATCATGATCTGCTCGATTTCGGGGCGCGTCGCTTGCGCCTTGAGACCGATGACCGACACGTCGACAGGGACCTGGCGCCAACCATAGATGGTGTAGCCGGCCTCGATGATCTCGCTCTCGACGATCGTGCGGCAGGTTTCCTGCGATCCCAGATCGGTGCGGGGCAGGAACACCATGCCGACCGCGAGCCGGTTCTTGCGGACGCGGTGGCCACCGGCGGCGATCGCATCGTCGAAGAAGCGCGCGGGCAGGTCGACATGGATGCCGGCGCCGTCGCCGGTCTTGCCATCGGCATCCACCGCGCCGCGATGCCAGA
Source organism: Sphingomonas sp. (assembly GCA_040508955.1). Lineage (GTDB taxonomy): Bacteria > Pseudomonadota > Alphaproteobacteria > Sphingomonadales > Sphingomonadaceae > Sphingomonas. The sequence continues at coordinate 14,356 of JBEVLV010000049.1, read as the reverse complement.
CCGCCTTGAGCGCATCGATCGCCGATTGAACGACGCGGCGGCTCGCCTGGCCGTCGGTCGCCGCGACCAGGCCCACGCCACAGGCATCGCCCTCGAATTCGGGGCGATACATGCCTTCGCGCGCCAGGCGCTCGCGTTCGGTTTCCGGGATCTTGGTCATGGCTTGTCTCACTGAAGCCGGGCGAGGCCGGCGCTCGTCATTGCGTTTGGTCGTCGCTCGAATTCGTCTCGAGCTTCTTGGCGTCGATACCGAGCAGGCCTGCGAGCTTCTTGCGCTCGGCCGGCGTCAGATCCTTGTTGGTGCGCGGCTTGGGCAGGTCCTTGGTGGCGGACATCGCCTTTGCCATGATCGCCGGCATCTGCTTCATGATCTCGGGCATCGCCTCGGTCATGGTCTTCATCATTTCGGGGTCCATGAACAATTCCATGGACTTGCCGGCATAGCGCGCACCGGTGGGGCTCGCGAAGAACCGGTCCATGTCCTGCAGCTCGGCCAGCGTGAACTCGCGGGCATAGGCACGGCCGAGCGCATCGCGAACCTTGGGCTCCATCGACACCATCATATCGCTCATCGCATCGATCACCGCATGCATGGTGAGCTGCATGCGCTCCTGCCAATGGGGATCGTAGATCTCCATGACCTCGTCCATCGTACCTTCGCCGAGCGAATTGGCATCCGCTTCGCTGATGCCGGTCATCCGGACGATCTCGCGCACGGGCAGCTTGCCCATCGAGCCCATCATCGAATCCATCATCGAATTCATCGTGGTGCCCAGGATGCGCTTGTAGATGCCCTGGGGCAGCAGCCTGCCAACCACATTGCGGGCGGCCGAGAGCCGCGCGGGATCAAGCGCCGGTGCAGCCGGCGCGCCCTGCGCGACCGGTGCCGTCTGGGCGATGGCTGGGCTCACCGGGACGAGCATCGCTACCGTTGCGGCGAGCATGCGCTTCATGGGCCGGCTCCTCACTTCTTCTTCGCCAGGAATTCGGCCTGCGCCTTCACCGCGACCTGCTGCAGCCGATCGCCATTGGCGGCGATCATCTGTTCCGCCCATTGCTGCCCGGCCGCCGAGATCTTGGGGGTGACCGCCTGCATCTTCTGCGCGGCGCTGCTCTGGCCGAACGCCAGCAGCGCGGGATAATCGTCGGGCGTGAGCGTGGCCATCGCCGACGCGACCGCGCTTTGCTGCATCTCGGCCTGGGTCTGGTCGGGCTTGTCGCCGATCGATCGGTAGATCTGTGCCTTCATCTTCACCCCGGTGGGGCTGGCGAAGAAGGTGAGCGTGTCGGCGATCTCGTCCGGCGTCATCTCGTCAAGCACGATCGCGCTCAGATCGTGCCGCAGCTGGGGCAGCGCGCCGGTCAAGATCACCTGGAATTCCGGGCGCACCTTGCTGGCGACATATTCCTTCATGCCTGGATTCGCATCGTAGAGCTTGCGCAGCTTCGGATCCGCGACTTCGCCCTGGCTGACGCCGTAATCGAATGCCCGCCCGCCCAGCTCGGCGATCGACTCCTGCGACAACAGGATGCCGATCAGCTGCTCGGCGTCGGCCTGCGCATCCATGGCAATGGCGGGTGGCGCCCGGTGCGCCAGGGCCTGGCCCGGAAGCGCGGCGCCTAGCGCCAGCGCGGCAATGAAGACTCTCATCTGCCCTATTCCCTTCAAGCCGCCCGTGCGGAGGTATCCGCATGGGCACGCATCCAGGCATGCATGTGCGCCGCCACGTCGCGGCCGTCGCGAATCGCCCAGACGACCAGACTCGCGCCACGGACAATATCGCCCGCCGCGAACACACCGTCGAGGCTCGTCATCATCGTCTTGCCGTCGGTCCGCACCGTACCCCAGCGCGTGACGCCCAGGCCGTCGGCATTGAAGAGCTTGGGCAGGTCTTCCGCTTCGAAGCCCAGCGCCTTGATCACCAGATCGGCCTGGACCTGGAAGCCGCCGCTCGGATCGAGCTCGGGCGCGCGGCGGCCGCTGGCATCAGGCGCGCCGAGCCGCATCCGCGTGGCGCGAACGCCCGTTACGGTATCCCCGCCATCGAACGCCTCGGGCGCGGAGAGCCAGACGAACTCGACACCTTCTTCCTCGGCATTGGCGACTTCGCGCTGGGAGCCCGGCATGTTGGCGCGGTCGCGGCGATAGAGGCACTTCACCGACGCCGCACCCTGGCGGACCGCGGTGCGCACGCAATCCATCGCGGTGTCGCCGCCGCCGACGACCACGACATGCTTGCCCGCGGCGTTGAGGCTGCCATCGTCGAATTCGGGCACGGCGTCGCCGAAGCCCTTGCGGTTCGACGCGGTGAGATAGTCGAGCGCCTCGACCACGCCGGCCGCGCCGACGCCCGGCGCCTTGATCGCGCGCGCCTTGTAGACGCCGGTGGCGATCAGGATCGTGTCATGGCGCTGGCGCAGCTCGCCCAGGGTCGCCTCGCGGCCGACCTCGAAGCCGCGATGGAAGACGATACCCGCTTCCTCCAGCCGCTCGACCCGGCGCTGGACGACATGCTTCTCCAGCTTGAAGCCCGGGATGCCATAGGTGAGCAGCCCGCCCGCACGATCGTGGCGATCATAGACATGGACGTCATAGCCCATCTCGCGGAGATATTCGGCCGCGGCGAGCCCCGCGGGCCCGGCGCCGATCACGCCGACCGACTGGCCCTTGGCCTTGCCGACATGGACGGGCTCGACCCAGCCCTGCTCCCAGGCGGTGTCGGTGATGAACTTCTCGACCGATCCGATCGTGACCGCGCCGTGCCCGGAGAATTCGATGACGCAATTGCCCTCGCACAATCGGTCCTGCGGGCAGATGCGGCCGCAGATCTCGGGCATGGTGGAGGTGGCGTTCGACAGCTGATAGGCCTCGCGCAGCCGCCCTTCGGCGGTGAGGCGCAGCCAGTCAGGGATATGGTTGTGCAGCGGGCAATGTACCGAGCAATAGGGCACGCCGCATTGCGAGCAGCGCCCGGCCTGCTCCTCCGCATCGGGGGTCGCGTAGCGATTGGCGATCTCGCGGAAATCCTCGGCGCGCAGCTCCGCCGCGCGCTTTTCCGGATAGACCTGATCGGTCCCTACGAATTTGAGCATTGCATCGTCTGCCATGTCGCCGCCCCTATCGCAGGTGCAGCGGAAACAAAAGGCAGCATTACTTACCTATATATCAATTCGAGCCAACCAACTGCGATTCTAAGTAGATATTCCCAAAATTAAATGGCCGAATCGGCCCTATCGCATGGCGAGCCAGATCAGGGCAGCCGTGCCAGCGACGATTCGGTACCAGGCAAAGGGCGCGAATCCATGCTTGCTGATGATCCCGACGAACCATTTGATCACCAGGATGGCGACGATGAACGCCACGACGAAACCGACGGCGATATGCGACCAGCCGACGCTGCCGGAGGTTATCGCATCATGGTTCTTGGCGAGTTCGAGCACGGTTGCGCCGAGCATGGTCGGGATGGCGAGAAAGAAGCTGAACTCCGCCGCGGTGCGCCGCTCGACGCCGAGCGTGAGCGCGCCCATGATCGTCGCGCCCGAACGGCTGACGCCCGGGATCATCGAGATGCACTGGATGAAACCGATCCCGATCACCCGGACGAGCGGGATCTCGGCGATGCCGTGGATCGTCGCGCTCTTGATCAACCGCTCGATCACGAGGATGGCGATGCCGCCCAGGATCAGTGCCCAGGCCACCACCTCGGGCTCGCCCAGCAGCGCCTCGATCTGCTTGTGCAGCGCGAGGCCGATCACGGCCGCCGGGATAAAGGCGACCACCAGGTTACGCAGGAAGCGCCACGACACCGGATTGCGCTGAAGCAGCCCGAGCGCCACCGCCCAGAAGGTCCGCCAATAGAGCACCACCACCGCCAGGATCGCGCCCAGCTGGATGACGACGTTGAACATCGCCCATTGCGCGGCATTATAGCCCAGCAACTCGCTGGCGAGGATCAGGTGCCCGGTCGACGAGACCGGCAGGAATTCGGTGACACCCTCGACGATACCGAGCAGGATCGCGACGAGAAATTCAGTCATTTACAGGGGCTCCGATTGGGCGCTGGTCGGCTGCCGGGGCATTCCCCGGGCGAGCTGAGAGGTCAGGCGGCCTCGCCGATCCGGCCGAATCGCCCATGGCGGCGGAAGCGGACCAGCCAAGCCGGCGCGACGCTGGCGAGCGGCGTCGGCGTGATGCCGAAAGCGGCCAAGCCCTCGCCCGAAGCGACGACATTGTCGCGCTGGAGCATCTGCCACTGGTCGCGCGTGATCGGCGCGCCCGGCAGGAAACCGAACGCGGCGATCACGGCACCCAGCGCGTCGGGCAACTCGGCAAAGGCCGGCTCGCGGCCGATCGCACCGGCGATCCAGCGGAACAGCTCGGACATGGTCAGCACGTCGGGTCCGCCGAGCTCATAGATCTTGCCGCCATGCGCCTCCGCGTCGGCGAGAGCGACGACGATCGCCTGGGCGATGTCGGCGACATAGATGGGCTGGAAGCGCACCGCGCCGCGCAGCACCGGTACGACCGGGGTCGCGCCGATCATCGCGGCGAAGCGGTTCACGAACGAATCCTCGCGGCCGAACAGCAGCGAAGGCCGGACGATCGTCGCGTTCGGGAAAGCAGCGAGCATCGCCTTCTCGCCCTCGGCCTTGGAACGGCCATAAGCGGAGGGCGAATCGCTGTCGGCACCCAGTGCGGAGACATGGACCAGCGACTCGACGCCGGCGGCGTGCGCGGCGGTAGCGACGTTGCGGGCACCGGCGACATGCACGGCCTGGAAATCGCCGCTCAGGATACCGACCAGGTTCACGACCGCATGCGAGCCCTGCAGCGCGCGCGTCAGCGTCTGGGGCTGGGTGACGTCGCCGGCGACGAATTGGGTCTGGCCCAGCCCGCCCAGAGGCTTCAGGAACCAGGCATCGCGCGGGCGGCGCTCGACCACGCGCACGCGCGCGCCGGTCCGCAACAGCTCCTGGGTGACGTAGCGGCCGAGAAAGCCGCCGCCACCGATCAGGGTTACCAGTCTGTCGTTCATGCCTGCCTCGAACCGTCTATCACAGGCCGACTCCCATGCCGCGCGATGCGCCAAACGGCAAGCCATGGCAGCCGTCGTGATTTTCGCCATAGACGCGGTTGACAACCCGCCCGACCCTCCCCTAGAGCCCCCCGCCTACCCCGTGCCCAGATGGCGGAATTGGTAGACGCACCAGCTTCAGGTGCTGGCGGTCGCAAGGCCGTGGAGGTTCGAGTCCTCTTCTGGGCACCATTTTTCCAGTCCATTGACGTCCATCAGCGTCGCGTAAGTGGCTGGGGCCAAAGGCCTTTTTCAAATATCTTGTCCGACATGGTTCGGGTGGGTTCGCCCATATACCCCCGCTTTTGTGGGTATATTCGGCCCCCAATCCACCCGCTTTTTGGATGGAGATACCCCATGGGCCTTACCGCACTCGCGATCCGGAACGCCAAGCCTCGAACGAAGCCCTACAAGCTCGCCGACGAGCGCTCCCTATTCCTCCTCGTCATGCCCAACGGTGCAAAATACTGGCGGCTCAGCTACCGCATGCTCGGCAAGGACAAGACGTTGGCCCTCGGCGTCTGGCCGGAGGTCAGCCTCGCCGATGCACGCGACAAGCGCGACGCCGCCCGCAAGATGGTCGCCGATGGCATCGATCCCTCCGTAGAAAAGAAGCGCCGCAAGCTTCGCGCGCAGATCGACGCCAACGTCACGTTCAAGGGCGTCGCAGAGGAATGGCTCGCCAAGATCACCCGCGAGGAACGGGCCGAGGTAACCCTCCGCAAGGTCCGCTGGCTGCTGGACATGGTCTACCCATTTCTCGGCGAACTGCCGCTCCACGAGATCGAGGTGCAGGAGGTGCTCGCAGTGCTGCGCAAGATCGAGGCGACGGGCCGATACGAGAGCGCCCGCCGCATGCGCAGCGTGATCAGTCGCGTCTTTCGCTACGGGATCGCCACCGGGCGGGCGAAGTACGACGTCGCACGCGACCTGCGCGGCGCCATCACTGTCCCGAAGACGAAGCATCACGCTGCGATCACCCGTCCCAAGGAAGTCGGTGTGCTGCTCCGCGCGATCGACGAGTGCTCTTGCCATGCCATCACCAAGTTCGCGCTGCGGATGACGCCGCACGTGTTCGTCAGGCCCGGAGAACTGCGCCGCGCCGAATGGAGCGAGTTCGATCTCGAGCGCGCAGTGTGGTCGATCCCCGCCGAAAAGATGAAGATGCGCTGGCCGCATCAGGTGCCGCTGTCGCGGCAGGTGCTCGACCTGCTCGACGAGGTGCGCCCGCTGACCGGGCACAGTCCGTATGTCTTTCCGGCCATCCACACCTGGAAGCGGCCGATGTCGGGTAACACCGTCACCTTCGCGCTCCGGCGCATGGGCTATAGCGGCGAGGAGATGACCGCGCATGGCTTCCGGGCGACCGCCGCGACCCTGCTCAACGAGATGGGTTTATGGAACCCCGACGCGATCGAGCGCCAACTCGCGCACATGGAAAACAACGGCGTGCGGCGCGCCTATGCCCGCGGCCAGTATTGGGAAGAGCGTGTGCGGATGATGCAGCACTGGTCCGACTATCTCGACCAGCTCCGTGGCGGAGACGATAGCGACAAGTCTGCGGATGATGGGAACGTTGTCACCGTCGATTTCGGGCGGCGCGGCGCGCGGGCGCGCTAGATACCGGCACCGGAGGCGATGGCCTGGCCCCGGCTGCCGGGCGCGATTTCGTCTCCGGCTGACGCCATCTCGGTCGAACCGATGCGCGAACCGGGCGTTGGCGCCTTGATTCGAAGCGACAGGCAATCCGCCCGATCGCGCTCACCGAGGGACAGTCGAGCATGCCCAACCGCGCCCAGCAGATCTTCGCGCCGGAATATTCCTTCGGCCTTGGCGGCGTGCCGCTCGGCAACGAGTTCAACAAGCACAGCGACAGGGAAGCCGAGGAGACGCTGGAAGCGGCGTGGGGCCTCGGCGTGCGCTACTACGACGTCGCGCCCTGGTACGGTTTTGGCCTCTCCGAGCGGCGGTTCGGTCACTTCCTCCACAACAAGAACCGTGACGACTTCGTCCTCTCCTCCAAGGTGGGGAAGCTGTTCAAGGCTTCTCGGGACAACCGGCACGCCGACTATTTCCCGCTGTCGGATTCTCCGAACGACATCGTCTTCGACTATACGGCCGACGGCGTGCGCCGCTCGATCGAGGACAGCTTGCAGCGGTTGGGCGTGTCGCATCTCGACATCGCCTATGTGCACGACCTCTCGCCTGACTTCGTCTACTTTCCGAACGGCTGGGAGGAACAGTACGAGATCGCGCGCAAGGGCGCGTTCCCGGAACTCTCGAAGATGCGGGACGAAGGCATCATTCGCGGCTGGGGCGTTGGCGTTAACACGCCCTATGCGATCCTGAAGGTGATCGAGGACGCCGATCCCGACGTCTGCCTGTGTGCACGGCAATATTCGCTGATCGACCATGAGAATGCGGTGCGCAAGGTCTTCCCGGCGGTGCGCGCGAAGAACGTCTCGCTGGTGATCGGCTCGTCGCTCAATGCCGGCTTCCTCTCGGGGAGCGCGCGCTACAATTACGGCAAGGAAAATTTCGTCATCCCCGCGGAGGTGATCGCCAAGCGCGACCGGTTGCGCGCGGTCGCGGCGCGTCACGGCGTCGATCTCCGCACCGCGGCGCTGCAATTCTCCGCGGCGGCGTCGGAGGCGGTTGCGCTGGTCGTCGGCGCACGCAGCGCGACCCAGATCTCCGAAGACTGGAATTCGATGCAAGCGAAGATCCCTGGGGATTTCTGGGCCGAGCTGCAGCACGAGAAGCTTATCGATGCCGAAGCGGCACTACCGGAGACAAGCGAGTAAGCTCGCCCGATCGAGGCGAGTCAAGTTGGCGGCGCCGCCGCTCCAGGCAGCCGCGCAACTCCCTCAGCTCCGCTCGAACAATCGCTTGAGACTCGGATAGAGGATGAAGGTCGATCGGCCGATCTTCACGGTCTCGATCGTCCCGTCGCCGATGAGCTCGTAGATCGTGGAGCGGCAGATGCCGGTCAGTTTCACCGCGGTGGAGATCCGCACGGCGATCGGCTCCATCGCATCGGGATCGGTGTGGAAGGCGCCGGGGCTCATTTCGCCCTCGCTTTGCTGAAGGCCCGGTCGCTCTCGAGGAACGCCGCGAGCATCGCCGGGATGAGGTCGACGACCGGCTCCTCCCGTCCATAGGCCTGCGCATAGAATGCGGCATAGTCGTTGAGGGCCTGGTTAAGGTCGGGCATCACCGAGATGCCGAGCTTGACCGGCGTGCGGTCGCGCAGCTGCGCGAGCTTGATGTCAGGCATGTTATTGCTCCTGGCCGGGCCATGGCGCGAGGACGATGTCCTTGTGCACCACGACGCGGAGAGGCCAGCCGGGCCGTACCTTGATGGTCGGCTGGACGTTGAGGTTCTTCATGACGATCTGGTCGCTGGCACGGGACGTGCCTTGCTGGGCCGACTCGCGGATCGCGCGCACGAGGTCGCTTTCGCTGTCGCCGAGGCTCAGCTCGGTGCCGACGCCGAGCAGCGTCGCCAGCCCGATGCCCTTGAGCAGCTGCCAGGTGTGGGCGTCGACCTTGTCGGAAAGGCCCGCGTAGCCCGACATGTCGGTCGCGGGCACATTGTCGATCCGGATCGAGCTGCCGTTCGGCAGGACGATGCGCTGCCAGACCACCAGCGCCCGGCTTTGGCCATAGGCAACGACGCTGTCGTAGCTTCCGATCAGGCGGGCTCCTTGCGGAACGAGCAGGATATGGCCGGTGGCGCTGTCGTAAGCGTTCTCGGTCACCTGCGCGGTGACGAGGCCGGGCAGATCCGAATTGAGCCCGGTGATCAGGCTCGCCGCGATGATGCTCCCAGCGCTCAGCGTGTACGGCGAGACGGGCGCCACCAGTGCGTGCGGATTGACGTCACCGCTCTGGTCCTTCCCGGCGAGAAAGTCGGCCTTGCGTTGCTGGTTGCTTGGGTCGCGCGCCGGATCGACCGCGATCGTCGCTTCCACCGCCGCCGGGCCCGGAGGCGCGGCCGGTGTGGCGGTGGATGACGGGGCAGCGCCCGCGGCCTGCCCGGTGCTGCCGAGCTGCATCATGATCCCGGACTCGCGGGCAGCCTTGCGCTCGGAGAGGAGCCGCTGGCGTCCTGCCTCGGCCGCCTGCGCGGTCTGGTCAGAAGGGGCAACGGGGGGCAATCCCCCTAGCGCTTCCTGCCGGCGCAATATCGGGCGCCCGAGGTCGCCGGGGAGCGGCGGCCCGAGCCTGGGCACGTCGCCATAGCTTTTCGGCGCGCCGGCAAGGGCGTCGTCGGGTGCCCGGTTGGCAATGTCCTTCTGGTCCTCAGCGCCAGCGACGATCCGGAACGTCGCCGGCTTGAGCGCAACCCAGGTGACCCCGACGATCGCCGTCGAGCCCAGCGCGGCGATCGCGATGATTGCGCCGCGCCGGAAGCGGATGATCCGGCTCGGGCGACCACGCAGCATCAGCGTCTCGGGGTCGACCTTCGGCGAGGCCGTGGCGGCGGGAACGGGCTCGCTCATGACGGCCTCCGCTGCCGCCGGCCCCGGTCCACGCCGACCCGGCTGATGCGCACCAGGGCCTGCTTCCTTGCACCGAGGCGGAGCTCGGCGACATCGAACAGCCGATCGACCACATAGAAGCGGCCCGCCATGCGGTAGTTGACGAGCTGAGCATCGCCCCTGTCGCCGATGACGAACAGCGGCGGCGCCTCGCCGACGCCGACGCTCGCCGGAAACTCGACGAACGTCTGCCGGCCATCGTCGAACGCGCGCAGCGGACGCCAGGCTGGCTTGTCGCCGGTCACGGCATAGCCGAAGTCGAGCCGTTCGACCGCAAGTCCCGCCGCGACCGGCCGTGCCGCTTCCACCGATGCCTGCTGGCGCCGGATCGCGATCAGCTCGTCCTGGGGATAGGTCCAGGACAGCGCTGCCATGGCGGTCGTGGTCGTGCTCTCGAGCTGCAAATGATAGGCGCGCCTGTCGGTCGTGATGACGAGGTTCGTACTCAGCCCTGCCGCGAATGGTTTCACGAGGATGTGGACGCGCCGGTTCTCCCCGGTGCCGCTCGTCGTGTCGCCGACCGTCCAGCGCGCCGTGTCCCCGGCCGCTACCGAGACGATCGCCTCGCCGGGCTGCAGGGCGATGTCGGTGATGCGCTCCGGCGCCGCGAACAATCGGTACAGGACGCCGTCGCCAAAGGGATAGACCTGCACGGCATTGACGAAGGCCGGGGTCGCAGGCTCCTGGGTGGCCTTGGCATTCGCTGTGCGAACCCGAAGCTCCGCGGCGGACGGCACAGGGCGATGGCGTACCGTTGGTGGCGGCACCGGCGCGGGGAAAGCGACGGGCTTCGCGACAGGGGGCGCCGCGCTCGGGCTCGCTGCGCTCGGCTGGGCCGGTTGCGGCGGCGCGGTTTGCGCATGGGCGGGAACGGCGGCGAGCGCGCTCGCTGCAAGCAGGATGCGGTTCATGGGCGTATCTCCGGTTGGGATTGGGCGGGCTGGCCGAGGTTGGGATCGAGCGGCGATCCGCTCGGCACGCCGGCATTCGGCGCGGGCGCCGACGCATGGTCGGCGGGCGTGTCGAGCTCGCGGCTCCAGTCGATTGCATCGACATAGAGGCCGAGCGGGTTCTTGCGCAGCGTGTCGGCATCGCGCGGCGGCTTGAGCAGCACGGTGACGATGGCGGTCCAGCGCGACGTGCCGGCGAGGCTCCCGCGTTCATAGGCGCGCTCGGCCCATTTCACCTGGAAGCTCGACGCGGATGCGCGGACGACGCTGGTCACCTGGACCGATACGGTCTTGTCGCCGACATCGGCGAACGGGTTCGCCGAGCGGGCATATTCGCCGAGGAAGATCGCGCCGCGCTTCGACGCGAAGTCATAGGCCTGGAGCCAGTTCTCGCGCATGAGCACGGCGTCGAGCGAGCGCCCGCGGATATCGGTGATGAAGCGCGCCAGGAACCAGGCCAGCTGGGGATCGGTCGGCCGGTACTCGGCAGCGGCGGGCGACACCGCCTGTGGCTGGCCGAGGTTGTCGACCGCGACGACATAGGGAACGACCCGGCTTTGCATCGACTGCCATACGAGCGCGCCGGACAGGCCCGTGGTCAGCGCGAGGCCGCCGAATGCCATCAGCCGCCAGTTGCTGGCCTGGGCTCGGGCGGAGCCGATCCGCTCGTCCCAGAGCTGGCCGGCGCGGCGGTACGGGGTGTCGGGTTCGTCCGTGCGCCCGTAGCGCTGGACGGCACGTTTGAAGCGCATCAGTCCTTCTCCTTGATGTCGGGGGTCGCGCTGCCGCCGCCGCGATCCGCGCCCTGCAGGGCGTGGATCGCCGCTTGGCGATGGTGACGGCGGGATTGCGTATTCTGGAGGTCGCGCGCCCAACCCGGCATGGCGTTAGACGCAGGGCTCGGCGCTTCCCCGGGGCGCGACTGCGCGCCCGTCGTTCCGGCATTCCACGCCGCGCGCTGGCCCTCGGCCGCCGCTGCGCGGAGCCCGAGCCCACCGCCCATGCGCTGCGCGGCGGCGCTGCGGGCGGCCGTCGCGACACCGCTCATGCCGGCGGCGACCGACTTGGAACCTGAAGTCTCCTGGCCGATCTTGTAGGCGGTCGACGCGGCAGACCCCATCGAGGTGCCGGCCCGGATCGCTCCGAGCCCGGCTCCGGCAAGGCCCTTGGCCGCGGCGACGCCCGCACCGCCGGCGACCGCGAACCCGCCCGCCGCGAGCGCCGTGGTTGCGACCGCCGAGCCGGCGCCGAGCTGGGGCGCGCCGGACACGAGGCCCGAAGCGATGCCGGGTCCGAAGATACCGAGGCCGAACAATGCGAGGCTGGCGAGTACGAGGCTCATCGCCTGGCCGATATCGGGTTCCTTGCCCTGGAGCGCGGAAGCGAACTCGGTGAAGAAGCCCGAGCCGATGCCGACGATGACGGCGAGCACCATCACCTTGATGCCGGACGAGATGACGTTGCCGAGCACGCGCTCGGCGAGGAAGCTGGTGCGGTTCCACAAGGCGAACGGCACGAGGATGAACCCGGCCAGTGTCGTCAGCTTGAACTCGAGGATGCAGACGAACATCTGCACCGCGAGGATGAAGAAGGCGACGATCACGATCACCCAGGCGATCAGGAGCACCATGATCGTCATGAAGTTCTCAAAGAAGGTCGTGAAGCCGAGCAGGTCGCTGGCTTGGTCGAGCAGCGGCCATGCTGCCTGGAACCCGGTGCCGGCGAGGCGGCCGGGGCGCAGCAGGTCGTCGGCGGAGAGCGTCCCGCCGCCGGCGGTGAGCCCCGCCTGGGCGAACGAGCGAAAGATGATGTCGGCGAGGGTCTGGAAGCGATTCAGGATCAGCGCGAACACGCCGATATAGAGGATCTTCTTGAGGAAGCGGCCGATCACGTCGTCCTCGCCGCCCATCGCCCAGAACAGGCCCGCGAGCGTGATGTCGATTCCGATCAGCACCGATGTCAGGAACCCGACATCGGGCCCGAGCAGGCCGAACCCGCTGTCGATGTAGCGGATGAAGTCGGCCATGAACCGGTCGATCACGTTGAGGTCGTTCACGGGTCTTTCCTCGATCCTGGGCGCCGCGGGACCCGGCCAGGGGGAGCGGGTGGCCAGGCCCCGCGGCTGCGACCGCGGCGGATGGGGGCTCGTTCCGTCGCGGCCGGTCTCGCTATTGCTGGGGCGTGTAGGCAGTGCCGGTGCCGAGGAACCTGCGCGTCGCGGCGCGCGACGCCTCCGCCTCGGTGAGCTGGCGCTGCTTCTCGAGCGCGTCGGCGCGGAACTGCGCCGCCATCATCTGCTGCAGCGCCATGGCCTGCTTCGCGGTCAGCGCGAGCAGCTGGTTGGTGGCCTGGCCGACGGCGAGCGCGCCTTGCGCCCCCTGGCTTCGCGCCGTGATCTCGGCCAGCGCCTCGGCATCCTCGCGCGCCTGCTGCACGATCCCGCTCTGGACGGCCATCGTCCGGTGCAGGGCATCGGTGCTCGCATCGTAGCGCGCCCTTGCCGCCTGCACGCGCTGGTCGCGCGTCGAGGCCGGGTCGAAGGTGCGGGGATAGAGCGCGCGCAGCCTGGCCTCGAGCTGGTCGACCTCGAAGTCGACGCTCTGCGCCTGCTTCATCAACCGGTCGATCCCGTCGAGCTTGTCGAGGAGCGCCTGGAGCTGCGGAAAGGCGACGCCTTTCAGGTTCCTGTCCAGCCGGAGCAGCATCTGCGCCTCGTTCTGGAGCGACTGGATCTGGTTGTTGACCTGCTGGAGCGTCCGCGCCGCGGTCAGGACGGTCTGGCTGTAGTTGCTGGGGTCGAACACCGTGATCTGCGCGTGCGCCGAGGTGGCGAAGCCCATCGTCAGCGAGCCGGCGGCACACAGGCCGAGCGTCATCGCGATCAGGTATTTGCGGGTAAGGATACGCATCTATCTACTCCTTCGCTTGGGGGCCGGGGAATTGGGCGAGCAGCGCCGCGGCCCAGTCGAGCCCGGCGTCTTCGAGGAACCGCGCCGCGAAATCCGACGGGCCGTGCGCGGCGAGCAGCGCGTCGATGCGCGCCTGGGTGGACGGGTCGGAGGCACCGCACAGCGCGAGCGCGATAGGTCCGAGGCCCAGCTCGAAGAGGCGGTTGCCGGCGGACGACTGGAGGTAATAATGCCGCTTGGGCGTCGCGCGGCTAACCAGCTCGACCTGGCGGTCGTTGAGCCCGAAGCGCTGATAGGCGGCGCGCCCCTGCGGCTCGATCGCGGCCGCGTTGGGAAGCAGGATACGCTGCGGACAGCTCTCGATGATGGCGGGCGCGATGCCGCTGTCGGCGATGTCGGCGAGACTCTGGCTCGCGAAGATCACCGCGACGTTCTTCTTGCGCAGCGTCTTCAGCCACTCGCGGATTCGCGCGGCGAACAACGGATGGTCGAGGAACTTCCACGCCTCGTCGAGGATGAGCAAAGTCGGTCGGCCGGTGAACCGCGCCTCGAGCCGGTGGAAAAGATAGGTCAGAACCGGCGCGACCACGCTGCCGGCACCCATCAGCGCCTCGGTCTCGAAGCACTGGACATCCGCCATGCGCAGATCCTCCTCGGCCGCGTCGAGCAGGCGGCCGAACGGGCCCTCGAGCGTATACGGTGCGAGCGCCGAGCGGAGCGCGGTCGACTGGAGCAGGAGCGACAGGCCGGTAAGCGTCCGCTCCTCGGGCGGCGCGCTCGCCAGGCTGTTCAGGGCAGACCAGACGGCCTCCTTCACCTCCGGCGTGACCACCACTCGTTCGTGCGCGAGCAGCGCGGCGATCCACTCCGCCGCCCAG
>JBEVLV010000048.1:0-11034 GCA_040508955.1 Sphingomonas sp. | reverse complement strand
AGTTTCGCGGAGTCCGTTCTATAAGATTCGATAACCTGATTTCTTCATCCGGAAGGGGTTGAAAGGAGCGCGAATGGCATCGGGGGTTATCAGCCCGGAAGCGCCGATCCGCCCGGCCGCCGAGTCGGGCATGACCATGGCTTTCCAGCCGATCGTCGATGTCGTCGGGGGTCGGATCTACGCCTATGAGGCCGTGCTGCGCGGCCCGAACGGGGAATCCGGATCCGAGGTCTTCGCCAAGATCGCTCCCGAATCGCGCGGGGACTTCGATCGCCGCTGCGCCGCCGCTTCCGTCCGCTGGGCGATGTCGGCGGGGTTGGGGCCGACCACCGCGCGCCTGTGCATTCCCGTCTACGCGCCCGGAGCGTCGATTCCCGGCGAACCGATGCTCACCGCGGCCCAGATGGGCAAGCAATGCGGCCTGATCCCCGAGCGGATGATCTTCGCGTTGCACGGCTATCAGGACCTGCCCGGTGCGCAGCTTGCCGATATCCTCCATCGCAATGCGAAGATGGGCAGCCTCACGACGTTCGTGGGCCTAGGCAACGATCATGTCGGCCTCGGCGCATGCGCGCGCTATGTGCCGAACGCCGTGAAGCTCGACTCCGATCTCGTCAGCGGGATCGCCAGCAGCTGGTCGCGCCGGCTGGTGCTCGAGGATCTCACGCCGCGCGTCCGCAAGCTGGGCATCAAGATCCTGGCCGGCGGCGTCGATAGCGAAGCCGTTCTCATGCGGCTGCGCAGCTTCGGCATCTATCACGTCCAGGGCGACCATGTCGGCCCGGCCGAAGTCGGCGCGCTGCCGCCGTCCGCGCTGCGCCGCGTCGCGGCCTGAAGCATCCGTTTCCGTCGATCGGGAAGCGACTCGCGAGCGTCGTTCGAGTCCTCAAATGCGTCGCTCCGCCACTTGGTAGAATCCCTACCCGTGCGAATCCAACGCGGCGACGCACGGAATGGGCGAAGGTTTTATTAACCAATATTCATCTCCCAACAGGGAGACGAACCATGACCGACCGGATTCTCGACAATCTCAACCTCGCCGTCACGCTGAAGCCGATGATCGGTCTGGGGGCGTCACAGCCCTGCGCATGGCAGGCGGTCGCATCCGCATCGCGTGGCCGCAGCTTCAGCGCCGCTGCCGCTGCGCTCCAGCCCGAGCAGCGCGTCTCACTCGAAGCGCGCCGTATCACGCTTGCCATCGAGCGGGCCGTTGCGGCCGGCCTCCTCAATTCGGACGCGTTGCTCGCCGTCCCCATCGGCTCCGCCAGCGGCAAGGCGGAGATGCTGCTGTCGCACCTGTTTCGCAGCGCGTTGCTGCATCGCTTCCCCACCGGTCGTCTGGTCGTCGAGGTCAGCGCCGACGAGCGTGGCGATCGTGAGAGCGCCGCCGCCCTGATCGCCGCCTGCCACGCGCGCGGTCTCTCGGTCACGCTCGACGCCTTTGCCGCCGGTCCGGTCGCGCTCAACCTGCTCGCCCGCTTCACGCCGCGCTTCGTCAAGCTCGACGCGTCGCTGGTGCGCCGTATCGATGCCAGTGCGTCGCGCCGGCCGATCGTCGAGGGCGTGATGCGCCTTGCCCGCGGCATGGGCGTCACTGTTGTCGCAACGGGCGTCGAGACGCGGGGGGAGCTCGAGGCGCTCGCGGCGCTCGGCGTCAGTCACATCCAGGGCGACTGGACCGCGGAACCGGTGACGCGTCCGCTCACCAACCCGGCGCTGCTTCGCCGCGAACCGCGCGCCACCGTGCCGCAGCATCGCCGGCTGGCGCATCACAACCGCATCGCGATCGCGCCGCGCCCCGCCTATCAGGCCGCCCAGCTCGCGCTCTGATAGTTGCGCGATCGCGCAAATCTGCATTCATGACGTCATCCGCATGATACATTCCATCCGGCGACTCGCTCGAGGGGGATGCGGCATGAAGCTCCAGTTTTTGATCGCCGCCGCGATGGTCGTGGCACCTCTGGCTGCAGGGACGGCGCAGACGGGCGATGGCGGACCGGTGCAGCTCCTCACCCTCGTCGGACTCAAGATCGTCGGCGGCAAGCCGATCAATCGCTGCGGCACGCCGGGCACGCCGCATGTCGCGTTGCTCGATTTCAACGGCGACCGGCAGAAGAACGAGGCGCTCTTCACCGATACCGGACCGTGCTACGCGCCCGACAACGCCTATTTCGCGCTCGCCGCGCGGGATGCGCCGAACAAGCCGTGGCGACTGCTATTCAGCCATACCGGCACGGTGAAGGCGGTTGCCTCGACAACCCAGGGCTGGCTCGATCTCGAATATAGCAGCGGCGGCAGGACGGTGCCGATCCGCTATGCCGGCGGCCTCTATGCGTCGGCCCTCGCGGGAGCGACCAAGGCTGCGCCCGCTGCAGCGCCGGCCCAGGCGTCTGCCGGCATGGTGAGCCCATCGGCCAAGCCCGCGGCGCTCACCCCCGCCCAGCGCAATGCGGTCTTCAAGGCCGCGGGCGCCGAGAGGCGCGGCGCCAAATGGCTCCTGTGCAGCGACCAGCCCGATCCGCAGGGCGCGACGATCGAGAGCATCAGCGACCTGAACGGCGACGGCCGCGCGGAGGTCGTGGTCACCGACGGCGGCACCTTCTGCTACGGCAATACCGGTACCGGGTTCGTCTTGCTGAGCCAGCAGGCCGACGGCAGCTGGAAGCAGATGGCGGGCGAGACCGGCATCGCCACCTTCCTAAAGACCAGGTCGCTGGGCTGGCCCGATCTCGAAGTCGGTGGCCCGGGCTTCTGCTTCCCGGTCTCGCGCTGGAGCGGCAAGGAATATGTGTTCCACCATTTCAACGAATATATGAAGGGCATGTGCGCGCAGAACGGCCTGAAGCCGGCGGTGCGCGCCTATTGAGCCCGCCGGGTTTGCGATCCCGGCCGCGCGTCTCTATGCGCCCCCGATGGCCGATCCCACCACCATTCGCCGCCTCTATGGCCGCACCGCCGGACACAAATTGCGCCAGGGCCAGGCGGCGCTGCTGGAAGCATCGCTGCCGCTGGTCAGCGTGCCCGAGGAGGGCCCGCTCGATGCGCGCACCCTGTTCGGCGACGATCGCCCGCTCGAGTTCGAGATCGGTTTCGGTGCGGGGGAACATCTGGCGGGGCAGGCGGTCGCCCGTCCCGATCACGGTTTCATCGGCTGCGAGCCCTTCCTTAACGGCGTGGTCGGGGCGCTCAACCATATCCGCGACGAGAAGCTGACCAATGTCCGCCTGCACATGGGCGACGCGCTCACCGTGCTCGAGCGCCTGCCGGACGCCAGCCTCGATCGCCTCTACCTCCTCCACCCCGATCCCTGGCGCAAGGCGCGCCACGCCAAGCGGCGGATGGTAAACAACGGACCGCTCGATATCATCGCGGCCAAGCTCAAGCCCGGCTGCGAGTTCCGCCTCGGCACCGATCACCCGGTCTATGTCCGCTGGGCGATGATGGTGATGAACGGTCGCCCCGACTTCGAGTGGCAGGCGAAGACGGCGCAGGATTTCCTCACCCGCCCCGACGACTGGCCGGAGACCCGCTACGAGCGCAAGGCGCGCCGGCTGGGGCACGAGGTCTGGTACTTCCGCTACTTGCGCGTGTGATCCCGCGCCGCTAGGGCGGCATCGTCATCTGGGGAGTAGCCAGCCGTGCCGCCAGGCACGGGCCCGCGCGTCAACATACTCGGTCGAGAGGCCGTGGCGCACGGGGAGCGGAGTTTCCGCTCGGGCGAGACCAATGGCGTCGCATCTCCGCTCGTGCCGGGCGGGATTTGCGATGTCGTTGGATTCGCATTCGCCCGGCCCGGAGACCCGATTTGGAAGCCCTGCTCACCTCCACCGCCGTCGTCGCGCTCGCCGAGATCGGCGACAAGACCCAGCTGCTCGCGATCGTCCTCGCCACCCGCTTCAAGCGGCCGGTGCCGATCATCGCGGGCATCTTCGTCGCGACGATCGCCAATCATTTCCTCGCGGCTCTGGTCGGTGTGGAGGCATCGAACCTGCTCCAGGGACGGTGGTTCCGCTACGTGATCGCCGCTTCCTTCATCGCCATGGCGATCTGGACGCTGATTCCCGACAAGCTCGACGACATCGCCGAAGAGAAGGGCCGGTTCGGCGCCTTCCTCACCACCGTCATCGCCTTCTTCCTGGTCGAGATGGGCGACAAGACCCAGATCGCCACCGTCGCGCTCGGCGCGCGCTTCCAGAGCGTGGCATGGGTCACCGCCGGCACGACGCTCGGCATGATGCTGGCGAACGTGCCCGCGGTGTTCCTGGGCAACGAATTGATCCGGCGCGTGCCGATGCACGTCGTGCGGATGGTTGCCGCAGGCCTGTTCCTCGTCATCGGGCTTTGGCTGCTCGGGCAGACGGCGGGGCTCTTATGAGCCTCGCGCGGTTCGTCCCTTATTCCGATGCCCGCTGCGGGCTGGGTGCGATCCGTCCAGGGTAATCCACACCGGTGCATGGTCGCTGGTCTTCTCCCAGCCGCGCACGAAGCCGTCGACCTGCGCATCGCCGAGTCGCTGCGCCGCCAGCGGGTTCAGCAGGAAATGGTCGATCCGCAGGCCGGCATCGCGCGCGAACGCGTTCCGGAAATAGTCCCAGAAGGTGTAGATCGTCTCGCCGGGGTGGCGGGCGCGCAGCGCATCGATCCAGCCCTGGTCGAGCAGCCGGAAGAACGCGGCGCGCACCTCGGGCGCGAACAGCGCGTCGTCCAGCCAGCGCTCGGGCTTGTAGACGTCGTGCTCGGTCGGCATCACGTTATAGTCGCCGCACAGCACCACCGGCGCGTCCATCGCCACCAGGGCGGCCGCGTGCGCGATCAGCCGCTCGAACCAGCGCAGCTTATAGTCGAACTTGGGGCCCGGTCGCGGATTGCCGTTGGGCAGATACAACGCGCCCACCAGCACGCCGTTCACCGCCGCCTCGATATAGCGGCTGTGGCTGTCGTCGGGATCGCCGGGAAGGCCGCGCCGCGTTTCCACCGGATCGCAGCCCCGCGCCAGGATGGCCACGCCGTTCCAGCTCTTCTGCCCCTGCCAGATCGCGCCATAGCCGGCATCGCGGATCGCGCGCTCGGGGAATTTCTCGTCGGGCGCCTTCAATTCCTGCAGGCAAACCACGTCCGGCCGGGTCTGCTCCAGCCAGCGCAGCAGCACCGGCAGCCGTCCGTTGATCCCGTTCACATTGTAGGTCGCGATCCGCATGCCCCATGATGCGCGGGGCGCGGCTTAGGTTCCGGTCGCGGATCGCGATCTTCTGCGCGCCATTCTTGCCGCCTTCGGGGTCAGCGACGCTGTCTCATTCGTCGGCGAGCGGTGGTGCTTCGACAGCTGCCACCGGACGATGTCCGCTGCGCTGCCACAGGCCGCGGAGCAGGTTCGCGGCCAGGGCGGATACGCCGGGTCGCACGAACAGCCAGTCGCGGATCGCCGGGCCCTTCGCCGCGCCGATCACACGCTTGTAGCCGCTGTCGCCCGCGCCCCAGTCGACATCGGTGATCCCGTCGTCCAGCGCCCGCACCAAGTTGCGATAATAGAGCAGCTTCCCCGGCGAATGCTTGGCGAAGCGCGGGGCGTAGCTGTTGGCGATCGCATATTTGAGCGCGCCGGCGTTGAGATCGAACGAGAAGGCCGCCGGAGCGCCGTCGACGCGCAGCATTGCTGCCCACATCATCGACGCGATCGCCGGATCGCCTGCCGCGCGCCGCCAGAAGGCGCCATGGCCGGTCGTCGTGAACTTGGCGTCCGAGCCGTCGGTCCGCGCCGCGATCCAGCTCTTCTCCTCGATCGCGGCCAGCGCGTCGAACGCCGCATCGTCCCAGTCCGCGCCCGAGACGAAGGCCCAGTCGAGCGCGCCATGCTCGCCCAGATGCTTTTCGTGGAAGCGATTCTTGCGCAGCGTCGAGTTGCGCGGCCAGGTGCCCTCGTCGCGCAGCGCCGCCATGTCGAGCGCATAGCTGTCCGCCACGAACCGGTCGAGCGTCGCCCAGCCGCGGGCCTTGGCGGCTTCCTTCAGCAGCTCCAGCCCCGGATCGCCGTCATAGACCGGCCCGATTCGGAGCGCGCGGACTTCGCGGCGGAGCCGATCGAGCAGCGCCTTGCCGACCGCGACATCGGCGTCCTCGCGCACCGGGAAGCTGCGGAATGGCCAATAGCAGCCCGGCACCTCGGCAAGCCCGAGCAGCGCCGGGCCCTTGGCGGCGAAGGGCAGGGCGGCGACCGCCTCGCCCTCGCGCGCTGCGGTCAGGGTGCGCGCCGTGCCGCCATAGGCGTGGAGCGCGGCGTCGAACCAGCCATAGCGCAGGAAGCGGTGCGTCGGCGCGGCATGCGCCGCCACCTGATCGATCCCGCCGGCCAGCCCGTCCACGCAATCGGTGGCGAGCGCGGGCGGCAGGCGCGTGAATTCATCCAAGGGCATCGGCCGGGTCATGCCGGCTAGATAAGCCCCGAGCGGTTACCAAGCGGTGGAGGCCGTCATGCTTCGCGCGCCCAGGCGCGCGCGGCTTCGAGTTCGCTGGGCGCGAAGACCTTCGCCTCGGCCGGCAGCACGACGCTGCCTGCGCGCGTCGCCGCCTCGATCCAGCCGCTGTCGGTGACGATCGCGACGCGGCGCATCTTGCTGGCGTGCGTGACGCCCCAGCTGACATCCTTCCACCATGCGGCCAGCTCCATCCCGGTGAAGCTGCGGATCACCGCGACGGCGGAGAGGCTGCCGCGCCGGGCGATCTCGGCCTCCATCGCCTCCACCGCGGCGTCATATTCGGCCCGGGTTATGCCGCCGTCGACGGTGAACTCGATCACGCCGGTCGCCTCGTCTGCTTCGAAGGTCATCATCGGTGCGTTACTCCGCTTGCAGCATCCCCCTTATGCCCCCCATAAGGCAAGCCGCATGGAAGGTCCCTATCTCTCCACCGTTTCCGCGACGATCCAGGCAGCGATCGCGCCGGTCTTCCTGCTTGCGGGTATCGGCGCGTTCCTGAACGTCATGGTCGGCCGGCTCGCCCGGATCGTCGACCGCGCCCGCCAGATCGAGCAGCTCCACCCGCGCTCGACCGGGCCGGAGCATGACCGCCACGTCTGGGAACTGCGCATCATCGATCGCCGTATCTCGGTGATCAACAACGCGATCTTCCTGTGCACGGCCAGCGCGCTGGCGATCTGCATCGTCGTCGCGTTGCTGTTCGTCTCGCGGCTCGGCAATCTCCATGTCGGCCTGTGGGTCGCGATCGCCTTCATCATATCGATGCTGCTGCTGATGGCGGGGCTGATCTATTTCCTGTTCGAGGTCCGCATGTCGCTGAAGGCGATCCATGTGCGCGAGGAGTTGCTCGAGCTCGATCGCAAGTGAGCCCGGCCCCGGAGAAGCGGCTGCTCCAGGCGGTGATGGCGGCCACCCTGCTGCTGCCGCTCACTGCGGCGATCCTGGGTGTGACGCGCGGTCCTGCCTGGCTGGGCCATGTGCCGGTGGTGCCGACCGATCTCGACAGCCATTTCCGCTATGTCTCGGGCCTGTTCCTGGCGATGCTGTGCCTCTGGGCGAGCTGCATCCCCGACGTCGAGCGCAAGACCGCGCGCATCCGCTTGCTCGGGCTGATGGTGGTGACCGGCGGCCTTGCCCGGCTGGTGTCACTGGTGGTGGTCGGGGTGCCGTCGGCGGGACATCTGGTCGGGCTCGGCATCGAGCTGGTCGAGACGCCGCTGCTCCTGCTCTGGCAGGCGCGGATCGCAGGGCGGTTCGGGCGCGGATAGAGCTTTCCGTCACCCCGGACTCGTCCCCGGGGCCCACTGTGCCGGCTGCGAGCCGCTCTAGGCTTTATCGCTTCGCCCAGACGCCAGGTAGGCCCCGGAACAAGTCCGGGGTGACAAAGGGGGGAGGTCGCCGAACCCGGGCATCTTCCGCGCCACCGATCCGGCTTAAAGCTTCATCAGCTGGAGGAAACGGCAGACATCCTCGGGCATGAACGGCTTCTCCAGCACCGGCCGCTTGATCTCTGCCAGGAAGCGCGCAGCGGAGGCGCCGAGCGTGTCGCCGGTGGTGAAGGCCATGCGGGCCGCGAGATCGGGCCGGTTCGCGCTGAGCCAGGCATGGAGTTTGGGGCCGTCGATTCCGGGCATGCGCAGGTCGCTGACGATCAGGTCGTAGCTGCCGTCGCGCAGCTTGGACTGGGCATCGGCCCCTCCGATCGCGAGCTCGCAGGCAAAGCCTTCGACCGAGAGGAAATCGGCAAGCGATTCAGCGATCTCGGCCTCATCGTCGATCACCAGCGCGCGGCGGATGCCGGGCTCGGGCGCCGCGATCGGCGCGGCGGGCCGCTTGGGCAGCGACTGCGCGGAATCGATCGGCAGCGTCAGGCGGAAACACGCGCCGCCGGCGGAGGGCAGCAGCTCGAGCCGGCCGCCATGCGCCTCGGCCAGGCCCTGCGAGAAGGACAGGCCGACGCCGGTACCATGGCCCTGCGGCTTGGTGGTAAAGAAGGGTTCGAAGATCCGGCGGCGGGCATCCTCGGGCACGCCCGGGCCATTGTCCGCGACTTCGAGGGTGACGGTGCGCGGCAGGCTGCCGATCGCGGTGCGCAGGATAAGCGTGCGATCGGGGCCCGCGCCGCTTGCCAGCGCCTGTTGCGCGTTGACCAGCAGGTTGATGATGACCTGGTGGAGCTGATCGGCGTCGGCCGAGATGCCGGGCAAGGAAGGCGCGAGCTCGAGCCGGGCGGCGATGCCGTCAGTGCGCAGGCCATATTCGGCGAGCTCATAGGCCGCCAGGGCGACCGCGTTGAGATCCACGGCTTCGCGCTCGGGCTGCTTCTGCCGCGCCATCGCCAGGAAGGTCTGGACGATGCGCGAGCAGCGATCGGCGGCGGTCCGGATCTTCTGCGCGCGCTCGGCCAGTTCGCCGCCCAGCGTCTGCCGCTCGAGCATGATCGACTGGGCGACGACGATCGATAGCGGGTTGTTGAGCTCATGGCTCACGCCGGCGAGGAGCGAGCCGAGCGCGGAGAGCTTCTCGTTCTGGAACAGCGCCTCGCGCGAGCGGGCGAGTGCGGTCTCGGCATGCGCCCGCTCCAGCGTGACCCAGGCGCGCTCGGCGATATCGCGCATCAATTGCAACTCATCGGGGCGCCAGCGGCGCGCATCCTTGTCCTGCACCGACAGGATCGAGCGCATCTGTCCGTCCTTGACCAGGGGCACGCTGATGAAGGCGCGGATCTTGGTGAGCGCGTAGCGGATCCGGGCGGCTTCCTCGGCGCGCGGATCGGTGGTGACGTCGTCATAGCTGACCAGCTCGCCGCACACCCATTCGCGATCCACCGACGCGCTGATGCTGCCCATGGTGATGCTGTTGCCGAGATTGCTGCCGACGCAATCGCGATGCCATTCGTTGGCGACGGTGAAGACGCGGCCTTCGGCATCGCTTTCGGCATAGGTCACGCGGCTGACGCCGAGATGCTCGCCGAGCCATTCCAGCGTCATGTCGATGATCGCATGGGGCGAGGTCTCGCGGCGGACCTTGTCGCTCCAGGCGAGCAGGAACGCCTGGTTGCGCTCGCGTTCCTCGAGCGCGGCCTGGGCGCGGGCGCGCTCCAGCGACACCCAGGTGCGCTCGGCGACGTCGCGGAGCAGTCGGATCTCGTCGTCCCGCCAGTGCCGCGGCAGGCAGTGCTGCACCGACAGCGCCGAGCGGACCTGGCCGTTCTCGATCAGCGGCACGCTGACGAAGGCGAGGATCTCGGCGCCCTTATAGGCTTCGACCACGTCGCGTTCCGGTGCGATCCGCGGGTCGGTGAGGACGTCGTCATAGCGGACGATCGTGCCCGCCACCCATTCGCGCTCGACCGTCTCGCCGACCTCGTCGAGCGAGAAGCTGGTATCGACGATGCTCATCACGCCGTCGCGCCACTCGCCGAGGATCGAGAAGACGCGGCCGGTCTTGTCACTCTCCGAATAGGTCGCGCGGGTGATGCCGAGATGCCTGCCGAGCGATTCGAGCGTCGTCGCCATGATCGCCTCGGGCGAGGTCTTGCCGCGCACCGCGTCGCTCCAGTCGATCAGGAAGGCCTGGTTGCGATCGCGCTCCTGCAGCGCGGCTTCGGCGCGGGCGCGGGCGATCGACGTGGCGACGCGCTCGGCCAGCTCCTCGCAAAGCTCGATCTCGTCGCGGGTCCAGCGGCGCGGATCGGCATCGAGCATCGCCGCCATGGCGACCGGGCGGCCATCCTTGACGATCGGCACGTTGACGCTGGAGCGGACGCCCATTGCCCTGGAAGTGCGCCGGATCGGATCGTCCTCGCTGCGGCCGAGCAGGTCGTTGTCCTCCACGACGCGGCATTCGTGCCACGAATAGCGCGTGGCGAGTGCGGCGAACGCCTCGTTCAGGTGGAAACGTTCGGCGGCGCCGCGCTGGGGTACGCCGTTTTCGGCATGGAAGACGTCGAGCGTGGCGGATTCGCCGTCGCTGGTCTCGCCGAAGAGGAAATGGACGATGCCCAGATGCTCGATCAGGATCCGCGAGACCAGCGTGAGTATCGCATCGCGATCGGTGAGATAGCGCGAGCCTTCGTGAAAGGCGCGCAATGCCGCCTGGCGCCGATCATGCGCCCGTTCTTCGCTCGAATGGACCGCGACAGCGCTGATGGCTGTGTCCGGCATGCTGGATCTCCCCGCGCGCATCGTAGCGTTTTGCGGGCAACTTGCAGAGAGGGGACTATTTGCGCGGTCGCGGCGACGTTCGGCTTGGTCGCACTTTCGTCGCACCTTCGTCGCAACCAACGCCGACCTTGGGCCGGAGCCCGATCCTGCCGCGCGGGAGTAGCGACTCCCGGCGCGGCCGGTATCAGGCCTAGCGGCCGAGCAATTCGTCGCGGCGCGCCTTCAAGGTCTCCAGCTCGCGCTCCTGGTCGGCGATGCGATCGGACGCGCGCTCCTCGTCGCCCGACCCCGAATAGGCGCTCGCTTCCTCGACGAGGTCGCGGAGATTGTCCTCGATCTGGGCGATGCGCTCTTCGACCTGCTGAAGCTCGGGATCGGTCTGGGCCATGGTTCGG
>JBEVLV010000047.1:0-31571 GCA_040508955.1 Sphingomonas sp. | reverse complement strand
CCGGCTGAGCAAGAGCTTCCTGTCCAGCGCTCATCTCCCGGTGGTCCCCGGAACAAGTCCGGGGTGACGGATGAGTCGTTGTTCCTAGGCGCGCGTGCCGACGATCGGGAAGCTGCCGAAGGCGCCCGCGGTGACGGTGCCGTTCAGCGCGTCGCCGTCCACCGTCGCCTCGCAGGTGAGGGTCATCGGCATCGGCACGGTGATGTCGAGCGACCAGCTGAGCGTGTCGCCATCGACCTTGCCGTCCTTGATGTCGGTCGAGCCCATGCCGCCGACAAAGCTGCCGGTGAAGCTGTCACCGCTGCTCGCCACCGTCAGCACCGCCTGCTGGTCGCCCAGCGGGGACTTGGTCACCGTGTTCCAGCTTCCGTCGACATTCGCCATGATGCTCTCTCCTGATCAGTTGGCCGCGGGCTTTGCGGGAGCCGCTACCGAGGCCGCGGACACCACCTCGACAGGCAGGCCGATGCTGTCAAGTTGCGGCTTCACCTTGGACGCGTCGCCGACCACGACCCAGACGAACCTGTTCGGATCGAGAGCCCCGCGTGCCGCAGCGTCAAGCTGGGCCGCGGTCATCGCGCGATATTTCCGCGCGATCGTGGCGTAGAAGTCGTCCGGTCGCTTGCGCAGGTCGTTCTGCTGCATCGCGCTGAGCACCGCGCCCGAGGTTTCGAATCGGCCCGAGAGCGCGCGGACATCGCCGTTGATCGTGCGCTCCAGCTCGGCCGGGGTCACGCCCTTGGGGCCGAGGAAATCGCGGACATCGCCCATCAGCGCCTTGATCGAATCGCCGGTCTTGTCGGCCTGGACCGGGGCGCTGATCGTGTAGGGCACCGCCTTTTCGAGCCAGTTGAAGGCGCCGCGCACGCCGTACGACCAATGCTTGTCCTCGCGCAGGTCCATGTTGATCCGCGACAGGAAATCGCCGCCGAGGATCTCGTTGGCGGTGACGTGGAGCAGCAGGTCGTCCGCCGGATTGAGCTTGGTCATCTGCGCCGCGAGGATCACCGATTGCGGCGAGTTCGGGCGGTCGACGAGCACGATCTTCGGCGCGGCCTGGACGGGTGCCTGGCTGAAGTCCTTGACCCCTGCCGCGCCTTCGCCCTGCCAATTGCCGAAGCGCGCCTCGAGCGCGGCCTGGACCTCGGCGAGCGGCCGATCGCTAACGACGAAGATCTTGGCCTTGTCCGGGCGGATCCACGCCTTGTGGAAGGCGACCAGATCGTCGCGGGTCAGCGCCTTGACCGCAACCGGATCGCCGCCGCCCGCCGCCATCTTCGCATAGGGACTGGACGGGCCGTAGAGCAAAGGCGGCAGCGTGCGGTTGCCGAGCCCTTCGGGGCTGGTCAGTTCCTGGGCGATGCCGGTCAGCTGGGTCGCGCGGATGCGCTCGACTTCCGACGCAGCAAAGGCCGGATGGCGGACCATGTCGGCGAACAGATCGAGCGAACCGGCAAGGTTCGGGCTCGGCGTGCCGAGCGACAGGAAGGTGCGATCCGCCGAGCTGCCGCTGTCGATGCTCGCGCCCAGCCGCTCGCGCGTCTCGGCGATGGCGGTCGAATCCAGGCTGGTGGTGCCCTCGTCGAGCAGCGACAGCGTCATGCGCTGCGTACCGAGCTTGGCCGCGGGATCGGCGGCGGCGCCCGCATCGAAGCTCATCACCACCTGGGTAACCGGAACCGCGGTGCGATTGGCGTAGATCAGCTCGACACCGTTCGAGAGGCGGGTGTGCTCGACCTTCGGGAAAACGAGATCGCCGATCGCGCTGACCGCCGGCATGGCGCCGCGCGTGCCCTTTACCGGCTCGGCCTTAGGACCCTCGGGCCGCTTGGCGGCGGGGACGGTCTGCGCTTCCTGATAGGCCTCGCGCTCGCCGTTCACGACGGTGATCGTCAGCGACGGACGCGTGAGCCACTTGGCCGCGGCGGCACGGACCTGCGCCGGGGTGACCTTGGCCATCGCAGCGAGCTGCTTCTTGAAGAAGCCCGGATCGCCCGAATAGAGCTCGCCCTCGGCCAGCGCGACCGCCTTGCCGTCGAACCCACCGACCGATTCCAGGCCGTCGATCCGCGCCGCGACATTGGTGGTGGCGACGCGCTGCACCTCGTCCTCGGTCGGGCCGTTCTTGATCAGATCGGCCATGATCTCGTCGAGCCGCTTGCTCACCACCGCCGGATCGACGTCGGGGCGGACCAGCGCGCGCATCTGGAAGATGCCGAGCTGCGCCATCGATTCGGTGCCCGCCGAGACGTTGACCGCCAGCTTCTCCTTGCGGACCAGCGCATTGTCGAGGCGCGAGCTGGCGAGACCGCCCAGCACCTGGCCAAACACGTCGAGCGCCACCGCATCAGGATCGTTGAGGCCCGGGACCGCCCAGGAGCGCATGATCATCGTCGCGGCGACCTTGTCCCGCATCGTCACCGACTTGGACTGGGCGAGCGTGGGAATCTCGACCTTGGGCAGCACGCTCTTGGGACCGGCGGGGATGCCACCAAAATATTTCTCGACCAGCGGGCGCGCTTCCTTGGCATCGACATCGCCGGCGAGCACCAGCACCGCATTGTTCGGGCCGTAGTGCGAGCGGAACCAGTTCTTGACGTCGTCCAGGCTCGCCTTGTCGAGATCGGCCATCGAGCCGATCGGCGAATGGGCATAGGGATTGTTGCCGAGCAGCTCCGCCAGCGACCGATAGGAGACTAGGCCATAGGGGCGGTTGTCGCCCTGGCGCTTCTCGTTCTGGACGACGCCGCGCTGCTCGTCGAGCACGTCCTGGGTGATCGCGCCGGTGAGCCAGCCCATGCGATCGCTTTCGAGGAACAGCGCGCGCTCGAGCGCTGGACGGGGCACCGTCTCGAAATAATTGGTGCGGTCGAAACTGGTGGTGCCGTTGAAATCGGTGGCGCCGACCTGCTTGAGCGGCTCGAAGAAATCGCCGGGGGCGTTTTCCGAACCGTTGAACATCAGATGCTCGAACAGGTGTGCGAAGCCGGTCTTGCCGGCGGGCTCATGCTTGGAGCCGACATCGTACCAGGTCGAGACCGCGACGATCGGCGCCTTGCGATCGGTATGGACGATGACGCGCAGGCCGTTGGCGAGGGTGAACTCCTGATACGGCACGTCGATCTGCTTGACGAGCTCGGCCACCGGCACCGGCTTCGCCGTAGGTGCGGCTTGCTGGGCCGAGGCGGGCAGGATCGGGGCGAGCGCACAGGTGGCAGCGCCGCAGAGCAACAGGAACGACTTCATGAGTGTTGGGAATCCCGGTAATATTGTTACGAGCGGGACCATAGCGAGCGGGCCTGCCCTCGCAACCGAAACCGGCAAGGTCTTGCTGGCGCTGCTTTTTGAGCTAGCCTGATTCCCCTTCCCCTGTCTTTCAAGGAATCCCGATGCGCCTGCCCCTCTTCTTCGCCGCGGCGGCGCTCGCTTCGATGCCTGGCACGGCGCTCGCCCAGGCGACCTCCGACGAACCCCTGTTCAAGCCGGAAGAGGTACGCGCGCATATCGAGTTCCTGGCCGACGATGTGCTGGAAGGGCGCGACGCGGGCACGCGCGGCTATGCGGTGGCGGCACGCTATGTCGCGACGCGGTTCGAGGCGCTGGGGCTGAAGCCCAGCGGGCCGGACGGAAGTTGGTACCAGCAGGTGCCGCTTGCCCAATATGCCCTCGACACCAGCAAGCCGGCGACGCTGGGCGTGGGCGGCACGCACTTCGTCAACGGCAGCGACATATTGATGGGCGCCACGCCACGCGGCGGCGGCGGTACCCAGACGCTGAGCGCCGATGCGGTTTTCGTCGGCTACGGCCTCGATGCGTCCGCGCGGGGTCATGACGATTATGCCGGGGTCGACGTGACCGGCAAGTTCGCGGTGATGCTCCAGGCGCTGCCCAAGGGCCTGCCCGACCCGGTCGGGGCCATGGACGCGCGCGCCAGCACCGCCGCGAAGCATGGGGCGATCGGCATCGTCTATCTCATCGCGCCGACCGAGGCGAAGACGTTTCCGTGGAGCGCGGCAAACAGCTATTACGCGCGTCCCCAGACGAGCTGGCTTACCCCGGAGGGCACGCCTGCCGGCATCGATCCGCGGATCCAGGTCGGCTTCTATGCGAGCGACAAGGTAGCCGGCGCGCTGTTCGAGGGCGCGCCAATGCCGGCCGACGCGGTGTTCGCCGCGGCGACCGCGGGATCCGACATCAAGAGCTTTCCCCTGCTGCCGAAGCTGACCACGTCGCGCACCAGCACGGTCAAGTCGATGACCAGTCCCAATGTTCTGGGGCTGCTGCCTGGATCGGACCCGAAGCTGTCCAAGGAGGTGGTGCTGCTGAGCGCGCATCTCGATCACGAGGGGCTCGATCCCAAGCTGGCGGGCGACCAGATCTACAATGGCGCGATGGACAATGCCGCGGGGACGGCGGCGATGCTGGAGGCGGCGCGCGGCTTCGCACAGAGCGGCAAGCGGCCGAAGCGATCGATCCTGTTCGTCTCGTTGACCGCCGAGGAAGACGGGCTGCTCGGCTCCGACTATCTGGCGCGCCATCCGGTCGTCGCGGACGGCAAGGTAGTGGCCGACGTCAACCTCGACATGCCGATCCTGCTGTACGACTTCCAGGATGTGGTGGCGTTCGGCGCCGAGCATTCCACGCTCGGCCCGATCGTGGGGCGCGCCGCGGCGAAGATGGGGGTGACGCTATCCCCCGATCCGATGCCGGAGGAGCAGCTGTTCGTGCGATCGGACCATTTCAGCTTCGTAAAGGCGGGTGTGCCTTCGGTGTTCCTCGTCACGGGGTTCAAGAATGGCGGCGAGAAGGCGTTCCGCGACTTCCTCAAGACCCGCTACCACAAGGTCTCGGACCAGGCCGACCAGGGGTTGGACTGGGCGGCGGGCGCCAAGTTCGCGCGGATCAACTATCTCATCGCCCGCGAGATCGCCGACGCGCCCGAGGCACCGCGCTGGTACGAAGGCAATGTGTTCGGCGACCGGTTCGCGCCGGATGCGCCCAAAGCGCCGCCGCCGGCTAAATCAGCCGACTAGGACCGCTCCCGCTCACCTGGGGCGAAGGAGATTCAGGACCGGATCAATGGGCGCCGGCCAAAGGCCGCGTGCCGACCATGCTCAGGCACACCGCCTTGGCCGAGTTTTCGAAGGACCCGCCCCAGCGGAGGAGCTCGACAAAGCTGCGTATGCAATCGGCGCGCATTGCCGCTGGCGGATGATCGCCATTCCAGGCGGTGTCGAAGATGTTCTGGTTACCCTGGTCCGCAGTCGCGATGATCGCTTCCCAGCTCATGCCCATCAGGTTGAGGATATAGGCCGCGCCGAGATCGGCGATGACCTCGGTCGGCGCGCCGCTGCGCATCTCGGCATCGTCGCCCATCGTGACGCCCGGCTTGAGCACGGTCGCGGAAGGCGCGATGCACAGGCTGTCGAGCAACGGGCCGCCAAAGGCATGGCCGAGCTCGTGCGCGATCCCGAACTTGATGGCGTCATCGGGAACGAAGCCCGACAACATGAGATCGCTGACCTCGACGCCCCACCGCGAACTGTCCATGTAAAGCATCGCGTTGACCGAAAGACCGTCCGGCTCGACCTTGACCACCGTGGTGAACGGCATCCCGGCATAGGTAAGGCGCCCGCCACCGAGCAGGTGCCTTTCGATGGCTGGAATCAGCTGTGCAACGAACGCCCTGCATTCCTGTATCTGCATCGGACTTCCCCCGCTGCGCGTACATATCAACTGCGATCTTCGGCACGTGCTTCCTACCGAAACCTTGCTCCTCCGGCAATCTCCGAGACCTGTTCGAATCGAATATATTCCGCCCGGCCCCATCACCTCGCTGACAACGAAAAAGGCCGGAGCTTTCGCCCCGGCCTTCATTTCGTCCACTTCCCGAGACTAGAACCCAGCCTTCAGCGTCAGGAAGAACTGCTGCGGCGCGCCGACCATCAGCGTCTGGTTGTCGCCCGAATTGCCGAAGCCGTTCGTGCCGATCGTCGAGATATACTTCTTGTCGAACAGGTTGGTCGCGTTGGCCTGGATCTCCAGGTCGTGACCGCCCAGGTCGAACTTGTAGCCGAGCGTGGCGTCGACGACGACGCGTCCGGCGACCGACTCGTCGTTGGTGTAGGTGAAGTAGCGCTTGCTCATATAGTTGGCGCCGACCCGGGCCGAGAAGCCGGCATAGTCATAGGTCGCCTCGCCCTTCAGCATGTGCTTCGGCGCGTCGACCACGGTCTTGCCCGCGGTCGGGATGACTGCGGTCGCGGTGTGGACGTCGTCCTGATAGGTCGAGTCGTTATAGCTGTACGACGCGAACAGGCCGAAGCCGCCGCCGATCTTGAGATCGCCGGTCGCCTCGAAGCCGACCGAGCGGACTCCGCCGACGTTCTGCAGGATCACCGGGTTGCCGACGATGCCGGCGCCGGTGGTGACGCCGAGCAGGCGGTTGCGGAAGTTGATGTAATAGCCCGCGAGCGAGCCGGTGAACGGCCCGGAATGATAGCGGCCGCCGAGCTCATAGGTGTCCGACTGCTCGGGCTTGAGCTTGGTGTTGCCACTGAGCAGCGCGTCGAAGCCGGTCTGGGTGGTGGCGAACGGGCCGGTCGTGGCGGAGGCGACGAAGGCGCGCGTCACCTGGGTGAAGCCGCCGAACAGCTCGGCGCCCTGCATCACCTCATAGGCGAAGCCGGCATGCGGCTGGAACCAGTCGGTCACCTTGATCTTGCCGCCGGCAAGGCCGCCGCCGACGA
Source organism: Sphingomonas sp. (assembly GCA_040508955.1). GTDB lineage: Bacteria > Pseudomonadota > Alphaproteobacteria > Sphingomonadales > Sphingomonadaceae > Sphingomonas. Next base: position 24,822 of record JBEVLV010000047.1, on the reverse strand, counting down.
CCGGATCGGCCTCGTTGGTGACGGCGAAGCCCTTCCAGCCCAGGTTGACGGTCAGCGGACCGAAAGCGAGCTTGTCCTGAACATAATATTGGAAGGTGTCGGTCTGGTACTTCCAGTCCCACTGGGTCGCGAACGGCGCCTCCTGGAAGTCCAGGCTGTCGCGAGTCGGCGCGGTGCGGCTGTCGAGGCCGTAGAAGCGGCGCGCCTGGCGGAAATCGTTCTTCTCGTACCAAGCGCCGACGGTCACGTCGTTGAAGCCGATCTTGGTGCCGACGTCGCCGAACACGCCCTTGCGGCGGATGTCGTACTCGGTGGTACGGATCGACATCGGCACGCCCGAGGGCGAGCTGACATAGGGCGTGTACCAGAGGCCCTGGCCATGGTTCGAGTGATAATAGCCCTTGAGCTCGCCGTGCACGTCGCCCTTGGCCTCGATGCCGAGCGAGGCGAGGTAATCCTGGCGCAGGCCTGCCGCGTTGTAATAGGCGTCGTCGGCGGTCTGGATCGGTGCGGGGAAGACCGTGCCGGCGGCCGGATTGCTCGGGCGGTTGCCGGTGATGTCCGACAGGCCGTCGGCGCCTGGGGCGCCGGTGGTGTTGTTCACGTTGTCGATATTGTTGGCGACGTCGGCGATCTTGATCGCCTTGGCATAGTCGTTCGAGATATTGTCCCAGTTATAGCCCAGGCGCTTGATCATGCCGAGCGACAGATCCTGATAGTCGTTCTCGCGGCGATCCGAGAAATCGAAGGTGCCGACCGCACGGACGGTGCCGCTGAGCGGCGCGATGGCCTTGGCGTTGACCTGGTTCGCACGCTGCGAGCCCCAGCCCTTCCACTTGTCGGTGTCCGAATGGAGATAGGAGACGGTCGCGCTCGGGCCGCCATCGCCGAGCTCGCCGGTGTCGAGCCGGCCGAACACGCGCCATATATTGTCGCTGCCGACGGTGGCGTTCATGTCGTAGTGGAATTCGCGCGACGGATCGCGCGAGAAGAACTCCAGCGTGCCGCCCAGATTGTTGGTCGCCTGGGTGCCGATCGAGCCCGAGCCCTGCGACACGCGCGTCACGCCGATATTCTCGCTGATGATCGCGCGGCTGATGTGCAGGCCGTTGACGTTGCCGTAGCTCGCATCGCCGAGCGGGATGCCGTCGAGCGTGAAGCCGAGCTGGTTCTGGTTGAAGCCGCGGATCGAGACGCGCTCGGCCCATTCATAGGCACCGAACGGGTCCGCGCCGGTGAAGTTGACGCTCGGAAGCTTCTCGATGGCCTTCAAGGGGCTGGTGCCGGGCACGAGCTCCGCGAGATCCTGCTGGCTCAGCTCCTGGACCTGGCGCGTCTCGCCCTTTCCGATCACGACGATGTCGTTCGAGCCGCTATCGTCCGCCACAACTTCGGGCTGGACAGCCTGGCTCATGTCGCTCTGCGCGAATGCGGTGGCGGAGATGAAAATCGACGTGCTGGCCAACAGGGCGGCTGCAACCTTGCGCATGCGCATGTTTCCTCTGGGAAATGGCGTGGACACATCGTCCACACCGCGCCGCTAGGCTTTGTGCATTGCAACATTTGGCGACTTTGGTGGCAGTTCGGCGTCAGTCGCGTGACGATTTGCCGGCACGTCTGCGAAGCCGTTGGAATTGCATGACCGGCTTTCGATCCGCTAGAAAAGACGCGCCCCTTGTGTGGCCCAAATGCAACACTATCTGCTGCCGACCAGCGAACAGGGACTTTCATGAATCTCGAAAAATTCACCGACCGCGCCAAGGGCTTCCTGCAATCGGCGCAGACCGTCGCGATCCGGATGAACCACCAGCGGATCGCGCCCGAGCATCTGCTGAAGGCGCTGCTCGAGGATGAGCAGGGCATGGCGAGCGGGCTGATCGCCGCGGCCGGCGGCGATGCGAAGCGCGCGCTGTCCGAGACCGACGCCGCGCTGGCGAAGATCCCCGCGGTATCGGGCGGCGGCGCGCAGCAGTCGCCTGGGCTCGACAACGATCTGGTCCGCGTGCTCGACCAGGCCGAGCAGGTCGCGCAGAAGGCCGGCGACAGCTTCGTCACCGTCGAGCGGCTGCTGCTCGCGCTGGCGCTATCGGGCACCACGGCCGCCGGCAAGGCGCTGGCCGCGGCGGGCGTGACGCCACAGAACCTCAACGCCGCGATCGGCAAGCTGCGCGGCGGCCGCACCGCCGATACCGCGGGCGCCGAGGACCGCTACGACGCGCTCAAGAAGTTCGCGCGCGACCTCACCCAGGCGGCGCGCGACGGCAAGCTCGACCCGGTGATCGGCCGCGACGAGGAGATCCGCCGCACGATCCAGATCCTGGCGCGCCGCACCAAGAACAATCCCGTCCTGATCGGCGAGCCCGGCGTCGGCAAGACCGCGATCGCCGAAGGGCTGGCGCTGCGTATCGTCAACGGCGACGTGCCCGACGGCATCAAGGACCGCACACTGATGGCGCTCGACATGGGCGCGCTGATCGCGGGCGCGAAATATCGCGGCGACTTCGAGGAGCGGCTGAAGGGCGTGCTCGACGAGGTGAAGGCCGGCGAAGGCCATATCATCCTGTTCATCGACGAGATGCACACCCTGATCGGCGCGGGCAAGGCGGACGGCGCGATGGACGCCGGCAACCTGCTCAAGCCGGCGCTGGCGCGTGGCGAGCTGCACTGCATCGGCGCGACGACGCTCGACGAGTATCGCAAATATGTCGAGAAGGACGCGGCGCTCCAGCGGCGCTTCCAGCCGGTGTTCGTCGGCGAGCCGACGGTCGAGGACACGATCTCGATCCTGCGCGGGCTCAAGGAGAAGTATGAGCTGCACCACGGCGTGCGCATCACCGATGCCGCGATCGTCAGCGCCGCGACGCTCTCCAACCGCTACATCACCGATCGCTTCCTGCCCGACAAGGCGATCGACCTGATGGACGAGGCTGCCTCGCGCATCCGCATGGAGGTGGAATCCAAGCCCGAGGAGATCGAGAACCTCGATCGCCGCATCATTCAGCTCAAGATCGAACGCGAAGCGCTGAAGAAGGAGACCGACGCGGCCTCCAAAGAGCGGCTGGCGAACCTGGAAGCGGAGCTGGTCAATCTCGAGCAGCAGTCGAGCGGGCTGACTGCGCGTTGGCAGGCCGAGAAGGACAAGATCGCGTCCGAAGCGCTGGTCAAGACCAGGCTGGAAGCCGCTCGCACCGAGCTGGAGCAGGCGCAGCGCGCGGGCGACCTCGCCAAGATGAGCGAGCTTTCCTACGGCACGATCCCGGCACTGACCAAACAGCTGGAGGAAGCCGCCGGAGCGACCAAGGGCGCGATGCTGCGCGAGGAAGTGACCGCCGACGACATCGCCGCGGTCGTCAGCCGCTGGACCGGCATTCCAGTGGACCGGATGCTCGAAGGCGAGCGCGAGAAGCTGCTCAACATGGAGGAAGCGCTAGGCAAGCGCGTGATCGGCCAGGCCGATGCGGTGAAGGCCGTGTCGACCGCGGTGCGCCGCTCGCGGGCCGGCCTGCAGGACCCGAACCGGCCGCTCGGCTCGTTCCTGTTCCTCGGGCCGACCGGCGTCGGCAAGACCGAGCTGACCAAGGCGCTCGCCGAATTCCTGTTCGACGACAGCAGCGCGATGGTGCGCATCGACATGAGCGAGTTCATGGAGAAGCATGCCGTGGCGCGGCTGATCGGCGCCCCCCCGGGCTATGTCGGCTATGAGGAAGGCGGCGTGCTGACCGAGGCGGTTCGCAGGCGCCCCTATCAGGTCGTGCTGTTCGACGAGGTCGAGAAGGCGCATGGCGACGTGTTCAACGTGCTGCTCCAGGTGCTCGACGACGGCCGCCTGACCGATGGCCAGGGCCGCACGGTCGATTTCTCGAACACGATCATCATCCTGACCTCGAACCTGGGCAGCCAATATCTCACCAATCTGGGCGAAGGCCAGAAGGTGGAGGATGTCGAGCCGCAGGTGATGGACGTGGTCCGCGCCCATTTCCGGCCCGAGTTTCTCAACCGATTGGACGAGATCATCCTGTTCCACCGGCTGGCGGCCGACCATATGGCGCCGATCGTCGACATCCAGGTCGGGCGGGTCTCGAAGCTACTCGCCGATCGCAAGATCCGGATCGACATGACCGACGCCGCGCGCGCCTGGCTGGGCCGGGTCGGCTATGATCCGGTCTATGGCGCACGCCCCCTGAAGCGGGCCGTCCAGCGCTATCTGCAGGATCCGCTCGCCGACCTGATCCTGCGCGGCGACGTGCGCGACGGATCGACCGTGCATGTCGACGAGGGCGACGGAGCGCTGAAGCTCAGCGTGGCCTGATCCTGTGAGGGGGTAGCCGCCCGGCTACCCCATTCGATCGGACGAATGAGGATCAGCAGCCGCCCTGCTTCTGGCAGCTGCTGACCTGGGCACGCTCGATATTCTGCCGGTCGAGCATGCGTTGCTCTGCCCATTGCGCCCGCGTCATGCAGGTCTTGGTCGTCTGGAGACGGCTGCCGATTACCGGTTCCTTGCGGCAAATGACTTCGTTCGGATCCGGCGTGCCGTTCTTCTTCGGCTTTTCCTGGGCGGAGATCGGCGTGAAGCCGGACAATGCAACTGCAACCGTGCAGGTGAAAAGGGCAAATCGGATCATTACATTACTCCTTACAAGGCTGCGAACGCAAGATTTTCCGAGCTTGTTCCAGCCCGATACTATAGGGAATAGCCGAAGCGTTCCACCCATGGCGCCAGGATCGGCAGCACCGGGCGAAGATGCTCGCGATAGGCCTGCCAACGCCCGGCCGCGCGGGTGTAGATCGGCTCCGTCACCTGGGAATAGCTGGCTGTGGTGATCAGCCCGCGCGAGCGCGCGGTGCGCGTGTGATCGAGCGCTTCGGGCCGCCAGTCGAGGCCCAGCCAATCGAACAGCGGCCGCACTTCCGCTTCGACATCGGCGACGAGCCGCTCATAGACGATCCGGTGTACCGGCATGTCGAACTGCGCCTGCGCCGCTTCCCAGTGGCGGAAGCTCAGATCGTAGAGTTCCGCCGCGTCTTCGGGACGCAGGAAGTTGGACATCGCCCGGTTCAGTCGGAAATTGCTCATCAGGCAGCTGAGCAGCACGTCGCACGGATGGCGCAGCGACAGGATGATGCGCGCCTCCGGAAACAGGCGGCGGATCAGCGGCACCTTATAGAGATAGAGCGGCGACTTATCGACCAGCATCTGGCCCGCACCCAGATGGGCGTGACGCGCGACTTCCTCGAAATAGCGCGCGCGCGCGGCTTCGATCGCATCGGCATCCATCGTGGCCAGCGCATCGAAGCCGCCGATCTCCTGATCGACCACGAGCAGCGCCGGCTTTTCCTCGAGCACCACCGTTTCGGGGTGCCCCATCAAGATCGTGTCGAGCAGCGTCGTGCCCGAGCGGGGAAAGCCGAGAAGGAATACCGGCGCAGCAGCAGGCGCCGCCGCGTCCGGGGTCCAGCCTTCCGCCCATTCGGGCGTCATCCGCCCGATTTCGTCCCTCACCTCGGCGCGCAGTTCGGCAGCGCGGCCGAGCGGATCCGAGGCATGCGCGGCATGGCGCCGGCCCGCTTCCTCGATCCAGACAAAGGCCTCGTCGGTGCGCCCGAGGCGATCGAGCAACGTCGCGCGTAGATGCGCGGCGCGCTCCGGCTCGATATCTTCCGGCACTTGGTCGAGACATGCCAGCGCTTCCTCGAAGCGCCGAGCGCGGCGATGCTCCAGCGCTGCCAGGAAGTTCAGCGTGCCCGCATCGAGCGCGTTGACCTTTGCCAGTTCGACCAGCGGCGCGAGTTCGTCCTCGCGATTGGCATGCTCGTAGTGGATCGCCAGGCCCAGATAGGCGAGATGCTCCTGCGGACGCCCCGCCAGCACGCGGCGATAGGCGATCTCGGCCTTGTCCGGCTCCATCACCAGGCCATATTCGATGGCCAGCTTGAGCTGCACGACCATGTCGTCGCCGTCGCGCGCCTCGGCGGCCTGGAGGGCTTCGAGCGCCTCGGCGTGCCGGCCCAGTTCCTTGAGCAGTACATAGAGTTCGTGCAGCGGACGGGCGTCCGCCGGGAAATCGCGCGCCGCGTCGCGCAGCGCCGCCTCCGCGGCCTCGGCGCGACCGGCCGCGCGCAGGGTCAGCGCGTGGTTCAGGCGAGTGGGCGCGGCCTGCGGATCGAGCGCCACGGCCCGTTCGAGCGCTGCGATCGCGCTGTCGAGCTGGCCCAGCGCGGATCGTGCGTTGCCCAGATTGTTCCAGCTCTCGAAATCGTCGGGCGCGCGGGCGAGAACGAAGTCATAGGTTTCAGCCGCCTCTTCAAACCGGCCGAGCTCCTGCGCGACAAAGGCGCGGTAGCGCGCGATCCGCAGGCTGGGATCGGCCTGGGCGCGGGCCATCGTCGCGACTTCGAGCGCGCTGCCATGATCCTTGAGGTCGATCGCCACGGCAATGCGGTTGCAGGCGATGGTGACGTCGTCCGGACGCAGGCGGTGCGCTTCGGCGAGATGCGTCGCGGCATCGGCAAGTGCGCCACGCCGCGCGCAGATCATGCCGAGAAAGGCGTGCAACGGCGCGGGATCGTCTACCTGGCCCAGCCCGGCCTCGACGATCGCCTGGGCCCCGGCAAGGTCGCCGGCCTGGGCGCTGGGCATCGCGGCGGCAAGAATCTCCCTGCTCGTGCGGGCGGCGGTGGAAGCGTGGTTCATCGCCATGATTATGGTCCGCTAGATACGGCAGATACAAGTAGGGGCGGCCGGCAGTGCCGACCGCCCCCTCGTCACTTCGATCCGGGAAGGATCAGAAGTTGAGCGTTGCACCCACGAACAGATAGCGGCCGAGCGCATCATAGGTCGCAGGATAGGTGTTGCCGTTGCACGGACCGGTCGGGCACTGGTTCGAGCCGGCACGGCCCGCATTGCCCGAGGTCACCAGCGGCGGCTCCAGATCGAACAGGTTGTTGACGCCAAGCCGGAACGTATAGGCCTTGCCGACATTGAAGGTGCCGGTCAGGTCGATATAGTTGAACGGCTTCAGGCGCGAACCCGGCTCGAACACGAAGGGAGCGTTGAGCGCCGCATCGCTGCTGCGTGCCTGCGACTGGATCGCCCCGACATAGCGCCACTGCGCCGACAGCCCGATGCTGTCATTGGCCTGCCAGCTGGCACGCAGCTTGTGGCGCCACTTCGGCAGCGGCGCGCCCGCGTCGGTGGTGCCGCCGATGCTGCAGGTCGAGCCATAAAAGCCTGCGCAGTCATAGGTCTCGCTCAGCCCGTTGTTGATCTTGTAGCTGTCGAGATAGGTGCCCTGCATGTTCAGCGCGAGCTTGCCGAGCGAACCAAGGCCGATCGAGTAGCTCGCGCCCACTTCGATGCCCTTGGTCTGCAGCGTGCCGACGTTGTTCGGCAGATCGCTGACATAGCCGCCCGGCGTGAGCCAGAGCGAGCCCGCCGCATCGCGGTGGACCAGCGAGCACGAAACCGGCGTGAACGTGGCCGACGCCTTGTCGACGCAATCCTGCAGGATCGCATCCTGACCGAACGAACGGATCGCGCTCTTCACCTTGATGTCGAAATAATCGACGGTGATGGCCAGCTTCGGCAGGAAGCGCGGCTGGAACACCACGCCGAGCGTCTTGGTCGTCGCGATTTCCGGATCCAGGTTGGGGGTGCCGCCGATCAGGCCATTATACTGGCCCGCCGGGTTGCCCGTGATGCCCTGGCCTACTGCGATGCCCTGCGCGCGGCAGCCATAGTTGGTTGCCGTGATCGGGCCGATATCGGCACACGGATCGATCGTTCCGTTGAGGCCGACCGTCGGGGACGAGAACAGTTCCTGCAGGTTCGGCGCACGAACCGCACGGTTATAGGTGCCGCGCAGACGGACGTCCGGGATCGGCGCAAAGTCGACACCGATCTTGTAGGTATTGGTGTTGAACTTGTTGCCGCCGCTCGTCTTGTACGACGAGTGACGATAGCCGGCGTTCAGCGACAGCGAGTCGATGAAGCCGTGCTGCACGATCGGGATCTGGGTTTCGCCGAACACTTCGAAGACGCGGAAGTTGCCCGAGATCGGCAGCGTCGCGCCGCCCTGGCCGGTCAGATCGCCAGCCTGGAAGGCGCTGTCGGTCTGCAGTTCGAGCGAGGAACGGCGCCACTCGGCACCGACGTTCACGCCGACGCCGTCGGTCGCCCAGGGGAAGCGCACGCCATATTGGCCGAGATCGCCGGTGAACGAGACGTTCGCCACCTGCTCGGTGGTGTTGCCCTTCTGGAAGCCGGTCGCGCTCAGATAGTTGATCGCTGCCGTGCTGATCTGACCCGGGCCAGCGAAGACATTGTAGGGAACGCAGGACGTGTCGCTGCCGTCGAGCACCGAACGGCAGACCGGGTTCACGCCCGGCAGGTTGGGATTGTCGACGACATCGAGCGCACGCCCGAGGCGCGCGGCCGAGAATTCGTTCGAATAGACCTGCGAATAATTGACGCGGCCATATTGATAGAAGGCGTCATAGCTCCAGGCCGGAGACAGATCGCCCTTCGCACCGAACACGCCGCGGAAGTTGGTGTGCTGCAGATCCGCCTGACGGGGACCGCCTTCGGTGTTGCGGCGGAGAAGCTGCATGAAGGCGCGGTTATAGGGCGTGCCGGTGACCGGATCGAAATAGGTCAGCGGCGCGGCGCCCGGGTTCGGATTGTATGGCGCAGCCGCGGCCAGCGGGAAGTTGCCGAGCATGCCGTTGATCAGGTTGCCCGGCGCGCAGATGACGTTGCGCTGCGCAGCCGACATCAGCGGGTTGTCGCAGTTGACGGTCAGCGTGTTGCCGAAATCGCCCGACGGCGCGATCTGGGCAACGGTGCGGTCGTCCATGAACATGAATTCGAGATAGGGCTTGAAAGCATCGCTGACGTCGTAATTGACGAAGGCGCCGCCCGTGAAGCGCTCATCCGGACGCTGGAAATAGTTGGTCGGCGCGAAGTTGAACCGCGTCGTGGTGTTCTCGAAGCCGCCATTCGGCATGAAGGTGTAGACGGTCGACGACGCGGTGTTCAGCCTGGGATCAAACAGGATCGCGGTGCCGTTGCCCGAAGTGAGCGAGCCGCCGCACTGCAGCGCGCCGGTGCCACCGTTCTGAATCGTGCAGGCACTGTAGTCGCGACGCGACTGCGTCACGGCATTGACCTTGCGATAGCCGAAATAGGCCATCGCATGGCCGCGATCGCCGAGCGCGGTGCCGAAGGCTATGTTGCCGTCGAACGTGCCGCCGTCGGAGACGTTGCCCTTCGGATAGTCGAAGCCGGACTGGCCCGCAGCGGTGCGCGCGTCGAGCAGCTTCGGCGTGACGGTGTTGCGGTTGTTGTGCTGATAGAGGCTGTACTGGCCATCGACCCGGAAGCCTTCGAAATCGGTGTCGAGGATGAAGTTGACGACGCCGGCGACGGCGTCCGCGCCGTAGGTCGACGATGCGCCGCCGGTGAGGACTTCGACGCGCTTGACCATCGACGCGGGGATGATGTTGATATCCGCCGCCGAGCCGCTGGTCGGGCTCGGATCGCCCGGCATCAGGCGGCGACCGTTGACAAGGGTCAGCGTACGGCTGGTGCCGAGACCACGAAGATCGACGGTTGCAGTGCCGTCCGCACCGTTCGACAGCGAGCTCGCCTGGCTGGCCGATACCGACGGCAGCGAGTTGAGCATGTCCTCGATACGGGTCGTGCCCTGCTGCTTGATGTCTTCGGAGCTGACCACGGTGACCGGGGCGGTGGAAGTCAGGTTCGGCTGCGGGATACGCGAACCGGTGACGATGATCGGTTCCTGGCTGCTATCGGCAGCGGAGCTATCGGCGGGCACCGTCTGCGCATCGCTCGGAGGCGTGGCGGGCGGCGATTGCTGCGGCGTGGACTGCGCCATCGCGGGCGCGGCGAACAGCATTCCAGCGCCGACCAACGCCAGCGCCGACAAAGCGGTGCTCGCGCGCAGCGTCATGTGCGTCTTTTCCATGGATTTCCCTCATTTGTCCGGTCGTCCGCAGTGCGCGTTTCGAACCGGAATTACTCCCTGCCCAGCCAATGTGCGGCGCACGTCGGCGAAGCTGGACAAATGGTTGCGCGGGACCCTGAGGCTGTAAAGCGGCCAGACATATTTTGCGACGCGTTTTGGAAAACTGTAGCAGAAAAGCCACATTTTGAGTTTTAATGTTGCGCGTGCAACATCGATTGTGATTGATAATATTGCAGTCGCGAAACTGCGAAACCTGGCAGATTTAGTTTGTCATCGAACCGGCCACGAGAAGCGGATCGATACGCGCGTCGCGCCACTTCAAACCCCAGTGGAGATGCGGTCCCGTCGCGCGGCCCGTCATCCCCACCGCGCCGATCGGCTGGCCCTGTCGGATATGTTCGCCGGCTCGTACGTCGATCCGGGACAGGTGCATGAACGCACTGTTGAGCCCCATGCCGTGATCGATCATCAGCAGATTGCCCTCGAGCGTGAACGGATGATCGGCGGCCAGCACGACGACGCCGTCGGCGGGCGCCAGCACTACCGTGCCGGTCGGACGGGCGATGTCGATCCCGCCATGATAGGCGCCGGGCTCCCCGGCATAGATGCGCTGCGATCCGAACAGGGTGGAGATACGACCGGTGAGCGGCCATCGAAACGCCTGGCGCCAGCCCTGCGCGTCGGTCCGCACCGCACGCGCCGCTTCGATCGCAGCGAGTTCGGTGGGGCGGATGCGCTCGAATTCCGGACGCGGCACCGGGAAGCGCGGGAGCGTCGGTAAGCGCGAGATGTTCCAGGCGCGCGGGGCGATCGTCAGTGCTTCCCGCAGTTCCCCGCCATCGGCCAGGCGCGCGAGCAGCATCGCCGATGGACCGGCATCGCGATCGAAGGCGATGAGGAAGCGGCCGTCAGGGGCGATCGGAAGATCGACGCCGTCGAGGCTCAGCTGACGCGTGCCAGGCGGAGCCGTGCCGGTTGCCAAGCCACCCTGGATCAGCGAGCCCTGCAGGCGGAATCGGCCGATCTCGGGCCTTGCGACAGCGCCCGGCGTACCGCTGCCGGCAACCTGACCGGACGCGACCGCGCCGAACAATGTCAGGGCTAGCGCGGCGGCGGATAGCCGCGCTGCAATCGTCATTTGTCGTGCATCGCCTTCATCGCGAGATCGGCGCTGGCATAGGGTTCCTGGCGCGCGACGCTCCAGTAGCGCAGCTCGTCGAGCGGAATGCGCTCGCCGCTCGTCACGCAGACGACATGGTCGCCGGGCGAGAGAACGCGAAAGCCGTTCGCCATATAATGGAGACGCGCGGCGCGGGCGGTCGTGTTGGACATCAGCATGGCGCGCATTCCTTCTATCGTTTCCAGTTGCTTATAGCAGACTGGGCTGTTCCGGCTTTGGTGCAACATAGGATTTGCCGGCGGGCCGCTCAACCCGCGCGTCGACCGGGCCGTCGGCGAAATGGAGCGTTACGACCTGTGCGACGCGCGCCGCCTCGGCACTGCCGATCACCTTGCCGGTGCCGCGCGCCTCAACCCAGGCATAACCCTTCTCCAGCGGGCGATTGGGGTGGACGAGATCGAGATGGCGGCCCATCGCTTCGAGCCGCTGCCGCGCCGCAGCAAGCCGCTGGTCGAGCATCGCCGGGCGCAGCGCACCGGCCGAGCGATCGAGCTGGCCGCGCGCCAGCGTCACCCGCCGTTCGAGCGCGCGGTCGAGCCGGCCGCCGAGATCGTCCATCTTCTGCCGCTGCGGCCCGAGCAGCGCGTCGCGGCGCGGCAGCACGCGGACCAGGGCCGCGAGCCGCTCGCCGGCGCGCTCGTGATAGCGGCGGGCGCAGCGCTCGGTGCGCAGCGCCAGGGTTGCGATCGTGTTGCGCACATCGGCGAGCACCGGCACGGCGATCTCCGCCGCCGCGGTAGGCGTCGGCGCACGCAGGTCGGCTGCGAAATCGCACAGGCTGGTGTCGGTCTCATGCCCCACCGCCGAGATGACCGGGATCGAGCAGGCCGCGACCGCACGGACCACCACTTCCTCGTTGAACGCCCAGAGATCCTCGATCGAACCGCCACCGCGCGCGACGATCAGCAGGTCGGGGCGCCGCACCGGGCCGTCGGGCGCGAGCGCATCGAAGCCGCGGATCGCCGCGGCGATCTCGGCTGCGGCGCCGTCGCCCTGCACCTTCACGGGCCAGACCAGGACGTGGCTCGGGAAGCGATCCGCCAGCCGGTGGAGGATGTCGCGGATCACCGCGCCGGTGGGCGAGGTCACCACGCCGATCGTGCGCGGCATATAGGGGAGCGGCTTTTTCCGCTCGCGATCGAACAGCCCCTCGCCCGCCAGCTTCGCCTTCAATTTTTCGAGCAGCGCCATCAGCTGGCCCTCGCCGGCCAGTTCCATCCGCTCGATGACGATCTGATATTTGGAGCGACCGGGATAGGTAGTGAGCTTGCCGGTGGCGATCACCTCGATGCCGTCCTGTGGGGCGAAGGCGAGCCCGGCGGCAGCGCCGCGCCAGATCACCCCGTCGATCACCGCATCGGCGTCCTTCAGCGCAAGATAGGCATGACCCGACGCCGCGCGCTTCCAGCCCGAAATCTCGCCGCGTATGCGGACATGGCCGAACTCGCCCTCCACCATCCGCTTCAGCTTCTGCGAGAGTTCGCTGACGCTGAGCTCAGGCGCGTTGTCGCCGGGCACCGCCTCGGCTACGAGCCGCCCGGATGGCGTATCGAGAAAGGGGTCGGGCATGAACATCCTGCTGTTGGGATCGGGGGGACGCGAACATGCGCTCGCCTGGAAGCTCGCGCAATCGCCGCTGCTCGACAAGCTCTATGCCGCGCCGGGCAATCCGGGAATAGCCAAGTATGCCGAGCTCGCCGACATCGCGGTCTCGGACCATCGCGCGGTGATCGATTTCTGCCTGCGCCACTCGATCGGCTTCGTCGTGGTCGGCCCCGAGGCACCCCTGGTCGCCGGGCTGGGCGACAATCTGCGCACCATGGGGATCGCGGTGTTCGGACCCAACAAGGCCGCCGCGCAGCTCGAAGGGTCGAAGGGCTTCACCAAGGACCTGTGCGCGCGCGAGCGCATCCCGACCGCGGGCTATGTCCGCGTCGAATCGAAGGACGGCGCGCTCGCCAGCCTCGAGGATTTCGGGCTGCCGGTGGTGATCAAGGCCGACGGCCTGGCCGCTGGCAAGGGCGTGACGGTCGCCTTCACGCATGAGGAAGCCGAGGGCGCGGTCGCCGCGATCTTCGCCGAGCCCGGCGGCAGCGCGGTGATCGAGGAGTTCCTCGAGGGCGAGGAAGCGAGCCTGTTCGTCGTCACCGACGGCACGACGATCCTGCCCTTCGGATCGGCGCAGGACCATAAGCGCGTCGGCGATGGCGATACCGGCCCGAACACCGGCGGCATGGGCGCCTATAGCCCCGCCCCCGTCCTCACCCCGGCGTTGGAGAAGGAGGCGATCGAGACGATCGTGCGGCCGACCGTGGAAGCGCTGGCGCGCGCCGGCATGCCCTATTCGGGCGTGCTCTATGCCGGGCTGATGCTGACCCGCACCGGCCCCAAGCTGATCGAGTATAACGCCCGTTTCGGCGATCCCGAATGCCAGGTGCTGATGATGCGGCTGCAGGACGACCTGCTCGAGCTGATGCTCGCCACCGCCAAGGGCGAGCTGGCCGGGCGCCCTGCCCCGCGCTTCAGTCCCGAGACCGCGCTGACCGTGGTGATGGCAGCGAAGGGCTATCCCGGCACGCCCGAGACCGGCGGCGCGATCGCTGGCATCGACGCGGCAGAGGCAGAGGGCGCCCGCGTGTTCCAGGCGGGCACCCGGATGGACGGCGAGACCTTGGTCTCGGCCGGCGGCCGCGTGCTCAACGTCACCGCGATCGGCCCCAACGTCCGCACCGCCCAGGCCGCCGCCTATCGCGCGGTGGACGCTTTGGATTACCCGACCGGCTTCTGCCGCCGCGACATCGGCTGGCGCGAGGTGGCGCGGGAGGGCTGAGCAGATACCGAGCCTCCCTCTAAATCCAAATATCGTCACCCCGGCCAACGTGCCGGGGTCCACTTCGCGGGCGAGCGAGGCATCCAAGCCTCTTGCGGCTCTCCACGCGGAGGGGTGGACCCCGGCACTTCGGCCGGGGTGACGAAAAGAAAAATAGGCCAGCGCGTCACCGGTTGGTGTCACTCCGCTCCTTCGCTAGGCGCGCAGCCAGGAGCGCGGCATATTTGTCGGCATAGGCGCGGCACGCACCGGGATCGAGGAACGGGTTCGGCACCGGCCTGGCGATGAACCTGCGCATCTTCGCGTCGCCGCCCGACTGGTCGGGGTGCGCCGAGATCATGGCGCCGCAGGGCAATGCCCGCATCGTCGCGAAGCTGCGACGATAGTTGGCGAGGACCGCCACATGCGCGGGATCGGAGAAAAGATAGCCGTCGGCCGAGACGGGGTTGAGGCTCGACGCGAACACCATGGCCACGCACCGCCTTCCCTCGCACGATCGCCAGGTCCAGCTGGTGCTGCCGCGCGTGTGCCCCGGCGTCGCGACCGCGGTGATCACCGTGCTTCCCAGGCGGAATTTCTCGCCCGGACGCGCGAGCTTGAGGTTGCGGACCGCCGGGAAGCGGATGAGCATCGCGTGCTGGGGATCCTCGGCGTCGGCAGCGCCGCGAAGCGCCGGACCCGCAGCGGCGCCGGCGATCACCGGCGCCCCGGTATCGCGCGACAGGGCGGCCAGCCCGCCGGCATGATCGAAATGCGGCTCGGTGCTGAGGATCATCTTCACGTCGCTGAGCTTGAAGCCGAGCGCGCGGATATTGGCCTCGATCGCGGGCACCGCCTGCGGCACCGCGCCGTCGATCAGGATCAGGCCGGCATCGGTGCGGATCAATCCGACATTGAGGCCGCCAAAACCGACCAGATAGGTGTTGCCGAAGATCCGCATGGGCTTTTGCGGGGCAAGCCAGCGTGCCGCATAGTCGGGCTCGATCGGCCGCAGCAGCGGATCGTCGCCGCTCTGCGACGCAACGGCGGAGCCTGCCAGCGCCGCGGCCATTCCCATCCACGCGATCGTCTTCTTCAGCACTATCGGCTCCTCATGTTGCGATGCGCGCGATCGTGCTGCGCTGCGGCCGGCGCGACAAATGACGATATCTCGAACGAGCCATGAGCTGATCTTGGGCTTGCGCGCGTGCAGGCCCAGCCATTCTTGCCCTGAGCCAGGGCTTGACCGTTATGTTACGGTATATCATACCTGTTCACGCAGGGGTCATGTCGGAGTCATGAAACTTCCTGCAGCGGTGGCCGGCAAGGCCTCCGGCTACCATAGGGGAGAATCGTCATGTCGCGTTCCGCCTTGCTGCTCGGTTGTTCCGCCCTTCTGATCGCGCCCGCCGCATCGTCTCCGCCCGCTTCCGCGCCCGGCGCCGGGAAAGGTCAGGATCGCTCGCCGGTCCGTTGCGTGCGGGCGGAGAATGCTGGGCATCGAATCCGGCTGATGACACCTCCCGCCATGGTGGCGCAGCCGATCCCGGCACCGATGTACGAAGTCCAGGCGCCCCCGCCGCCGGCCCCGATGCTCCTGCAGCGGGCGCCGATGCCGGCAGCGAAAGTCGCCCCGCCCAGCGCCGGCGCCCCGGTCTATGGCTCGACGGAGAATACCGAGCGCTATGACGGCAGGCCCGTCGCTTCGATCCAGGCGGTCGCCGAACAGCCCGTCTCCACCTTCTCGGCCGATGTCGACACCGGCGCCTATGCCAATGTCCGCCGCTTCCTGAAACAGGGGCAGAACGTGCCGCCCGAAGCGGTGCGCACCGAGGAGATGATCAACTATTTCCGCTACGATTATCCGCGGCCGAGCTCGCCCGAGATACCGTTCAGCGTCACCACCGATGTCGCGAGGACGCCGTGGAATCCCGAGACCCGCCTCCTCCGCATCGGCCTGCGCGGCTATGACGTCGATGCGCAGGGCCGGCCGCCGGCGAACCTGGTGTTCCTGGTCGACGTCTCGGGATCGATGGACGAGCCCGACAAGCTGCCGCTGGTCAAGAAGGCGCTGACCCTGCTGGCCGACCGGCTGACCGCGAAGGACCGGGTCTCGATCGTCGTCTATGCCGGCGCGGCGGGCGTGGTGCTCGAGCCCACGTCGAGCAAGACCTATGTGAAGGCCGCGCTCGATTGCCTGAGCGCGGGCGGATCGACCGCGGGCGGCGACGGCATCAAGCTCGCCTATTCGGTGGCACGCGCGCACTATCTGAAGGGCGGGATCAACCGCATCTTCCTGGCCACCGACGGCGATTTCAACGTCGGAATCAGCGACAACAAGGTGCTGGAGGAGCTGATCAGGAAGAACCGCGACGACGGCATCACCCTCACCACGCTCGGCTTCGGCGAGGGCAATTACAACGAGGCGATGATGGAGCGCATCGCCGATGTCGGCAACGGCAACTATGCCTATATCGACAGCGCGATGGAGGCGCAGAAGGTGCTCGACGACGAGCTGAGCGCCACGCTGTTCACGATCGCCAAGGACGTGAAGGTCCAGGTCGAGTTCAATCCCGCTCAGGTGAAGCAGTATCGCCTGATCGGCTATGAGAACCGCGCGCTCGCCGAGGAGGACTTCGCCAACGACGCCGTCGATGCCGGCGATATCGGCGCAGGGCACCAGGTGACGGCACTGTACGAGGTCGTGCCCGCGGGCGCCGCGGGCTGGACCTCCGACCGGCGCTACGCGGCGAACCGCCCGCCGCCCTCCGCCGGCGGGGGCGACGAGCTCGCCTTCGTCAAGTTGCGCTACAAGCTGCCCGGCCAGACCGCCTCGAAGCTGATCGAACGGCCGGTATCGGCCAGCCTGATGCAGAGCGCCCGGGCGCCGAGCGGAGACATGGCCTTCATCACCTCGGTCGCGGCGTTCGGCCAGCATCTGCGCGGCGACAAATATCTGAACGACTTCAGCTATGCCCAGATCGGCGGGCTGGCGGGCGGTTCGGACAATTACTGGCGCAGCGAGTTCGCGCGGCTGGTGCGCCTCGCGGGCACCGGCGCGCCCAGGACCGCGTCGCACGATTGACCGCATCCACATTGGCCCGGCCACCGACCGGCGCTATGCAGGGGGCGAAAGCCGCTTCATGGCGTCGGGAGGGTGCGGATGAACGATCAGGTACAGGCAGCGGCATCCACGCCCGCCTTCAACGGTGCGCCCGTTTGGCTGACGCTCCCCTTCGCGCTGATCGCGCTCGGCGTCCTGTTCGCGCTGTTCATCCTGTTTCGCGGCGCCCTGCTCGCACGCCGGCGCCGTCAGGGACAGAAGGAACTCGAGGCGCGCGGCGAGGCGCATTATGTCGGCGATCCGGCACCCACGGCGCCGACACCACCCGTCGCGCCGCCTCCGCCGCCAATCGCCGAGGCACCGCTGCCGGCGATGCCGCCTGCGCCACCCGAGCCGGAGATCGCCCCCGAACCGGTGATCGCCGACGAGCCGATCGCCGCCGCCGCACCGCTCGACGCGTCACCTGCGTCGCTGGCCGCGGAGACGCCCGCCCCCACGCCGCCGGTTCAGAGCGGGGCCGACGACCTCACCCGGATGAAGGGCGTGGGCCCCAAACTGGTCGAGAAACTCGCCTCGCTCGGCATCACCAGCTTCGGCCAGCTCGCGACGATGACCCCGGCCGAGGTCGAGGCGCTCGACGCCCAGCTCGGCAACTTCCAGGGCCGCATCCACCGCGACCGCTGGATCGAGCAGGCCCGCTTCCTCGCCGCGAACGACGTGGCGGGTTATGAGGCCATGTTCGGGAAGCTTTAGATACCGTCGAAAAGCTGCGGCGCATGGATCCGCACCGCCGCTTCGATCTCCTCATACCTGCGGTCCGTGCCGAGCGCGGTGAGTGCGACGTCACCGTAACCCAGCGCTCGATTCACTGCGGCAGAACGGCCGATCGACGTATTGGAGCGATAGGTGCCAGGATCGCGAAACCAGAGTGCGAGGAACCGCTGCCGCTTGATCGTCACCGGCCTGGCCCGCACAAACGCCCGCCACGGGATCCACTCATCCGACCAGCGTCGCCAGCGCAGTCCGATCGGGCCGATCTCCATTATGGGACCGGTGAGAAACAACTGCCGCCCGAGGATAAGCGACCCGAACGGGAAGAAGACGACGCCCGCCCAGCAAAGCGCCAGATCGACCGGGCGCGAAGCCATCGCAGGAGCCCGTATTCCGATGACCGCGCCCGTCGTCAGCAGGATAGCTCCAAACAGGAGCCCGGCCAGCTTTCCACGTGAGTTTCGCGCCACGAAACTGACGTGGATCACGCCACCTCGCGGACCAGCAACTTGTCGATCTTGCGGCCGTCCAGATCGACGATCTCGAAGCGCCAGCCCTGCTCGGTAAAAGACTCGCCCTCGCTCGGCAGGTGCTTGAGCACCGCCAGCGCCAGACCCGCGACGGTGGCGTAGTCGCGGTCCTCGGGCAGGTCGATGCCCAGCCGGTCGGCCAGCGCGTCGGCCGGCATCTGGCCTGAGACGAGCAGCGAGCCGTCCTCACGCACCACGACATTGGGGTTGTCGCCCGGATCGGTATCCGACGCGAACTCGCCGGCGATCGCGGCGAGCAGATTGGCCGGCGTGACGATGCCTTCGAAATGGCCGTACTCGTCATGGACCAGGCCCATCGGCACCTCGGCGCGGCGCAACGCCCCCAGCGCGTCCATCGCGTCGACCTGGTCGGGCAATATCGGCGCCGCGCGCATCAGCTTGCGCAGATCGAGCGCCTCGCCGCGGAACAATGCCGCGGCGATGTCGCGCGCCTGGACCACGCCGATCACCGAATCGACCGATCCCTCCGCCACCGGCAAGCGGGTGTGCGGGGTCGCCAGCAATGCGTCGCGGATGCCAGCGCCGTCGAGATCGACGTCGAGCCAGTCGACTTCGGTGCGCGGTGTCATCACCTCGCGCACCGGGCGATCGGCGAGCCGCACCACGCCCGATATGATCGAGCGCTCATGTTCCTCGATCACGCCGGACTTGCTCGCCTCGGCGACGATCAGGTGCAGCTCCTCGGCGGTCACCCGATTCTCCGATTCGCGCTTGAGCCCGATCAGCTGGAAGATCAGCGAGCTGCTCTTGTCGAGCAGCCACACCACCGGCGCGGTGATCCGGCTGAGCCAGAGCATCGGTACCGCCATGATCGCCGCGATCGGCTCGGGCGAGCGCAGCGCGAACTGCTTGGGCACCAGCTCGCCGACGACCAGCGAGGCATAGGTCGTGAGCGCGATCACCAGCGCGATGCCGACGCTGTGCGCCGTCTCGGGGCTGAGGCCGGTCCAGGCCAGGCGCTGCGCCACCGGCTCGCCCAGGCTGGCGCCCGAATAGGCGCCGGCGACGATACCGATCAGCGTGATGCCGATCTGGACGGTCGAGAGGAACTTGCCGGGATCCGCCGCGAGCAGGATCGCGGTCGCCGCGCCCTTGTTGCCGCTGCGCGCCAAGGCCTCCAGCCGGGCGGTACGCGCCGACACGATCGCCAGCTCGGACATCGAGAAGACGCCGTTTACGGCAACCAGCACGAGGATGATCGCGACGTCGATCCAGGGGAAAGGGGCGTTCATGTGAGGCGGACTCCATATCCGCACTAGGCCGGCTTCTACAACCGGCAGTCGCAAGCTTTCGCAATCCGGGCGCAATAGTTGCGCTTTTGGACGGCCTCAGCGGCGATTTCGGAAGAAGCCCTTCAGCATTTCGGCGGCCTCGGCCTCGCCGATCCCGGAATAGATTTCGGGGCGATGATGGCAGGTCGGCTGGGCGAACAGGCGCGGGCCGTGCTCGACGGCGCCGCCCTTGGGGTCGCTCGCCGCATAATAGAGCCGGGCAATGCGGGCATGCGCGATCGCACCGGCGCACATCGCGCAAGGCTCCAGCGTGACCCACAGGTCGCAATCCTCCAGCCGCTCGCGACCGAGCTTCGCCGCGGCCGCGCGAATCACCAGCATCTCGGCATGCGCGGTCGGGTCGTGCAGGCCGCGCGGCGCGTTGCCGGAACGGGCGACGATCTCGCCGTTCCGCACCAGCACCGCGCCGATCGGCACCTCACTCTGCGCGGCCGCAGTCTCGGCCGCGTCGAAGGCGGCGCGCATCGGTTCGGGGAGCGGAAACATGCCGGGCGACATAGCGCGCGCGCGCGGATCAGGCGAGTGCGGGGCGACTCTCCGTCCGCAGCACCGACCAGAGCGCGAAGGCCATGCCCGGCAGGTAGCCCAGCACAGTCAGTGCGCAATCGATCAGGAAGTCCCTCCCCGCTCCGCGCGCCAGATAGACGCCGAGCGGCGGCAGCAGCATCGCCGCGACGATTCGCCCCGGAGTCGCGCTCATTGTGCCGGGGTCGGCGTCGGAGCGGGTTTCACGTCGATCGTCGGCGTGGTCACCGTCGTGTTCTTGGTGCCCAGCTCGATCGAGCCGGTCTCGGCCTTCACCTTGGGCAGCTCGCCGCCATTCACCGAGACCTTTGGCAGGCTGCCGCCCTGTGTCTGGAGATTGAGCATTCCCAGCGACATGAGTACAACAACGACGATCGCCGCGAGGCCGACCAGAACCAGGATTGCACGCATCGTTTCCATCTCCGATTGAATCGTTTGCGTAATTAACGCCGAATCCCCCGCAGAGTTGCGTGCCAAACGGTGAATCGGTTGACTGGGCTGCGCGAAGGGGTTATCGGCGCGGCCTTTCCGGCTCCGGCCAAAAATCAGGATTTGAAGCGATGTCGCGCATTTGCGAGCTGACCGGCAAGGGCCGGCAGGTGGGAAACAACGTTTCCCACGCCAACAACAAGACCAAGCGTACCTTTCTGCCCAACCTGCAGAACGTCACGCTGATGTCTGACGCGCTCGGCAAGAGCGTGCGTCTTCGCGTCTCGACGCACGGCCTGCGTTCGGTCGAGCATGTCGGCGGCCTCGACAACTGGCTGCTCAAGACCAGCGACGAGGATCTCTCGCTGCGCGTCCGTCGCCTGAAGCGCGAGCTGCGCAAGAAGACCGCGGAAACCGTCGCAGCCTGATTCGGCCTGACGATTGCGGCATCGGCCCGCTCCCGCAGCGCGCGGGGCCGAGCCGAGCCGTGTCCGGAGTTTACAGCTCCAAGCGGAACTTGAGCAGCAAGGTCTGCTGCCACCAGGCATTGTTGTCGTCCGACACGATCCACAGGATCGTGTCCTTGCCTTCGCGCGTGGTGGTCACGCCCTCGAAATTGTCATGCTGGACCGGCGACTCGAAGGTGGCGATCTCGGTGCCGCGCAGAACGGTACCGGCCTTAGCGCCGCGGATGTCCACCACCGTCAGCTTTGCGGTGAACAGGTCGCGTAGCGTGATCCGCCGGTTCAGCACGAGCAGGCGCCCGTCCGGCAGCTCGGTCGCGTCGCTCGGATCATAGCCCGGCGGCGGCACATAGGAGAGCGCTTCCACCGGCCCGCTGGGATCGACCGGATCGCGGTGGAATATCAGCGCCACGCGCTCGCTCCGCCGCTTCCCGCCGGCAGGGCGGGTCGTCTCGCTGATTACCACGAATCGGCCATCGCGGAGCCGCACCATCGATTCGGCGCCACCATTTTCCGACCAATCGTCCATGAGTGGCGGCCGCGCCGAGGCGTCGCCCTTCGAGAAACTGTTGTCGTACCGCCAGATCGCGTTGCGGGCTTCGAACCCCACCCAGAATTTGCCGGTCGCGGGATCGAGCGCGAGCGATTCGGTATCGCGCTCGCTACGGAACGCGCCGGTTCCCGGCCCGACGGGCAGATTGACGAAACGGATGGCGCGGGGCCGCCAGTCCGCGCCCATGCGGAACTGCACGACATAGCCGCGATCGCTGAGCAGCGTGAAGCGGTCCCCCTGGAGCTGCATCGCCGAGAAGCCGCCAAAGACGAGATCGGAGCTGACGAGGTGGACGCCCCCCAGATAGGTGAGCGGGCCCAGTCGCACGCGCGCCGGATCGGAGGGATCGAGCGGCACGCGGATCGCCCGCATGTTCGGCACGTCGCCGATCCGACCGCGGAGTGCGCTGGTCGACGATTCCGGAACAAGGAACAGCAGAAGGACGCTGAACTTCAGAAAGCCGAGGCGCATGGACAGCTCATACCGGATGAACCGGCATCGGACAGCGATGAATTATGAACGCCAGATAACCAGTTCGTTCAGCTTCGAATAAACGGAACCCCGCTAGAGGGGAGTCGTTGTTCGCGTAACGATCCCTCGCGTAGCGTATCGAGGGCCGGGGCCGGTTCGAAAGAGCCGGCCCCCTATCGTTTCTCAATACATGTGCTGGCCGCCGTTGATCGACAGCGTCGATCCGGTGACGAAGCCGGCCTCGTCCGAGCACAGGAACGCCACGCCGCGCGCGATCTCGCTCGCCTGGCCCAACCTGCCCACGGGGATCTTCGCGACGATCTTTTCCAGTACTTCAGGCGGAACCGCCGCAACCATGTCGGTATCGATATAGCCAGGCGCGATCGCGTTCACGGTGACGCCGAAGCGCGCGCCTTCCTGCGACAGCGCCTTGGTGAAGCCGTGGATGCCGGACTTGGCGGCGGCGTAGTTGACCTGGCCATATTGGCCGGCCTGGCCATTGATCGAGCCGATATTGACGATGCGGCCCCATTTGCGCTCGCGCATGCCGGGGAACACCGCATGCGCCATGTTGAAGCAGCCGCCCAGGTTGATGCGGATCACGTCTTCCCACATGTCCTTGGACATCTTCAGGATCGTGCCGTCGCGGGTGATGCCGGCATTGTTGACGACGATGTCGACCGGACCCAGCTCGGCCTCGACCTGGCTGACGCCCGCGTGGCACGCGTCATAGTCGCCGACGTCCCATTTGTAGCTGGCGATGCCGGTACGCTCGGTGAAGGCCTTCGCCTTCTCCTCGTTGCCGGCATAATTGGCGGCGACCGTCACGCCATGATCCTTGAGCGCAAGGCTGATCGCCTCGCCGATGCCGCGGGTGCCGCCCGTCACGATCGCTACGCGTGCCATTTCTGCCATCCTCTCCTAGGGGTTTCAAAAGGTGCTAAGGCTCAGCCGTCCATCCGGCAAGTTCCCGGCCGACGATCTTCTTGAGCATTTCTATGCCGGGTTGCCCGGCGTTTAGACAAGGCAGATAGGCGAAATCGGTTCCGCCCGCCGAAATAAAGGTCTCGCGGCCGCGGATCGCGAGTTCTTCCAGCGTCTCGAGGCAATCCGCCGAGAAACCCGGCGCCAGAATTGCGATCCGCCTGACGCCCTTGCCCGGCAGCTCCGCCAGCGTCTTGTCGGTTGCAGGCTCGAGCCATTTGGCGCGGCCGAAGCGCGACTGGAAGGTTATGGTCAGCTCGCGGCCCAATGCTTCGCCGAGCAGCCGTGCGGTCTTGCGGCAGTGGCAGTGATAGGGATCGCCCAGCTCGAGCGTGCGCTGGGGCATGCCGTGGAAGCTCGCCAGCACCGCGTCCGGCGTGAAATCGAGCGCGGCGAGCGACGCTTCGGCCGAAGCCTTCAACGCGGCGATATAGGCCGGATCGTCGTGATAGGGCGGCAGGGTCCGCAGCGCCGGCTGCCAGCGCATCGCGGCCAGCGCGGCGAACGCGGCGTCATTGGCGGTCGCGGTCGTCGCCGCGCAATATTGCGGATAGAGCGGCGCGAGCAGGATGCGCTCGCAACCCTGGTCCTTCAGCGCCCGGAGCCGGTCGGCAATGGCAGGGCGGCCATAGCGCATCGCGTGATCGACGATCACGTCCGGCCCGAACGCCCCCTCCAGCGCGCGCGCCTGCTGCTTCGTGATCGCGGCGAGCGGCGATCCGTCCTCGCGCCAGACCTGGGCATAGGCGTGCGCCGATTTTTTCGGACGGGTGCGCAGGATGACGCCGCGCAGGATCGGCTGCCACAGGATCTGCGGAATTTCGACGACGCGGCGATCGGACAGGAATTCGCCGAGATAGCGCCGCACCGCCCCCGCGTCCGGTGCGTCGGGCGTGCCGAGATTGACGAGCAGCACGCCGATGCGGCGCGGCGGCACCGCCGGATGATCGGGAGGCAGGGTCATTCGACGTCCGACAGGAGAGGAAGGCGGCGGAAGCGCACGCCGGTCGCCGCTTGCAGCGCGTTGGCGATCGCCGGCGCCACCGCGGGCACCGCCAGCTCGCTCGCGCCGCCGGTGTCCGATCCGCTGCGGATGATCTCCACCGTGATCTCGGGCGAACTGGCGAGCGTCGGCAGGTCGAGATCGGCGATCTCGCGCGCATCGGCGACATTCTCGGTGAAGCCGGTCGAGGCGCCGAGCGCAGCGGCCATGCCGAAGATCAGCCCGCCTTCGATCTGCTGCGTCACCAGCTCGGGATTGACCACGCGTCCGCAATCGACCGCGGCGACCAGTCGGTCGACCTGCACCTTGCGCTCGGCGGTCAGGTGCGCCTCGGCCATCACCGCGATGTGCGATCCGCGGAAGCTGTGGCAGGCGACGCCTTGGCCGCTTCCGGCGACACCTCCCTGCCAGCCGCCGACGGAGGCGATGGTCGACAGGCAACGGGCCAGTCGCGCATCGCCGCCCAGCATGCCGATGCGGAACGAGATCGCCTCGGCGCCCGCGACATGCGCCAGTTCATCGACGAAGCATTCGGTGAAGAAAGCGGTGTAGCTGTGCGCCCCGCCACGCCAATAACCGCTGGGCACGCCAAGCGTGACGGGGTGGTGGTCGACCGCCATGTTGGCGATCCGGTAGATCGGGACCGCGCCCGCGACCGCGCCGACATCGCCATCGCTCTGCACCGCCATCGACGCCGCGAGAACCGGGTCGCCTCCGGTCACGCGCTGTGCCAGCTCGCT
>JBEVLV010000046.1:0-12416 GCA_040508955.1 Sphingomonas sp. | reverse complement strand
GTGCGGTCAGAGGCGCGAGCGCTTTCCCGGTGGCGAGGTGGACCCCGGCACAAGGCCGGGGTGACAGCAAGAGTCGCTACCGAAACAGCGCCAGCGGAATCGCCTCGCCCATCACCGTCTCGCCACGGCCATTCGGATGGAGGTTGTCCCCGCCCTGCAGCGCATCCGCGAGCCGCTTGGGATTGGCGGGATCGGCGACCACCTTCTCCATATCGACCACCGCATCGAAAACGCCCGAGCCGCGGATCCAGTCGTTCACCTGCACCCGCATCGCCTCGCCGTCCGGGGTGGCGTACATCGCGCCCTGATAGGGCAGGATCGTCATCGCGATCACCTTGATGCCCCGCTCATGGGCGCGCAGCACGAGCTGGCGGAAGCCCCGGATCACCTGCTCGGCCGTGATCGGCGGATGGGTCGCCCCGTTGCGTGTCTTGCCCGAATTACCGATATCGTTGATCCCCTCGAGCAGCACGACATGGGTGACGCCCGGCATCGCCAGCACGTCGCGATCGAACCGCGCCAGCGCGCTGGGACCCGCGCCGGTGGCGAGGATGCGGTTGCCCGAGATCGCCTGGGTCACCACCACCTGCGGCATGCCCGCCTTGGCGAGCCGGCGCCCGAGCACGTCGCCCCAGCGGCACACCGGCACCGCGTCGTTCGCGCAGCCGGTATTGTCGGTGATCGAATCGCCATAGGCAACCACCACGGGCCGCGGCTTCGCGCCCGATACGTCGAGCCCCGCGATCAGCGGCCGCATCTTCGACGTGCTCGCGGCCACGAAATCCTCACCGCTATGGTCGCCCGGTGCCGAGATCTGCGTCGGCTGCCCGCTCGCGTCGTGCACCGTCGCCAGCGTCGCGCTTCCGGGCACGAACAGCGACACCTCGACCACGTCGAACGCCTTCACCGGCAGCGCGATCGGATCGCTCACCAGCGGCGCACCCGCCGGCAGGGTGAAGGCGCCGTCGCCGCCGAAGGTGACCTTCACCGCCCGTCCGCCCGCGATCCGCACCGTTGCCGATCCCACCGCCAGCGCCGGGCCGTAATCATTGGCAAGGCGCAGGCGCAGCTTCTCCCCGCCCGCGCCGACGCGCACGGCCGAGCGGAGCGTCGCATTCTCGATCGTCACACCTTGGTCGGGGTTGGTCGCCTGCCACATGCTGGCGGTCCAGGCCCGCGTCCAGCTCTCGCCGGGCATGGGCGCGGCCGCCATCAGCAACAGGCCGGCAATCGCAGCAATCGGTCGCATCCGGCTCTCCTCGTTTCGCAATTCCCTAGGATCAATCGACCCTGGGGAAAAGGCCTCACCAGCCCTGCCCCTTTCGTCACCCCGGACTCGTTCCGGGGCCCACCGGGCGGCGAGCGCTGGACAGGAAGCTCTTGCTCAGCCGGTGAGGTTGCGTGGGCCCCGGAACAAGTCCGGGGTGACCGAGCGCGCGAGAAGAAGCCGACTCACCACACCTTCACGCGCTTGTCCGGCGCGAGGTACAGCTTCTGCCCGGCCTGCACGCCGAACGCCGGATACCAGGCATCGAGGTTGCGCACCGTCATCGCCCGCCAGCGGCCGGGCGCGTGGCCGTCGGTCGCCACCTCGGCGCGCAGCGCCTGCTCGCGCTGCTTCTCGCGCCAGCTCTGGGCAAAGGCGAGGAAGAAGCGCTGGTCGCCGGTCAGCCCGCCGATCACCGGTGCCGCCTTGCCGCCCAGCGAGGCGTGATACGCCTCATAGGCCGCGGTCAGCCCCGCCACGTCGGCGATGTTCTCGGCCAGCACCTGCTTGCCGTTGAGCTTGAGTCCCGGCAGCACCTCATAGGCGCTGTACTGCGCCGCCAGCGCCGCGCCGGCCTCCTGGAAATGCTTGAGGTCGTCGGGCGTCCACCAGTTGCGCAGGCGCCCCGCGCTGTCGAAGCTCGATCCGGTATTGTCGAAGCTGTGGCTGATCTCATGGCCGATGGTCGCGCCGATCGAGCCATAGTTCGCCGCCGCATCGGCCTTGGGATCGTAGAACGGTGCCTGCAGGATCGCCGCGGGGAAGTTGAGCGCGTTCTGCAGCGGCAGGTTCACCGCGTTCACCGTCTGCGGCGTCATCCACCACTCGCCCTTGTCGACCGGCTTGCCGATCTTGGCGAGCTGGTGCCGCGTCTCGGCCAGCTCGGCGCGGCGATAATTGCCGACCGGGTCGTCGGCCTTCACCTCCAGGCTCGCATAGTCGCGCCACGTCTCGGGATAGCCGACGCCGACGCGCATCGTCTCGATCTTCTTGCGCGCCTCGGCCTTGGTCGCGGGCGCCATCCAGGTCAGCCCCGCGACGCGCTTGTCGAACGCCGCCTTGATGCCGTCCACCATGTGCTGGATGTCGGTCTTGGACGAGGCCGGGAAATAATCCTTCACGTAAAGCTGCCCCACCGCATCGCCGAGCCAGGTGTTGACGCTGGCGATGGCGCGCTTGTCGCGCGGACGCGGCTTCTGCTGGCCGTTCAACTGCTTCGAGAAGAAGTCGAACCGCGCCTCATCGAACGCGGCGGGCAGCAACCCGGTCACCTCGTTGATCCGGTGGAACGCGAGCCAGTCCTGCCACGCCTCGATCGGCTCGCCGGCGACCAGCTTGGCCAGCGCGACGGTGGTCTGCGGGTGCCAGACGATGAAGTCCTGCTGCTGGCCCAGGCCCGCCGCGTTCCAGAACGCATCCCAGTCGATCCCCGGCGCCTTGGCCGCGAAGTCCGCCTTCTTCCACGGATTGTCCGCCTTGTGGACGTCCTGGCTGGTGACGATGTCGGTATGCGCCTTCGCGATCTTGGTCTCGAGATCGAAAACGCGCGCGCCGCGCGCCGCCGGGTCGCTCATCCCCGCGAGCGTGAAGAGCTTGACCAGATACGCCTTGTAGCCGTCGCGCGCCTTGGCCATCTCGGGCGTTCCTGAGAGGTAATAGTCGCGATCGGGCAGCCCCAGCCCGCCCTGGAGCACATAGGGCACCGTCGTGTCGGGCTTGTCGAGCGCCTGGCTCACCCATAGGCCGAACAGATTCTCGGTCTGGAAATTGGTGGCGTTGAGCGGATCGACATCGGCGCGGACATTGCCGCCGAGCATCGTCGACAGCGCCTTGCGGTCCTTGAGCGCGGCGATCGCGTCGAGCTCGGGCTTGAGCGGCGCCAGGCCGCGCTGCTCGATCCCAGCGGTATCGGTATAGGCCTTGTACCAGTCGGCGATGCGGCGCGTGTCCGTTCCCGTCGCTGCATTCGCCTTCACCGCCGCGTCGATGATCGCGACATTGCTCGCCTCGGCCTTGTTGAACACGTCGAGGAAGGTGCCCGTCGCGGTGCGATCGGCCGGGATCTCCGCCTTGGCGCGCCAGCCACCATTGGCATATTCGTCGAAATCGTCGCCCGGCTTCACCGATTTGTTGAGTCCCGCGGCATCGACGCCGACCGCCGTGCCCGGCTCGACCGCCGCGCTCGAATTGCCGCCATTGGAACCGCCCGGGGTGCAGGCCGTGCTCGCCAGCAATGCCGCCAGCAGGATGGTGCTACGCTTCATGAAAACCGACCTCTCCGAGTTACTGTATGACGCCACGGCTACACCCGCACGCGCATCACTTCCAGTGTCTTCCCAAGCGCCTTCGAAGCGGTTATGGGTGCAAAAAATAGGTAAGGAAGGATGTCCCATCGCCATGAGCGCACCCGTGCTCGACAGCAGGTTCTCCGCCGATAGCGAGGCCGCCCGCGCCAATGCCGCGCACAACCGCGCGCTGGCCGATCGCCTCCGCGCCGACGTCGCGAAGTCGGCGCTCGGCGGCAGCGATTCGTCCCGCGAACGCCATACGTCGCGCGGCAAGCTCCTACCTCGCGACCGGGTCGAGCGCCTGCTCGATCCCGGCAGCCCGTTCCTCGAGATCGGTCAGCTCGCCGCGGGCGACATGTATGACGGCGAGGTCCCCGGCGCCGGCATGATCGCCGGCATCGGCCGCGTCTCGGGCCGCACCGTGATGATCGTCTGCAACGACGCGACGGTGAAGGGCGGCACCTATTACCCGATGACGGTCAAGAAGCACCTCCGCGCCCAGGAGATCGCCGAGCAGAACCGCCTGCCCTGCATCTACCTCGTCGATTCGGGCGGCGCCAACCTGCCCCACCAGGCCGAGGTCTTCCCCGATCGCGAGCATTTCGGCCGCATCTTCTTCAACCAGGCCAACATGTCGGCCAAGGGCATCCCCCAGATCGCCTGCGTGATGGGCAGCTGCACGGCCGGCGGGGCGTACGTCCCCGCCATGTCCGACGAGACGGTGATCGTCCGCAACCAGGGCACGATCTTCCTCGCCGGCCCGCCGCTGGTGAAGGCCGCGACCGGCGAGGTCATCAGCGCCGAGGATCTCGGCGGCGGCGACCTGCACGCACGCAAGTCCGGCGTGGTCGATCACCTCGCCGAGAATGACGAGCACGCGCTCACCATCGTCCGCGACATCGTCAGCCATCTACCCGCCGATGCCGCGCACGACATCAAGCTGCTCGATCCGCGCCCGCCCAAATATGATCCGCAGGAGCTGTACGGCGTCATCCCGCAGGACGTCCGCGCGCCCTATGACGTGCACGAGGTGATCGCCCGGCTGGTCGACGGCAGCGAGTTCCACGAGTTCAAGGCGCTCTACGGCACCTCGCTCGTCTGCGGTTTCGCACATATCTGGGGCATCCCGGTCGGGATCATCGCCAACAACGGCATCCTCTTCTCGGAAAGCGCGCAAAAGGGTGCGCATTTCATCGAACTCGCCTGCCAGCGCCGCATCCCCCTGCTGTTCCTCCAGAACATCTCGGGCTTTATGGTCGGCGGCAAATACGAGGCCGAAGGCATTGCGAAGCATGGCGCGAAGCTGGTGACCGCCGTCGCCACCGCAACCGTGCCCAAGATCACCGTGCTGGTCGGCGGCAGCTTCGGCGCCGGCAATTACGGCATGTGCGGCCGCGCCTATAGCCCGCGCTTCCTCTTCACCTGGCCCAACAGCCGCATCTCGGTGATGGGCGGCGAACAGGCCGCCTCGGTCCTCGCCACGGTCCACCGCGACGCGGACAAATGGACGCCCGAGGAAGCCGAGGCATTCAAGGGCCCGATCCGCCAGCGCTACGAGGACGAGGGCAATCCCTGGCACGCCACCGCGCGCCTGTGGGACGACGGCATCATCGACCCGGCCCAGACCCGCGACGTGCTCGGCCTCGCCTTCGCGGCTACGCTGAACGCCCCGATCCCCGAACGCCCCGCGTTCGGCGTGTTCCGGATGTAACGGACAGCACTCTCAAAGAAGGAAGCCCCGCCATGCTCCTCCCTCTCCTCCTCGCCATCGCCGGCCAGGACACGCCGCTGCCTCCGCCCGCGGCGAACCCCACGGTCAGCCCCAAGCCCGCGGCCAAGCTGCCCCCGGCCAACGCCCTGCCGCCTCCCGGTGACGATGAGGCCGCCGTGCTCGCGCCGATCAACGCGATGTTCGCCGGCCTCGCCGCGCGCGACGGCGCCGCGATCGCGGCGCAACTCCGGCCCGAGGGCAGCGCCACCGTCGCGGTCGAGAAGCCCGACGGCACGCGCTCGATCAAGCATCTCAGCTGGGCCGAGTTCACCGGCGGCATCAAGCCCGGCCCCGAGCGCTACGAGGAGCGCATCACCAATCCCGCGATCGAGATCGACGGCGACATCGCGATGGTCTGGGCACCGTTCCTCTTCCTGGTCGACGGCAAGGTCCATCATTGCGGCGTGAACCATTTCGACCTGGTCCGCGAGAACGGGGCGTGGAAGGTGCTCAACGTCACCTGGTCGCAGCGCACCACGGGCTGCCCCGCGCAATGAGCCGGGACACGCTGTTCCTGCTCGAGCACGAATATGCCGATCCCGAATTCGGCGGCGAGCGCGTCTTCTACTGCAAGGACTGCATCACGATCGAGGGCCTGCTCGCGACCTTCCCCGATCGTGCCGCGAATATCGACGTGGTCCGCCTGCCCTGGCCGCGTCCGCGCGCGCCGATCGTCGCCGCGATCGGCGCGGAAAACCAGAACCTGCCGTCCCTCGTGTGGCCAAAGGAAGACGGAACGCCCGGCTTCGCCAACGAGATCGAAGCGCTGCTGAAGGCGCTCCATACCCGCCACGGCTTCCCGGAGAGGCACCCATGATCGAATCGCTGCTCATCGCCAATCGCGGCGAGATCGCCTGCCGCATCATCCGCACCGCGCAGGCGATGGGGGTGCGCACCGTCGCGGTCTATTCGGATGCCGACGCGAACGCGCTCCACGTCCGCCAGGCCGACGAGGCAGTGCATATCGGCCCCTCCCCGGCGCGCGAATCCTATCTCGTCGGCGACAAGATCATCGCCGCGGCGAAGGCGACCGGCGCCCAGGCGATCCACCCCGGCTATGGCTTCCTGTCCGAGAATGCCGATTTCGCCGAGGCGGTGATCGCCGCCGGCCTGGTCTGGGTCGGTCCCAAGCCCGACAGCATCCGCGCGATGGGCCTGAAGGACGCCGCGAAGGAACGGATGATCGCCGCCGGCGTGCCCGTCACCCCCGGCTATCTCGGCGAGGACCAGTCCCCCGAGCGGCTCCAGGCCGAGGCCGATGCGATCGGCTATCCCGTGCTCATCAAGGCGGTCGCCGGCGGCGGCGGCAAGGGCATGCGCCGCGTCGATGTCGCGGCCGATTTCCAGGATGCGCTGTCGAGCTGCAAGCGCGAGGCCGCCTCGTCCTTCGGCGACGATCGCGTGCTGATCGAGAAGTACATCCTCTCGCCGCGCCATATCGAGGTGCAGGTGTTCGGCGACACGCACGGCAATGTCGTCCATCTGTTCGAACGCGACTGCTCGCTCCAGCGCCGCCACCAGAAGGTGATCGAGGAAGCCCCGGCCCCGGGAATGGACGAAGCGACCCGCGAGGCGATCTGCGCCGCCGCGGTGCGCGCCGCCAAGGCGGTCGATTATGTCGGTGCCGGCACGATCGAGTTCATCGCCGATGCCAGCGAAGGCCTGCGCGCCGATCGCATCTGGTTCATGGAGATGAACACCCGCCTCCAGGTCGAGCATCCGGTGACCGAGGAAATCACGGGGCAGGACCTGGTCGAATGGCAGCTGCGCGTCGCATCCGGCGAACTGCTGCCCAGGCGACAGGACGAGCTCTCGATCGACGGTTGGGCGATGGAAGCGCGCCTCTATGCGGAGAACCCCGCCACCGGCTTCCTGCCGTCGACCGGTCCGCTCGAGCATCTGCTGCTGCCCGAATTCGCCCGCATCGAGACGGGCGTCGAGGAAGGCGGCGCGGTCTCCCCTTTCTACGATCCGATGATCGCGAAGATCGTGGTCCATGCGGAGAGCCGGACCGCGGCGATCGAGGAACTCTGGGAGGCGACCG
This sequence comes from Sphingomonas sp., assembly GCA_040508955.1. Classification (GTDB taxonomy): domain Bacteria; phylum Pseudomonadota; class Alphaproteobacteria; order Sphingomonadales; family Sphingomonadaceae; genus Sphingomonas. The sequence continues at coordinate 5,046 of JBEVLV010000046.1, read as the reverse complement.
CCGATGTCGAGGTCTGGCCCGTGCGCACCAATGCCGGTTTCCTGGCGCGTATCTGCATGGACGCGGATTTCCGCAGCGGCGCGGTCGATACCGGCCTGATCGAGCGGCGCGGCGAAGCGCTCACGCTTCCCCCCGCGCCGGAGCAGGATCATCTTCGCGAGGCCACGGCAGCGCTTACGGCGCGCCCGACCGCCGGCGCCTGGGAGGGACCTGTCGGCCTGCGCATCAACGCGATGCCTCGTATCGAAGCCCGCATCGTCGATGATGGCGGTAACGTGCATGTCCTTGACGAATTCGCGCCCGACAATGGCGAAACGCAGGACGAAGTGATCAGCTTCTTCCTCGGCGACGCGCGCAGCTATCGCCTCTTTCAGCCCCGCGGCAGCGGCGGCCCCGGCGCGGCGGGAGACGGCGCCCTCCTCGCCCCCATGCCCGGCCGCGTCACCGCCGTCGACGTCACCGCCGGCGTCGCGGTCACCAAGGGCCAGCGGCTCGTCACGCTGGAGGCGATGAAGATGGAGCACAGCCTCACCGCGCCGTTCGACGGCACCGTCGCCGAGCTCAACGCCGAGGCCGGCGCACAGGTCAGCGAAGGCGCGCTGCTGGTGCGCATCGAGAAGAGCGAAACCTAAGACCGTCGCCCCGGCGAAGGCCGGGCCCCAGGGTCCCAAACGAGTCGGTTCGCGGCTCTGGATCCCGGCTCCCGCGCCGGGATGACGACAGGAAGGAATAAAAATGCCAGGCAGATTCTACGACGAATGGCAGGTCGGCGACCGGATCGAGCACGACCTTCGCCGCACTGTGACGGAGACCGACAATCTCCTCTTCTCCACCCTCACCCACAACACCCAGCCGCTGCACATCGATGCCGAGGCGGCGAAGGCCTCCGAGTTCGGCCAGATCCTCGTCAACGGCACCTTCACCTTCAGCCTGATGGTCGGCGTCACCGTCGGCGACACCACTGCGGGCACGCTCGTCGCCAATCTCGGTTACGACAAGCTCGTAATGCCCAGGCCCGTCTTCATCGGCGATACGCTGCGCGCCTCGAGCGAGGTGACCGAGCTGCGCCCCAGCAAGTCGCGACCCGGCCAGGGCATCGTCACCTGGCGCCACCAGATGCACAACCAGCGCGGCGAGCTGGTCTGCGAATGTTTGCGTTCTGCCCTGTTGCGGAGCCGACCGGCCTGACGCACGTTAGCGTCCCATGAGCGAGTGGGATATCGTCGTCATCGGCGGTGGCGCAGCGGGCGTCGCCGCGCTCCGGACCCTGGCCGATGCGGGCAAGCGGGTCCTGCTAGTCGAGGCGAGCGATCGCCTGGGCGGCCGCGCCTGCACGATCCATGTCGGCGGGATGCCGCTCGACATGGGCGCGGGCTGGCTCCATTCCGCCCAGCACAATCCCTGGGTCGAGATCGCCGAGAATAGCGGGTTCATCGTCGATCGCACCCTGCCGCGCTGGCGCGACCAGTGGCACGAGCTCGGCTTCTCCAGGGCCGAGCAGCAGGCGGCGCGCGACGCCTATCTCGCCTTCGACCAGCGGATGCGCACCAGCCCGCCCGCCAGCGACCGCGCCTCGGACGCGCTCGATCCCGATTGCGCGTGGAATCCGTATCTCGAGGCGATCAGCGGCTTCATCAACAGCTGCGGCAACAACGAAGTCTCGGTCGCCGATTATCTCGCCTATGAAGACGCCGCGACCGAGACCGACTGGCGCTGCAAGCAGGGCTATGGCGCGCTCATATCGCGCCATGCCGCCGGGCTGCCGGTGGCGCTGGCCACGCCGGTTAGCGCGATCGATCGTACCGAGAAGCGGCTGCGCATCGAGACGCCACACGGGCCGATCCTCGCGGCGCAGGCGATCGTCACCGTCTCCACCAACGTTCTCGCCAGCGACGCGATCGCGATGCGGGGCATGGACGACATCTATCACGCCGCGACCTGCCTGCCGCTCGGCGTCGCGGACAAGTTCTTCCTCGCGCTCGACCAGGGCGACGAGATCGACGCGGACGCGCACCTGCTCGGCGATCCGCGCAACGCGATCACCGCAGCCTATACGCTGCGCCCGTTCGGCCGGCCGGTGATCGAATGCCTGTTCGGCGGCGAAGGCGCAAAGGAGATGGAGTCGCGCGGCCTGGATGGCGCCGCGGACTTCGCGATCGAAGAGGTCTGCGCGCTGCTCGGCAGCCAGTGGCGCAAGCGGCTGCGGCTGATCGCCGGCTCGCGCTGGGGCCATGCCGACCATATCCAGGGCGGCTACAGTCACGCCCTTCCCGGCCGCGTGGCTGAGCGCAAGACGCTCGGCACCCCGATCGACGAGCGCATCCGCTTCGCCGGCGAAGCGGTGTCGGAAACCGAATTCTCCACCGCGCACGGCGCCTACAAGACCGGCGTCGCCGCCGCCAAGGCGCTGCTCGGCTGACGCGCGGCTCTGCGGACGGCCCCTAAACCGTCACCCCGGACCTGTTCCGGGGTCTACCTGGTTTCACAGGACTGAGTGGAAGCTTCCTGCCCCGACGTCTGCCTGGCGGTGGGCCCGGAACAAGTCCGGGGTGACGCTTGGGGAATGGCAAGCCGTTCGCCCTTCTTCCCGAATGTCGATCCGCCCCGCGCTTGCTATGTAGGATTCGGCCTGCTTGACTGGAGGCGCCGATCACCCCGGCCGCTCTTTGAAATCGCACGTTCAACAAGCAATTAAATTACGAGATTGCGCGCTTTTCCGTGGATGTAGTCAACTTAAGGCTTGCCCTCTCGCCGTCACGCCGCGGACATCCCCACCCTGTCACCCCCGACCTGTTCCGGGGCCTACTGGGAGGCACGAGGGGGGGGGGAGGCTCCGGCCTCATGGGGTGAGGCTCCCGGGCCCCCGCAACAAGTCCGGGGTCACGACAGGGGAATATTCGTCACTGCGCGCTCGCCTTGGCCGCCAAAATCCGCGCGAGCGGGTTCGGCTGCGGTTCCGCGACCTTCAGCAGCGTGTTCTGATCGCGATGCGCGAAGGGCGTCTCGCGGCCATGCACGGTCAGCATCGTATCGGTGACATAGCTCCACGAACCGTCGGGATGGTACGTGACTTCAATGCGATAGCTGTCGGTCCGGAAGGCATATTCGAGGAACGCGGTCGAGCAGATGCCATATTCGGTCTGCCCGCGCTCCGCCGTCAGCACCAGCGTGGCGTCGTCCGGCTTGGCCTGTCCCGATGCGATCGCGACCTGCCCACGCGGAATCGCCACGGTCTGCAGCACCAGCCCGGTGGCGGGCTCCCACAGCCAGTATCCGACCTGGTCGTGGAAGGTGATGTCCTCTTCCTCGGTGGTGATGTGGATATGGTAGCGCAGGCCGTAGAAGAGCTGCGGGCCATTGGCCTGCGGGTCGATCGGCTCCAGGTCGATGCGCTCGATGAATACCCGGCGCTCCGGCCCCTCGGCCTTGGGATTGAGGTCGACGCCCTTGCGCGCCTCCCAGCTTCCCGCCAGCCGCCGCAACGGTCCGAGATTGGCGAGCGTGTCGGGATCGACATCGGTGGGTTCGGTGAAGACGTCTTCGGGGAAGATCGGCATCGGGTTTCCTTTCCTTCAGCGCCGGCGGAGCAGACTGACAAGCTGGATCACCGTCGCGACGGCGGCAAGGGCGATGCCGAGCAGCGCTACGCCGCTCCACCCGCCCGATGCCCAGGCGCGGGTCGCGGCGGCGGACCCGGCGGCGCCGCCCAGGAACATCCCGCCCATGAAGATCGTGTTGAGCCGCGCCCGCGCTTCAGGCCGCAGCGCATAGACGATGTGCTGGTTGGAGATGAGCGCGCTCTGCACCGCGAAGTCGAGCAGGATGACGCCCGCGACCAGGCCGGCGATCGAGGTCCACAGCCCGAATATCACCCAGGAGACCAGGCTCAATACCGCACCCAGCGCGATCACCCCATGCGGTCCGCGACGGTCGGCGATCCGCCCTGCGATCGGCGCGGCGAGGATGCCGACCGCGCCGACGATGCCGAACAGGCCGGCGATGTCTGCGCCCAGCCGGAACCGCGGCTCCTGGAGGCGGAAGGCCAGGATCGTCCAGAAGGCGGTGAAGGCCGCGAACAGCAGGGCCTGGGTGCAGGCCGCGAGGCGCAGCGCGCCGAATTCGAACCACAGGTCCTTGAGCGATCGGATCAACCCGCCATAGCTGAGCCCGCCGTCCGGCGCGCTGCGCGGCAGGCTCAGCGCCATCCAGCCGCCGGCGGCCAGCGCCATCGGCACGCCGAGCCAGAACATCTCGCGCCAGCCGGCATGGGTCGCGACAAAGCCTGCCAGCGTCCGGCTGAGCAGGATGCCGCAGAGCAGGCCCGACATCACCACGCCCACGATGGCGCCGCGCCGCTCGGGCGCGGCCAGATGCGCGGCGAGCGGCACGATCTGTTGCGCGACGGTGGCGGCGACTCCGAGCAGCAGCGACGCGATCAGCAGTAATCCGGCGCCCGGCGCTGTGGCTGCTGCGACCAGCGCCGCCGCGAGCAGGAGGAACTGGATCACGATCAGCCGCTTGCGCTCGACAAGATCGCCCAGCGGCACCAGCAGGAACAGGCCGAGCGCATAGCCGAGCTGCGTCGCGGTGGGGACAAGTCCGGTCCAGCTCCCGGGGACGTCGCGCTCGATAATGGCGAGCATGGGCTGGTTGTAATAGATATTGGCGACGGCGATGCCGGCCGCGGCCGCCATGGCGAAGGTGAGCCCGGCACCGGGCATCCGTCGTTCAACCAGGGGCGTCGCCGGCGCTGTCGTCGTCATGGGGAGTTCCTTGCGCATCGCGGCGGTTGCGGCGCAAGCCGTCCGTCGCCCGGCGGCGCTATCGCCCGGTCCCGGCCGAGCCCAGCCATACCTTGATATGCAAACTTTGGTTTGGATTGGATTGGCCGGCGAGAGGCCTATCTCACTCCCATCGGGCAACGAGTGAAACGCCCGTTTCGGAAGAACGGACGGTGGCCCGCCCCCCTCTGCCATCGTTCCTTTTCCGGGTTTGCCGGTCCCTGCCTCGCGCCGGAGCCGGTCGTGGCGGCGCGCCGATCCCCCA
>JBEVLV010000045.1:0-16726 GCA_040508955.1 Sphingomonas sp. | reverse complement strand
CTGATCGAGCTGGCGCCGGGCGTCACCGAGGAGGAAGTGGCCGCGAAGACCACCGCGAAGTACGAAGCGATGGCCACGGCTTGAACCATTTTGCATCATCCGGGCACTAACCCGGATGATGCCTGATAATTTCTGGCCGGAATCCGGCTTGTTACAGTGCCGCGCGTTGACGCTTCCCCACGCCAGGCGTAGCGTTCGGCAATGTTGACCTGGTTTCGTACCCGCTATCTGGACCTGCTGGGTTCGATCTACATCTACAACGAGCATCGGGGCTATACGAGCATCGACCGGGTGCTCGAGGCGGTGCGGGCGCGTGCCCCCGACGATCACGCGCTGATAGCCTCGATCGAGAAGCACCGCGCCGACGAGCGCAAGCATTACGTGATGTTCAAGCGCTGGTTCGAGCTGCAGGGCAAGATGCCGCTCCAGGTCGATCGCACCTGCGGCCATATCGATCGGTTCGTCGAGATCATGTTTCGCCACACGATCGACGAGCTCGACACCAACAAGATCATCGCCGAGGACGACGAGTTCGAGAAGCTGTGCCGGGTGATCTCGCTGACCGAGAAGCGCGGCTACAAGCAGGTCGATATCCTGCTGAAGCATCCGCTGGTGAAGCACGACCGGACATTGATCAAGATCTTCCAGATCATCGAGAAGGACGAGCCGAGCCATTGGGCGCCCTATGACGGCTGGCTCCAGGCGAACGGCAAGCGCGAGCCCAAATGGTGGGAGCACGCGATCGACACCTTCATCCATTCGGAGCTGCTGTTCCTCAAGCTGCCCGCACTGTTCCTCAATCCCTGGGTCAGGCGGCGCACCGAATGGCAGGACGCGCACGACCCGGCCGAACGGCTCGCGACGCCGCTTTCCGTCGCGGCCTAGTCGCCGTTTCGTCGCGGCGAACTGGCAGGGCAGGCGGGCACGCGGCAGGCGGACCGGAAAAGGCAGCGGAAGCGGGATATGCGCATTCTTCTCACCGGCTCGTCGGGCTGGCTCGGCCGCTTCCTCGCGCCGATGCTGCGTGCCGAGGGACATGAGGTCATCGGGCTCGACGTGGCGCCGGGTATCGATACGCAGGTGATCGGCAGCGTCGCCGATCGCGGCCTGATCGAGCAGGTGTTCGACGCGCGCGGGATCGAGGCGGTGATCCATGGCGGAGCGCTGCACAAGCCCGACATCGCCCGCTATCCGGTCCAGAGCTTCGTCGACGTCAACGTCACCGGTACGCTCAACCTGCTCGAGGTGGCGGCCGCGGCGGGGCACGATCGGTTCGTCTTCACCTCGACCACCTCGCTGATGATCAGCCAGGCGATCCGCGACGAGGCGGGCGACGCCGCGGTCTGGCTCGACGAGGCGAGCGGCCCGATCGAGCCGCGCAACATCTATGGCGTCACCAAGTTCGCGGCCGAGCAGCTCTGCCGGCTGGCATATCTGAACGACGGGCTTGCCTGCATCGCGCTGCGCACCAGCCGCTTCTTTCCCGAGGAGGACGATACCCATCGCGCGCTCTCCGGCGAGAACATGAAGGCCAATGAGCTGCTCCACCGCCGCCTGACCGTCGAGGACGCGGCGCGGGCGCATGTCGTGGCGCTGGAGCGGGCGCCGGAGATCGGCTTCGGCGCGTTCATCGTCTCGGCGCCGACGCCGTTCGCGCGCGCGGACTGCGCCGAGCTGAAGTATGACGCCCCGGCAGTGATCGCGCGGCATTTTCCCGACGCCGCAGAAATCTATGCGCGCCAGGGCTGGCAGCTGCCGCGCAGCATCGGGCGCATCTATGACGCAGGCCTTGCCGAGCGCGCGCTCGGTTTCCGCTGCGAGACCGATTTCGCCGCGGTGCTGACGGCGCTGCGCGACGGCGATCCGCTGCCGTTCGCGCACGACGCGGACTATGTCTCGCCCGCGCTCGGCTTCGTCGCTTAGTCGAAACCTCGTCGCGCCCGCCGCGCATTTTCCCGGCCATGGCCTAGGAGCCGCGCTCCAAGGGAGACGGAAATGCGGTGGATCGTCCGTGGCCTGGCCGTGCTGGCCGGCCTTGTCGTGCTGGTATTGGCGGTCGTCTATGGCGGGTCCGAATGGATCCTGCGCAAGGGCCGCGCCGTGCCGAGTGTCGCGGTGGCCGTGCCGCGCGACGCGGCGTCGATTGCCGAGGGCGGCCGCATCGCGCGCATCGCGAATTGCCGCGACTGCCACGGCATGAACGGCGAGGGCAGGCTGCTGTTCGAGGTGCCGCTGGTCGGCCGCGTCGCGCCGCCGCCGCTCGCCGTCATGGCGTCGCAGATGACCGATGCCGAACTCGCGCGCGCGATCCGCTACGGCGTCCACAAGGGCGGCAGCTCGCTGTTCATCATGCCGACCTTCGCGGTGGGGCACCTCTCCGACGACGATCTCGGCCGCGTGATCGCCTGGATCCGCTCGCTGAAGCCGGGGCCGCAGGATTCGAAGGTGCGCACCGCGTTCGGCCCGGTCGGCCGCGGGCTGCTGATCGTCGGCAAGCTGCCGACGATGGCCAGCTCGGCGACGGTCGCCGAAAAGACGCGCCCCGCCGATGTCGGGCGCTACTATGTCGATGTCGCGTGCCTCGCCTGCCACAAGCTCCACCAGGAGGGCGTGATGGAGGACGGCAAGACCAAGGTGCCAGCGCTGGCGCCGATGGCGGCCTCGTACGACGCCGACAAGTTCCGCCATCTGATGCGGACGGGCGAGGGCATGGGCGGGCGCGACCTTGGGCTGATGCGCATCGTCGCCAGGGCCGGTTTCGCGGCGATGACCGACCAGGAGATCGCCGCGGTCCAGGCCTATCTGCAGGGCGAGGCGGAGAAGACGCCGCTGCAATAGCGCGTGTGAAGTCTGCACGAATCTGCTAGTGCGCCCCGGGTTTCTGGGGGGATGATCGATGCGGCTGCTGCGACGTGCGCTTATGGCGCTGGCCGGGCTCGTGCTGGTGCTTGGGGTCGTCGTGTATGGCGGGTCCGAATGGCTGATCCGGCGCAGCCATGCGGTGCCGCTTGCGCAGGTCACACTTCCCAAAGATCCCGCTTCGATCGAGGAAGGCGGGCGCCTCGCCAAGATCGAGGGATGCCGCGGTTGCCACGGCGCCAATGGCGAGGGCACTGTCTGGACCGACGTTCCCTGGTTTATCGGCCATCCTGCGCCGCCGTCGATCGCGCGCAAGACCGCGGACTATTCCGATGCCGAGCTGGTGCGGCTGATCCAGCATGGCGTGCGCAAGGACGGCAGCACGCTGTTCATCATGCCGACCAAGTCCCACCGTTTCCTCGCCGATGACGATGTGCTGAAGATCGCCGCCTGGATCCGCACGCTGAAATCTAGCCCGAAGGATTCGGTCGTTCCCAGCAGTTGGGGCCCGTTGGGCCGCTTCCTGATGCTCACCGGCGGCTTTTCGCCCAGCGTCGAGGTCGAGAAGATCGCGCCCGCGCACCGTCCCGCCGATATCGGCCGCTATTATTACGATGCGGTTTGTTCCGAATGTCATGAGCTCTACAAACCCAAGCCCGCCCCGGACGGCAAACAGATCGCGCCCGCGTTGGCGCCGATGGCGGCCAGCTACGACCCCGCCGCTTTCCACAAGCTGCTGCGGACCGGCGTCCCCCCAAGCGGACGAAATCTGGGATTGATGAAGGAAGTCGCGATCGAATCGACCTATGCCTTCACCGACGCCGAGATCGACGCGGTCCAGGCCTATCTGAAGGCCGAGGCGGCGCAGGCTCAGAAATAGTCGAGCTTCGCGACGCAAAATTGCGTAGCGGGTTGCGTCCACGTAAGATTGGCCTAGATCGCCTGCATGGCGAGCAAACCCCTCACGCTGTATGAAAAGATCTGGGCCGACCATGTCGTGGAGCGCCGCGACGACGGCACCTGCCTGATCTATATCGATCGTCACCTGGTCCACGAAGTGACCAGCCCCCAGGCGTTCGCGGGCCTTCGCGCCGCCGGGCGCCCGGTGCGCCGCCCCGACCTTACCCTCGCGGTGCCCGACCATAACCTGCCGACCACGGCGCGCGTCGATGCGCAGGGCGAGCCGCTGCCGATCGCCGATCCGGCGAGCGCGGGCCAGCTTTCGGCGCTGCGCGCCAACGTCGCCGATTTCGGCCTGCCCTATTTCGATGCGCTCGATGCGCGCCAAGGCATCGTCCATGTCGTCGGGCCGGAGCAGGGCTTCACCTTGCCGGGCACCACGCTCGTCTGCGGTGACAGCCATACCTCGGCGCACGGCGCGCTGGGCGCGCTGGCATTCGGCATCGGCACCAGCGAGGTCGAGCATGTCCTCGCTACCCAGACGCTGCTGCTCGCGCAATCGAAGACGATGGAGGTCCGTGTCGACGGCACGCTCGGCTTCGGCGTGAGCCCCAAGGACGTGGTGCTGGCGATCATCGGCAAGATCGGTGCGGCGGGCGGCACGGGATACGTCATCGAGTTCACCGGCGAGGTGATCCGCGCCATGTCGCTCGAAGGGCGGCTGACCGTCTCCAACATGTCGATCGAGGGTGGCGCGCGCTCGGGCCTGATCGCGCCGGACGAGACGACCTTCGCCTATCTCAAGGGCCGCCCGATGGCGCCGCAGGGCGCGGACTGGGAGCGCGCCGTCGCCTATTGGAAGACGCTGCCGACCGACGCCGGTGCCGTCTACGACAAGGTGGTGCAGCTCTCGGCCAGCGACATCGCCCCGTCGCTCACCTGGGGTACCAGCCCGGAGGATGTCGTCCAGATCACCGGCGCGGTGCCCGATCCCGAAAGCTTTGCCGACCCCTCCAAGCGCGAGGCGGCCAAAAGGTCGCTCGATTATATGGGCTTGTCTGCCGGCACGGCGATGCAGGACATCGCGATCGAGCATGTCTTCATCGGCTCGTGCACCAACAGCCGGATCGAGGATCTGCGCGCCGCCGCGGCGGTGGTCGAGGGGCGCCATGTCGCCGACCGCATCCGCCAGGCGCTGATCGTGCCGGGCTCCGGACTGGTCAAGCGCCAGGCCGAAGCCGAGGGGCTCGACCGCATCTTCCTGGAAGCCGGCTTCGAATGGCGCGAGCCCGGCTGCTCGATGTGCCTGGCGATGAACCCGGACAAGGTTCCGGCCGGCGAACGTTGCGCTTCCACTTCGAATCGAAATTTCGTAGGAAGACAAGGACCTGGTGCCCGCACCCATCTCGTTTCGCCGGCAATGGCGGCGGCGGCGGCGGTCACCGGGCGGCTTACCGACGTCAGAGATCTGATGACCGGCGTCGGTGTGAGGGGATGAAGTATGAAGCGGGCGCTCGTTGCGTTGATCATCGGAACCGTGCTGACCGGCCTCGCGGCCGCCTATGCCAGCGCGTATCCGCGGCCCGAGGCTCCGGCCAAGGGCAAGTCGCTTCCCGCCGGCAAGGCCGACCTGCGCGCGCGCTGAGCGCGACGATCGGTCTGGGCAGAGCGGGCGAGGCGGGCGCGGTGCTTCCGCGCCGGGTGATCCTTGCGCCGCGTCAGACCGCCCCATTCCCATATCGCAACCGGAGCTTTCGCTGATGGAACCCGTCCGCCAGGTGGAAGGGCGCGCCTATCCCTGGGGCGCCAAGAATATTGACACCGACATCATCATCCCCGCGCACTGGCTGAAGACCACGACGCGGGAAGGCATGGGCAAGGGCGCGTTCGAGACGGTGCGCGCCCAGCCCGGCAACATCTTCGACGATGAACGCTATGCCGGGGCTCCGGTGCTCATCGCCGGCGAGAATTTCGGCTGCGGCTCCAGCCGCGAGCATGCCGCCTGGGCGCTGGGCGACATGGGCGTGAAGGCGGTGATCGCACCGAGCTTTTCCGATATCTTCTCCAGCAATGCCTTCAAGAACGGCATCGTGCCTGTCGTGCTGCCGCAGGAGGCGGTCGACCGGCTGGTGGAAGTCGCGCGGACCGACGCGATCACCGTGGATATCGAGACGATGACCGTCACCACGCCCTATCAGGACCGCTTCAGCTTCGAGCTCGATCCGTTCCGCCGCCAGTGCCTGCTCGAAGGGCTGGACGAAATCGGCATGACGCTGGCAAGAGATACCGCGATTTCGAAATACGAATCCGCGGTGGCCGATGCGCGCCCGTGGATCGCTGTGGGAGGCGGACATGAAGGCTTTGCTGTCGAAGGCGCCGGGCGGACCTGAAACTCTAACTGTCGAGGAACTGCCCGATCCCGTTCCGGGCAAGGGCCAGGCACTGGTCGCGGTGAAGGCCTGCGCGATCAACTATCCCGACGTGCTGATCATCGAGGACAAATATCAGTTCAAACCGCCGCGGCCCTTCGCGCCCGGCGGCGAGATCGCGGGCGTGATCGAGGCGGTGGGCGAGGGCGTCACCGGCTGGGCGCCGGGCGACAAGGTGGTCGCGGTGCCCGGCCATGGCGGACTCGTCGAGAAGCTGGCGATCGATGCGGCGCGGCTGTTCCGCCTGCCCGAGGGGCGCAGCTTCGAGGAAGGCGCGGCGCTGCTGCTCACCTATGCCACGACGATCCACGCGTTGCTCGATCGCGGACATCTGCGCGAGGGGCAGACACTGCTGGTGCTGGGCGCGGCGGGCGGCGTCGGGCTGGCGGCGATCGAACTGGGCAAGGCGTTCGGTGCGACGGTGGTCGCGGCGGTATCGTCCGAGGAGAAGGCCGGGGCGGCGAAGGCGGCGGGTGCCGATCGCACGATCGTCTACGGTCGCGCGCCGTTCGACAAGGACCAGTCCAAGGCCTTGGCCGAGCAGTTCAAGGAAGCCGTGGGACCGAAGGGCGCCGACGTGATCTACGATCCGGTCGGCGGCGACTATGCCGAGCCGGCGCTGCGTGCGATCGCCTGGGAAGGGCGCTATCTCGTCGTCGGCTTCCCTGCCGGCATCCCGAAGCTGCCGCTCAACCTGACCCTGCTCAAGAGCTGCGACATCTGTGGCGTGTTCTGGGGCGCCTTCGCGGCTCGCGATCCCCGGGCGAACCAGGCGCATGTCGAGCAACTCTTCCGCCTGTGGGACGCAGGCCGGATCGCGCCCAAGGTGACCGAGGTGTTTTCGCTGGCGGACGGCGGCACGGCGATCGCCAAGATGGCCGCGCGGGCGGTGATCGGGAAGGTCGTGGTGCGGGTGGGAATTCAGGCCGGGACTCAATAAGGTGAAGATGCGTCACTTACCGTTTGATTAAGGATACTTTTCCGTCGCGAAGTTTCGTGGGATACTTGCTGCGAGAGGGCGGATTGATCGATTCGACCGAATGCGGGCCACCAAAAGCCGTCGGAGAGAAGAATGAAGAAGCTGTTGTTGCTCGCGATGGCATTATTCCTACCGGGCACGGCCTCGGCTCAGTATAATGAATTTCACGGATTCATATACGCAAACGGAACGTACCAGCAGCTTGACTATGGTCACGGGTACGAGACGCTTCTGTACGGCATCAACGATTCCGGCGTCATCATTGGAAGTGCGCGGGGGATCGGCAATCCCCAAGATTCTTTTGAATTTGTGTACTCGAATGGGCAATTCGATGCCATTTCGGTACCGGGCAGCGACCATACTTACGTTGCCGATATAGCCGACAACGGCACGATCGTGGGAAGCTATTCGCCGGCGGGCTCTGGAGGATTGGCTGGCTTCATCCGTGACGCGGCGGGAAATTACACGACATTTCAAGCTCCGGGCAGTCCCGGCTCCGCGACCTATATCATGGGGACGAACGGGTCCGATGCGGTAGGGTATGCGGGCGATGTTTCGAGCGGCAAGTTTCAGGGCTTTATCTTGGACAAGAACGGCAACTATTCCGTCTTCGCCCAGGATGGCGGCGGCTATCTGTCGGATATCAACGCAGACGGCGATCTTCTCGGCTGGAAGCCGGCATCCTATCCCGCAGATGCGTTGAACTTCGCATATATCGGCGGCCAGCGCGTGGTTTACCCCTCGATCACGAACGGCCTGCGGGCCTCCAAGATCAACGACAATGGCGACGTGCTGTTCTTGGATCCATCGATCGATGGGCATTCGGAACTCTTCTACCAAGGATCGTGGTTCGACATAGCCGCCTTCGGTGCGGGTTATACCAGCGCGATGGGCCTGAATAATCTTGGCCAGGTTGTCGGAGCATTTTTGTATACTCCTGCCCCCGGTGTGCCTGAGCCATACGTCTGGGCGCTGCTAGTGGCGGGATTCGGGATTGCCGGCGCCAGCCTGCGTTATCCATTACGAGCGCGTTCGCTTAAACCTTTGTGAGGTGCTCGGAAGGCCGGGCCTCGCCCATATGCGTGAACCTGTGACCTTAGGGTCCGCTGCCGCTCTGTTAGTGCGCCTTTCGACCGCCGGATGAGGCGGCGTCGGGAGGATCGGGTTGCCTTGCTGCTGGGCCCAACCTATCTCCCCCTACATGCAACCAAGGGGCTTTCGATGACCACATTCGACGATCGCGAAAAGGCGTTCGAGGCGAAGTACGCGCGCGACGAGGATATGGCGTTCCGCGTGACCGCGCGCCGCAACCGGCTACTCGGCCAATGGGCGGCTGCCAAGATGGGCCTCACCCCCGAAGAGACCGACGCCTATGCCAAGGCGGTCGTCCAGGCCGATTTCGAGGAAGCCGGCGACGAGGACGTGATCCGCAAGCTCCTGGGCGATCTGCTCTCGGCCGGGGTCGAGATGGATGACGCGACGGTGCGCCGCGCGGTGAGCGACCAGATGGTCGAGGCCCGCCGCCAGCTGATGGAATCCAAGTAATGCCGATGGCCGCGGCCGATATCGAGGCGTTGATCCGCGAGGGCATCCCGGGTGCCCATGTCGAGATTACCGATCTCGCCGGCGACGGCGACCACTATGCAGCACGGGTCGTCGCCCCCATGTTCCGGGGGATGCCGCGCGTGCGGCAGCATCAGGCAGTATATGCGGCGCTGGGTGGACGCATGGGCGGTGTGCTCCACGCGCTCCAGCTCACCACCGAAGCGCCCATCGAGGAGTAAGCGCAAGTGACCGACGAAGTGCAGGACCGTATCCAGGGTCTGGTAGATGGCAGCGACGTATTGCTGTTCATGAAGGGCAGCCCGCTATTCCCGCAATGCGGCTTCTCGAGCCGCGCGATCGCTATCCTCAACCATCTCGGGGTCGAGTTCGAGAGCGTCGACGTGCTCCAGGACCAGGGCGTCCGCCAGGGCATCAAGGCCTTTTCCGACTGGCCGACGATTCCCCAGCTCTATGTGAAGGGCGAGTTCGTCGGGGGATCGGATATCATGATGGAGATGTACGAGAGCGGCGAGCTGGCGCAGCTGCTGGCCGACAAGGGCGTGACGGCCGCGGCCTGAACGCGATGCGGGACGGGCGCGTTTCGGCGCGTCCGCTTGTCTTGCCTTTTTTGGAGAGCCCGGTGCGGGCGGGTCGACGCGAGACCGGTTGGAGCATCGACCCGCCCTATGAAGCGTAGAAACGCTCGGGTGCCTTATACTTTGCAGGTGCCGTGCCAATTGTCGAGAGCCGCGGAATCGCGCCGTTTCGATGGTTAGCGGGAATTAACCACCCTGCGCAGCTGTAAGCCGTACCGACAGTTTCGGAGGTTGGTTTCAACTGTCCGAGCCAGTGAACGCCCTCAGCACGTTCGTGGTGATCCGCGAAACGACGGCACGGGAGGACGCGGCTTCGTCGATCAGCACGCGCGCCCAGTCGGTGGTGCCGCCGTTGAACACCAGCCCGGCCTTGGGGCCCGCATTGCGCTCGTCGCCAAATATGCCCATGGCGCCGACGCCTTCCATCTCCCAGCCGGTCAGCCGGCGCGTATCGGCCAGGACATGGAAGCCGTTCGAGGGGGAGGGAACCCCGTCAACCTCATAGCCGACCAGATGATCCTCGTCGCCGAAGGTGTCGCCATCGGCCAGGCCGCATCCGGCGAACGCCCAGTGGCTCGCGTCGCGGACCGTGAAGCCGATCGGATCGCGGCCGGTGTTGATCCAGCCGGCGCGGGGCTCCCAGTCGCCCCAATGGCCTCCGCCAAAGCCGTAGCTGAGGCCGAGCAGATCGGATTCATCATAGTCGGGCCAATGGTCGGCGAGCTTGCGGACGACCTTCATCGCCTCCGGGGTGCGATCACCGAAATCGATCGGCCGGAAGCAGGTATTGCCACTGAACACCGCCAGATTTCCGCCGCCCCGGAGGAAGCGCGCGACTGCGTCGCGCATCGCCGCGCTCCAATATTCATGATGCCCGACGCTCAGCATGCAGCGATAGGCCGACAGGTCGAGCGTGCCGTCGTGCAGGTCTAGATCGGTGTAGAAGTCGCAGGCGATGCCCTGTGCGATCAGCCAGCGGACGAACTTGGCGTCCCAATGGGTGAATTGCTGGCGCGGCGAGTCGGGGTCGTAGGGGTCGGCCGGCTCGCCGAGCTGCGCGCCCAGGCCGCCGCCGGGCCGCAACAGGCTCACCCGCCACTGCGCGTCCGTGCCATGGACATGGTCGTCGTAGAAACAGCCGCCGCCGGTCGAGTTATAGGCGTGGTAGGTCGCGGTGGGGATCACATAGGCGATTGCCGCTGTGGGTGTGGCAGGGCGGCAGATCAGCAGTGCCATGGCGTCGCTGTCGGGCGGATAGCCGTCGAGCGGAGCGCCTGCGGCGCAGCGCCGGCCCAGCTCGGTGGTCGGGGCGCCCGTCGCATCGACATCATAGGCCACCGCCATATAGGCGCCGCTGGGGACGGTCGCTCCCGCGATCGCAAACGTGATCGTCGGCCATGCCCAGTCCTGGTCGTAGACGATGGGCGCCTCATGGCCGCCCGACTCGAAGATGCCGGGCCGGATCTGCGTGACGTTTTCGGTCGAGGCCGCGACGATGTCGCCGAACCGGTAGAGCGACTCGCCGCCGCCTTGCGCGTAGAACGCGACCGAGAAGCGCGATCCCGGCCGCACGCCGATCGTGAATGGCTGCCCCGATGCGAAGCTGGGGTCGATCGCGTAGACCTGCATCCCCCGCCTTATGCGATGGCGCGGCACCCATGCGCCAATAACTTTGCGGTAACCTCCCCCAATGCGGGGCTATGCCCCCGGGGTGGTGCGGCGAGCCCATCTGAACGCATCGTTCAGCCAGCATTCAGCCCATTGACTACAGACGTAATCGAGACGATTACACGCGTAGTCAGAGAGGGATGCCATGACCGAACGGATCAGCGATGCCGAGCACGCCGTGATGGAGGTGCTCTGGGAGGAGTCCCCGCTAACCGCGCAGGAAGTCGCCGAGCGCGTGCCCACCGAACGCGGCTGGAGCGCCAATACGGTCAAGACCCTGCTCGGGCGCCTGCTCGCCAAGTCGATCATCGCACACCAGGAGGAGGGGCGGCGCTACCTCTATCGGCCGCTCGTCCAGCGCGCGGACTATGTCGCGGGTGAATCGCGCAAGCTGATGGACCGGCTGTTCGGCGGCCGGCTGACGCCGCTGGTCGCGCATCTCGCCGAGCGCGACGAGATCACCGACCAGGACATCGCCGAGATCGAGGCCTTGCTGAAGGATCTCAAGCAATGACCGGCTGGGCAGTGGAAACGCTGATCGCCACCACGCTGCTGATGCTGCTGGTGCTCGCGATCCGGGGGCCCGTGCGCAAGGCATTCGGCCCGCACATGGCCTATGCGCTGTGGCTGTTGCCGGTCGCCCGGCTGCTGCTGCCGCCGCTTCCCGAGAGCTGGCGCGAGCATGCGGTGACGCCGGTCGCCGCGGCGAGCGAGGTCATCACCTATTATGTGGTCGAGCCGATGGCCGGCAGCCACACCGCGCTGGTCGCGCCGGCCGCGAAGGCCGCCTCCGCCGCGCCGGCGATGCTGGTCGAGCAGGCGGCGCCGATCGACTGGCTGCTGGTGATTGGCATCGTCTGGGGACTGGGAGCGCTCGGCTTCCTCGCCTATCACCTGATCGCGCACGGCCGCTTCTGCAGCAATCTGCTGCGCCGTGCCCGCATCGACCGGACGGTGGCGCAGGGACGGGTGCGCGTGATCGAGACCGACGCTGCGCACGGCCCGCTCGCCTTCGGAATCTTCCGCAAATATGTCGCGTTCCCGCGCGACTTTTCCGAGCGCTATGACGAGGTCGAGCGCGATCTGGCGCTGGCGCACGAGCTTGGCCACCATGTCCGCGGCGATTTGATCGCGAACTGGGTCGCGCTCCTCGTCCTCGCCATCCATTGGTTCAATCCGATCGCCTGGAGGGCCTTCCGCGCCTTCCGCGCCGATCAGGAAATGGCCTGCGACGCCCTCGTGCTCGCCGGCCGCGCCCAGGCACTGCGCCATGCTTATGGCCGTGCGATCGTCAAGTCCGCGCATGGGGGTGCGGTCTCGGCGGCATGTCACCTACACACCATCAACGAAGTCAAAGGGAGGCTACGCATGCTTTCGAAGACACGGAAATCATCCCCCATCCGCATCGCCACGGGACTGGTCGGCGTGAGCGCGCTCTCGCTGGCGGCACTGGGGCTCACCGCCTCGGGCACCCAGGCGGCCGAGCGCATCAAGAACAAGGTCGAGACGACCATCGGCCTCCAGGACGTGCCCGCGCCGCCGGCTCCGCCCGCATCCGCTGCCCCGAGCGCCCGGCCCGAGCTGCCGGAGCTACCCGAGGCGCCCGAGGCTCCGCGCAAGATCGAAAAGCGCGTCTATCGCATCACCAGCGACGACAGAGCGGACGGCAAGGGCAAGCAGATCAAGAAGATGGTTATCGTCCATGTCGACGGTAAGCAGGACGAGATCGAGATGCCCGACATGGCCGAGATTCAGGCCTCGATCCCCGAAGTGCGCAACGGCAAGTGCGGCGAGGGCAAGGGCACTGTTGAGCATCGCGATGAGGGCAAGAAGAAGCTCATCGTCATCTGCGCCGATCGGATCGCGATGATCTCCGCCAATGCCGAGCGCGTGGCGCTGAACAGCAAGCGCATCGGCATGGATAGCGCCGTGATGGCGATCCGCATGGCCCGCCGCACGATCGAGAACGAGCGCAACATCTCCGAGCCCGAGCGCGCCAAGGCGCTGGCCGGCCTCGATCAGGCGATGGCCGAGATCAGGGCGGACAAGGACGACAATTGACGAGAGGGGAAGGGTAAACCCGCCAAGCCCCGGCGGGAGCCCTTCACGCGGGGCCGGTCGAAACTCCTTCGCGGCCGGCCCCGTCACTTTGCAGACGCAGCCTCATGGCGGCAATCGCTCGCAGAAGTTGACCAGGCAGGGCGGACTTGTGTTCCGTCCCTCCAGCCGCCATCTGCAACCCATGAACGACGCGCCAACCGGCATCGCGATCGCGGTCGATCCGCTGGTCACGCGCGTGCTGGCGCCCAATCCGTCGCCCTTCACCTATACCGGCACCCAGACCTATCTGGTCGGCACCGGCGACGTGGCAGTGATCGATCCGGGCCCGAACGATCCCGCACACATCGCCGCCTTGCTTGCCGCGATCGCCGGGCGGCCAGTACGGGCGATCCTCTGCACCCACACGCATCGTGACCACAGCCCGGCCGCCGCGACGGTCAAGGTGGAGACCGGCGCGCCGATCATCGGCTGCGCGCCCCTGACCCTGGAGGATGCCGGCCCTCGCGCCGACGCCGCGTTCGACATCACCTATGCACCCGATCGCGTGCTCGCCGACGGCGAGACCGTGAAGGGCGAAGGCTGGACGCTCGAAGCCGTGGCGACGCCTGGCCATACCTCGAACCATCTCTGCTTCGCGCTGCCCGAGAGCGGCGTGCTGTTCACCGGCGATCATGTGATGGGCTGGTCGACCACCGTCGTCTCGCCCCCCGACGGCGATATGGCCCAATTCATGGCTAGCCTCGACAGGCTGATGCATCGCAAGGACCGCGTCTATTTCCCTGCGCATGGCGAGCCGATCGAGAAGCCGCATCGCTTCGTCCGCGGCCTGATCGGCCATCGCAAGCAGCGCGAAGGCCAGATCCTACGTCTCCTCAGACAGGATGTCGGCGCGATCCCGGCGATGGTCGAGCGCATGTATGCCGGGCTCGATCCGCGGCTAAACGGGGCGGCCGGGCGGTCGGTGCTGGCGCACCTGATCGATCTCGAGACGCGCGGGCTGGTGGCGCAGGAGGGGGAGGCGTGGAAGATCGCGGCGTGAAGCAGGGGAATGGCTGCCTGAAGGCAGTCGCCGCGCTGATCGCGCTGCTGCTCGTGCTGGGCGCGGGCGTTTGGCTGGCCGGCGATTATCTCAAGAGTCGTTTCCTGGCCCCCGAGCCGGTGACGATCGCCTCGTCGAGCCTCCAGGGCCTGCGCGAGCAGAACCGCCTTTCTACCTTCGCCGCCCGCTATGTCGCCGTGGTGACCTCGACGCAGAGCCGCGTCGGCCTGAGCGCGCAGAAGACGATGATCATGCCCGGGATGGTCCGCTATGAGGTCGATCTAGCCAAGCTGCAGCAGGGCAATGTCGTCTGGGATGCCGCCAGCAAGCGGCTGACGGTCACGCTGCCGCCGATCGAGGTCGTCGGGCCGGACGTCGATATCAACGGCATCCGCGAATATTCGGGCGGCGGCATCCTGATGCGGCTCACCAATGTCGAGGCTCAGCTCGATTCAGCGAACCGCAAGGCCGGCCAGGCCGAGCTGGTCCGCCAGGCGCGCGAGGAGATGCCTATGCGCCTCGCAAGGGAGGCCACGCGCCGCGCGGTCGAGCGCAGCTTCGCGATGCCGCTCAAGGCGGCGGGGCTGGATGCGACCGTCGAGGTCGCTTTCCCCGACGAGCGCGGCTCGCGCGATCCCGAGCAATGGGATCGTTCGCGTTCGGTCCAGGACGTGTTGGGCAATCGCAACTGATCGATTGAGCGCGCTGCCGCCCCGGGGTATCTTCACGAAATCGAAGCTCTGGGGGGAATCGAAATGGCGACCATCGTCGAGCCAGCACCGGCAATTCCGCGCGATCACCGATTCTTCCTGACGATGGCTATCGTCATGGCGCTGGTGCTCGTCGCCGGCTTCTCGCTGCAGCTCGCCGCGGGCCGCTCGAGCTTCGGCGCGCCGATCCATGTCCATGTCCACGCCTTCGTCTTCTTCGGCTGGACGGTGTTGTACGTCACCCAGAATGCGTTGGCGGCGAGCGGATCGATCGCGCTGCACCGCAGGCTCGGCTGGCTGGGCGCCGGTTGGATCGGCGCGATGGTCGTGGTGGGCATCTACGTCACCGCGGCGATGGTGCGGCGGGGCGGCGTGCCGTTCTTCTTCACCCCGGCCTATTTTCTCGTGATGGACTGCCTCGCCGTGCTCTCCTTCGCCGGGCTCAGCACCGCGGCGATCCTGCTGCGTCGCAGAACCGAATGGCACCGACGGCTGCACTATTGCGGCATGGCGACGCTGACCGGACCCGGTTTCGGGCGGCTGCTGCCGCTGCCGTTCCTGATACCCAATGCGGGCTGGGCGGTGTTCGCCGCAATCATGATCTTTCCGGCGATCGGCATCCTCGCCGACAAGCGTCGCACCGGGACGGTCCATCCGGCCTGGTGGTGGGGGGCGGGTACGATGATCGTGACACAGCTTGCGATCGTCGTCATCGGCTCGAGCGCGCTCGGCGCGGCCCTTTACGATTGGATTGCCGCCGGCAGCCCGGGCGCTGCGATAGCTCCGCTTGCCTATCCCCCATCACCGCTCCCTTGATCCCGCCCGCCGCTGGGGCCATGTGCCTCACCAGACAAGCGGGAGCATGCAATGGACGCGCGTAACGGTATCGGCGGCAGCCTGGCGGGGCTGGATCTTCGCGCGGAAATCGACCGGCTCCGCAAGGAGCGCAACGCCGTCATCCTCGCCCATTACTACCAGAAGCCCGAGCTGCAGGACCTCGCCGATTTCGTCGGCGACAGCCTGGACCTCAGCCGCAAGGCGGCGGAGACCGATGCCGACGTCATCGCGTTCTGCGGCGTGCGCTTCATGGCCGAGACCGCCAAGATCCTGAGCCCCGACAAGATCGTCGTGCTGCCCGACATGAACGCCGGATGCAGCCTGGAGGACAGCTGCCCGCCCGACCAGTTCGCCGCGTTCCGCGCCGCGCATCCCGATCATATCGCGCTGACCTATATCAACTGCTCGACCGAGGTGAAGGCGTTGAGCGACATCATCGTCACCAGCTCCTCGGCCGAGAAGATCCTCAGCCAGATCCCGCTCGACCAGAAGATCATCTTCGGCCCCGATCGCAACCTGGGCGGCTACCTGACCCGCGTGCTCAAGCGCGACATGCTGCTGTGGCCGGGCGTGTGCATCGTCCATGAGGCGTTCAGCGAGACCGAGCTGCTCAAGCTGCGCGCCCAACACCCCGGCGCGCCGATCGCCGCGCATCCCGAATGCCCGCCGCATATCCTGGACCATGCCGATTATGTCGGATCGACCCGCGGCATCCTCGATTTCGCCAAGTCCTTCCCCGGCGACACGCTGATCGTCGCGACCGAGCCGCACATCATCCACCAGATGGAGAAGGCGCTGCCGGAGAAGAATTTCATCGGTGCGCCCGGTGCCGACGGCAACTGCAACTGCAACATCTGCCCGTACATGGCGCTCAACAATATGGAGAAGCTGTACCTGGCGCTGCGCGACCTGACGCCGCGCGTCGAGATCGAGGAGGGCCTGCGCCTCCAGGCCAAGAAGAGCCTCGACCGGATGCTCGAGATGGCGAGCGCCACGGTTGGGCAGGGCGATCTGGGTCCGGTGCGGGTTACGGGAGACTGAGGCGCGGCGGCATCCGTCGCGGCGGCCGCGTAGGAAAAAGGCAGCGGGCCGACGATCGGCCC
>JBEVLV010000044.1:0-32897 GCA_040508955.1 Sphingomonas sp. | reverse complement strand
CCGTTCGCCGGGAGGGAGGGTCTGTCGATCCACGCGCTGGCGCAAGTACCTATATGTATTAAGGGCCTGTCACACGCGTGTCGCAAACGGCGTGAAGTCGGTGCCCTCGTCGAATATGTCGACGCCCTCGCGGCGCTTGAGGAAGCCGACGACGAGATAGGTGACCGGCGTCAGCAGCACTTCCCACGCGACCTTCAGCGCCCATTGGGTGAAGAGTACCTGGATGACGAGCGTCGTCGTCCAACCCTCGGCACCGAGAAAGGCGAGCGGATAGAAAATGAGGCTGTCGATTCCCTCCCCTGCGATCGTCGATCCGATCGTGCGCGTCCACAGCATGCGTCCCCTGGTGAGCAGCTTCATCCGCGCGAGCACATAGGAATTGACGAACTCGCCGACCCAGAAGGCGCAGACCGACGCGAGCACGATGCGCGGCACCTGGCCCAAGATCGTGACATAGGCCGCCTGGTTGCCCCAGCTTGGCGCGGGCGGCAGCGCGACCACGACCCAGGACATGAACGCCATGAACAGCACCGCGCCGGTTCCCGCCCAGATCACGCGGCGGGCGCGGGCATAGCCATAGACCTCGGTCAGCACGTCGCCGATCACATAGGAGATCGGAAAGAACAGGATGCCGGCGCCGAACGGCCAATAGCCCACGCCCGGCAGCCAGACCTGCGCAACCTTACCTGCGCCCAGCACGTTGGAGAGCAGGATGATCGCGACGAACGCGGCCATCACGAAGTCGTAATAGCGGAAATGCCCGCTCGATACGTCTTGCGCCGCAACATGTGCCGGATCGCCTGCCCGTTCGCTCATGGCGGCGACTATGATGATGGTTTCCCAGACGCGCAATCCACGCTAACTGGCCCGAAGCGCGCGCCCGTAGCTCAGCTGGATAGAGCACATGCCTTCTAAGCCTGTGGTCGCTGGTTCGAATCCAGCCGGGCGCGCCAGTTTCCCGTCGCGCGGAACCCGCCTACCCTGCCCGCCTCGTTCGCGCGGGCCGCGGGACGCCGCCGGGATCGCGTTGCCTAGACACGGCAAGAAACTCGCCCGCCGCGGCACGAAGCGCCTGCACGTCGAGCTCGGCCAGATCGGGCGCGGCGCCCGGCGTCTTCTGCGCTTCCTGAAGCAGCAAGGTGGTCGTCGCATGGCGGTCTACCGCTCTGGAGAACAGATAGCCCTGTCCCAGATCGCACCCGAAGGCGCGCAGCTGCGTCACCTGGTCGGGTCGCTCGATACCTTCGGCGACGACGCGGATGCCGAGCTTTTTCGCGATGCCCAGCAATCCCTCGATGATCGCGGCGCTGCCATTGTCCGGGCCCAGCTTCTGCACGAACGACTTGTCGATCTTGATCACGTCGACCGGCACCGTGAGCAGGTGGGTGAGCGACGCGAAGCCCGTCCCGAAATCGTCTAGCGCGACACGCAGGCCCTTGGCGCGCATCGCCTGGATCTCGCGGGCGATGGCATCGTCGCGCTGGCCCATATAGACCGTTTCGGTCACTTCCAGGATCAGGTGCTTCAACGGCACGTTCGCCGCCTCGAAAGCGCTGCTCAATTGGCGGAAGAGCGTCCCGCTGTGGAAGTCGGCGGACGAAACGTTGATCCCGACATGCTGGAACGGGATGCCCTGATCGAGCCATGACCGCACGTCTGCGGCTATGGTCGCCAGCATCTGGCGCGTCAGCTCCGAAGCGATATGGACGTCCGTGGTCGCCTCGAAGAAATCGCCGGCCGAAAGGACCTTTCCACTACGCGTCGTGAGGCGGAACAGCGATTCCAGGCCGACGATCTCGCCGGTGTCGAGCCGGACGATCGGCTGGTAAAAGGCATCGATCCGGTTTTCGCGCAGCGCGTCGCCGACGTCGCGGATCGCGCTGAGACGCTGACTCATCGATGTCCCCAGGCCGGGGGCGTAGAACATATAGCCGCCCCGTGCGATCTCCTTGGCGTGATACAGCGCGAAGTCGGCATTCTGGCGAACCGTCTCCGCCGTCGTGTCGCCGGGTGCGAGAATCGCGCCGCCGATCGTGGCTCTCGGCACGATCATATGACCGTCCGAGGCGGCAGGCACCGCGAGCTCCGCCAGGATCCTGTCCGCGAGCCTCTCCAGGTTTTCCAGCGCCTGGGCATCCTGGACAAGCACGGCGAATTCGTCGCCGCCCAGCCTGAAGGTCCGGTTGGGCAATGCGCTGACCGCGATGCGACCTGCCGCCACCTGGATGAGATGGTCGCCGGTCCGGTGGCCGAACGTGTCGTTGACGACCTTCAGGTTGTCGAGGTCGATGATGAGGAGACCCCATGCGCCGGCCGCGCCGCACGACAAATCCCCGATGACCGCATTGAAGCTGGCACGGTTCGACAGGCCGGTGAGCAGATCGGCATAGGCCAGCCGCTCATGTTCGAGGCGCCACTCGTTGCGCTCCAGCGCGATCGCGCAGAGATTGACGCAAGTCGCGACGATCTGCTCCTCCAGCGGCGTGGGGCCGCGCTTCTCCCGATAATAGAAGGCGAAGGTACCTACGGGACGGCCATCCCCGGCCAGGATCGGAGTCGACCAGCACGCGCGATAGCCGAGCGGCAACACCAGCGCGGCAAACTCCGCCCAGCGCGGGTCATTCTCGATATCGTGCACGGCCACGGGTTTGCGCAAATAGGCCGCGGTCCCGCACGACCCCGCGCACGGCCCCATCGCGAAGCCTGCCAGCTGCGACGAATAATGCTCGGGCAGGCTCGGCCCGGATAGCGGAAACAGCAGGCCGCTCGGATCGACGGTCAGCACCGAACATGCCACCTCGGGAACGAGCCCTTCGACCCGACGGCAAAGCTCGTCGGTCGTCGCCGCCAGCGGCGCGCCCCGGGCTACCATCTCTAAAATCTTGTTCTGTAGCTGTAACACTGCGAACCCAGCTGACTGGCGAACCTAATGTTACATGATAGGCAATTAATTCCGCGTGAGAGGGTATTCTCAACAAGAATTCATGATTACGAAACGCCGATTCAGGCGGCCTTCACTTTTGGCACCGGATTGGCGAACTCCATTTCCTGGTCGAGCCCGCCATATTTGAGCGCCATTACGTCGCGGGTATAGTTCTGATCGACCCGCCAGGGGGCGCGCGTGCCCCGGCGCGGGAATTTGTCCATCGCGCGCCGCACATAGCCCGAGGTGAAATCGAGGAACGGCGCCTCCTCGATCGGTGCTCCCAGCCGCGGCGTTACCTGGCGCATCCCGCGCTTGCGCATCGCGTTGAGCAGCCGCGTCACATAGTTGGCGGTAAGGTCCGCCTTCAGCGTCCAGGAGGCGTTGGTGTAGCCGAACGACAGCGCAAGGTTCGGCACGTCGGAGAACATCATCCCCTTGTAGCTGACATGCCGCGACCATTCGACCGGCTTGCCATCCACGTTGAACGGAATGTCGCTCATCAGCTGGATCTCGAGGCCCGTCGCGGTGACGACCAGATCGGCATCCAGCTCCCTGCCCGAGGCAAGCCTGATGCCGGTGGGCGTGAAGCGCTCGATCGTATCGGTGACCACATCCGCCTTGCCCTCGCGGATCGCCGCGAACAGATCGGCGTCCGGGACGAGGCAGAGCCGCTGATCCCAGGGATTGTAGCTCGGCGTGAAGTGCGTGCCGATATCGTAGTCCGGGCCCAGTTCTCCGCGCACCATCTCGATGATCCGCTCCTTGGCCTTGGCCGGATATTTGCGCGCGAGGCGGAAGAAATATTGCTGGAGCAGTACGTTCTTCCAGCGGGTGATCGCATAGGCGGTCCTGGAGGGCAGCCGGCGCCGCAGCCAGTTTGCGATGCCGTCCTCGGAAGGACGCGCGACGATATAGGTGGGCGATCGCTGGAGCATCGTTACGCTCGCCGCTTCGCGGGCGATCTCGGGCACCAGCGTCACGGCGGTGGCTCCGCTGCCGACCACGACGACGCGCTTGCCCTTGTAATCGATGTCGGGCGTCCAGAATTGCGGATGGACGATCCGGCCCTGGAAGTCCGCGACGCCCGCAAACTCCGGCGCATAGCCCCGGGCGTAATTGTAATAGCCGGTGCACATGAACAGGAAGGCACAGGTGAAGACGCGCTGCGCGCCATCCTGCTCGGCGGTCACCGTCCACAGCGCATCGGCGCTCGACCAGGATGCACTCTGCACGCTGTGGCGGTATCGGATGTGCCGATCGATGCCATAATCGCGCGCGGTCTCGTCGAGATAGTTGAGGATCGAGGGGCCGTCCGCGATCGCCTTGGCCTCGGTCCAGGGCCGGAAGCCGAAACCGAGCGTGAACATATCCGAGTCGGAACGGATGCCGGGATAGCGGAACAGGTCCCAGGTGCCTCCCAGCCGCTCGCGCCCTTCGAGGATCACATAGCTGCGGTCGGGGCTGTTGGCCTGCAGGTGATAGCCCGCGCCCACACCGGAAATGCCGGCGCCCACCACCACCACGTCGAAATATTCTGTCATCGGCCTCTCCGGCCCCATGCTTACAATACTGTAAGTAACGTCACCAGCCCTACTTCGTCACCCCGGACTCGTTCCGGGTCCACCTGAAGGCAAGCGTCGGGCTGGAAGTTCTTCTTCAGCAAGTGAGGCTGAGTGGACCCCGGAACAAGTCCGGGGTGACGAGGTGGGTGGGTATTTTCAGATGCTGATCGACTCTAATAATCCTTCGAATAGCGCAGGCTGGCGCTCGATCCGCCGAACGAGCCGGTCTGGGACAACAGGCTCAGCGCGCGGGTCAGCGAGATTTCGAGTTGGGTCGCGGTGAAGCCGCGAGCATCGGTGATGATCTCGATATAGATGTCGTTGGTGATGTACTGGCCCGCCGCCAGCGAGGTGCCGCGCCCGGTGGTGTCGTCGGCACCCAGGATGCGCAGCCGGTCGATGCCCGTCGCGGACTTGAGCTGGCCGAGCGGGTTGAGCCCGCCGCCCGTCGCCCGCAGCGAGTTGAGCGCCGCGGCAAGCTGGATCGCCTCGGTCGCCGAGAGATTGGTGACGTTGGTGCCGAAGAACAGCCGCGACAGAACCTCCTCCTGGGGGAGGCTGGGCGTGGAGGTGAAGGCAATCTGCGGCAGCATCGCGGTGCCGCCGATGTTGAGGATCGCGGTCACGCCCTCTGCGGTGGTGTTGGCCGAAATGTCGATGGTCGGATTGGTCAGCGTCGATCCCTGAAAGCGGATGAAACCCCGGCTGATATCGAAGCGGCGGCTGGCGAAGCTGTAGGTCCCGCGCACGATCTCCATCGTACCGCGGATATCGGGCGCCACCGTCGTTCCGCCGACATTGACGCGCGCGCTCCATTCCGATTCCAGCCCCATGCCCGAGACGAAGAGCTGATTGTCGGCGCGGATCTGCAGGTCGAGGTCGAAATTGCCGAACGCGCGGTGCGGCTTGGCTTGGGGCTCGCCGTTCGCCGCCATGTCGCTCTTGCGGCGCACGCCGGTGAGCTCGGGCACCTCGGCGGCGCCCTGGCGGATGATCTCGTAATTGGCCTTGGGGATGGTCAGGCGGCCTTCGATCTTCTGGACGTCGGGGGTCTTGGTGATCGTGATCTTGCCCGTGGCGGTGGCGCCCAGCGCCTCGCTGCTCGCCAGCCGGGCATTGTTCAGCGTGGCGTTGATCGTCATCGGGAAGTCGTTGTCGGCCGACAGGCCCACCCTGCCCTGCGCGGTGACGGTTCCATCCCCCGCGGTCGCGCTGGCCTGGTCGAGGATGAATTCGTCGTTCGAGAAGCGCCCGTCGATCTTGAGCTTGGTCAGCCGCGTCCCATAGCTTTCATTGTCGTAGGTCAGGTTCTCGCCCCGCACGATGCCGGTCAGCACCGGCGCGCGGACCTGGCCCGCGAAATCGGCGGCGATCCCGACCGGGCCGGTCAGTTGCTGGTTCGACAGCCCCGCCAGCGAGAAAGGCAGCGCGGCCGGCCCGTTATAACGGATGCCGCCCGAAAGCGGCGCGGCAAGCAGCCGGTCGTTCCAGCTGCCCGCGCCGGGTCCCAGCGGCCGGAGCGTCGCGATCATCCGCCCGATCGTCGACCCACCACGCTTGATCAGCGCGCGCATGTCGCCGCCGTCGGGCAGCAACTTGCCGACAAAGCTGATGTTCACCGGCGTCGAGACCGTCGCCAGGCTGGAGCGGGTGAAATCGGCGATCTCCAGCCGGACGTCGGCGCTCGGAAAGGCGTCCGGACTCGCCTGCGCGAAATCGAGGCTGCCGGTCGCGGTGCCGTCGATGCCGATATCCGGCACAAAGCCGTTCGCCACCGCCAGATCGAGCTTGTCGAGCCGCACCTGCAGCACCGTGCCCGCGCCATAGCTGCCGGCGATCCGTGCGCTGCCGCGGTCGAAATCGACCTGGGTCGGCAGCAATCGATAGCTGCCGTCGCGGATCGCGATCCGCGCGGGGTTCACGGTCTGGAAGTTGATCCCGCTGCCCTGCCCCTTCAGCGCCACCAGCCATTGCTCGGGCGAGAGTTTCGCGTTCGCGGCGATCTGGAACGGCACGCCCGTGGAGCCCGTCGCCACCGCCTGCGCGGTGCCGTTGCCGCCCTGGTAGTCGATCTTCGCCCGCGCGGTCTTGAGCACGAAGCGGCCGCTGCGCAGGTTGGCGATCTGGGCATCGGCGATGACCTGCGGCGTATCGGTCAGCACGACGCTCGCGGTGACCAGTGCGCGGCCGATCGTCAGCCCCGCTTCACCCGGGATCGCCGCGTTGACCGCGCTCGCCTTGAGGTCGGCGCGCTGCACATCGCCCTGTGCCGCAAGCTCGGCACTGCCGGTCACGCCCGATCCCTGGAAGGTCAGCCGACCGGCGAAAGGCCCCGCCGCGGTCTGCTGAAGCTGGCCGGCGATATCCATGCCCGCGAACCGCGCGGCCTGGATATCGAGCGCGAGCACATTGCCGGTCTTCACGAGCACGTTGGCACTGAATGGCCCGTAATGGGTGCCGCCGGTCGCCTCGACAGCATAGGCATTGCCCTGCCCGCGGATCTTTGCCTCGAGATCGACCAGGCCGACGCCCAGCCCCGGCCTGGCCGCGCGCAGCAAGATCTGCGGCGCGTTGAGCGTGCCCGTCACGCGCGCGCTGATCGGCCCGTATCGGGTCGAGACGCCCTCGGCATCGATCAGGATCGGTCCCGCCGGATCGTAGCGCCCCGAACCGCGCGTGATGCGGAACTCGGGCGCCTTCATCCGCAGGTCGCTGATCGCGACGATCCCGCGCGGATCGAGCACCAGCCGCGCCGAGGCCACGGCATTGCCGCCCAGGAACTGCCGTGCGCCATCGCTGAATATCTTGCGGCTCTCGCCTGCGATCGTCCCCTTGATCCCCCAGCCGCCGCCGGGCGCGGCGTAGAGCTGCGCGTCGGTCCGGAGATCGACGACGCCGACGCCGTTGATCACATAATCGTTCACCCGACCCTTGAGCGCACCGGTGTAGCGCCCCTTGGCGACATCGGCAGCAATGATCGCCGTCGCGTCGATCCGGTCCGACTTGATCCTGAGATTGTCCGACAGGATCTGGGTGCCCGAGATCGCCAGGTCGCCATTCAAGGTCAGGTTGGTCACGAGCCCGCCGACCGCGGCGTTGAGCCCCGATACCCGCGCCGCCTTCGCCCGCACCGGCACCAGGATATGATCGGCATCGACCCGCGCCTTGCCCTCGGCATAGAGCTGCTCGGCCACCGTCTCGCCAAAGCCCAGGGCGGCCGCCTGGATCTTGTAGTCGACCACCGGCGTCGCGAACGGCCCGTTGAGCAGCACCGACGCGCGCACCGATTTGCCGCGCAGGTTCGGCGCGATCGCCCCCGGCGTCAGCAGCAGCGCATCCACCTTCACATTGCCGAAGCTGTTGGTGCCGAGGTCGACCAGCCCGGTACCCTCGACCGACAGGGCCTTGGAACGGAGCTTGAGCGTCCCGTTCGCCTTGCGATCGGTCCATTTCGCGTCGAGCGCGACGTCGAGCTGCGGCGCCGCCAGTCGCTCGACCGGTCCCTTCAGGTAGAGGCCCGGATGGGTCGGCCCGCGAACCTGGAAGCGCCCGTCCTGTGCGACGATCGCCAGGTTGGCGAGTTCCTTCCCGCCCAGCGTACCCTGCGCGCGGCCGCGCCAGTTCTTCCAATTGCCCTGTCCGTCGACCCGGAGCGTCAGCGGCGCCCTGACGCCGGTCAGCCCGGCGACCAGCCCCTCGGCCGGCGCGTCGAGCTTCAGGTCGATGTCGAGCTTGTTGCGATCGGGTACCGCGTCGAGCTTGAGCGCCAGCCGATCGCCCCCGGCCACGCCCGGTGCGACGATCGTCGCCGCGTCCGCCACGATCCGAGCGCGTCCGTCCGAGAGGTGCGCGCTGCCGCTCAGCCTTCCGAGATGGCGCTGGCTGTCGACCGCCGGATCCACGTCGATCCGCGCGACGCTGAGTTGGGCGATGTCGAGATTGATGTCGGGCAGGAGCGGCGCATTGGGTTCGCCGGATGGCTTGAGCGCGGGCAGGCGCAGCAGCCGCACCTCCGGGCTCGCCAGGTTGCGGATGTCGATCCGGTTGCGGAGATAGCTGAACGGCCGCCAATCGAGCGCGATCTCGGGCGAGGTCGCGAACACGCCCCTGCCGTCACGCACCTGCACGTCGTGGAGCACCATCGCGCCATAGAGCGAACCGTCGATCCGGCCGATGCGGATGTTGAGTCCCGATTCCAGCGTTAGTGCGTTGATCTTCTGGGTGACGAAGCGACGGCCGGGATCGGTGTTGAGCGCGATCACCGCGACGCCAAGCAGCACCGCCACGACGGCGATCGCGATCACGCCCCATTTGATCACGCGCTGCCACAGCGGCGGACGCGCGATCGCCTTCTCGACGGTTGCCCCGGATTCGGAAGGGAGTTCCTCGGCCATCAGAAGGCCTGGCCGATCGAGATGTAGAGGGCGACCTTCGATTCGCCCGGCTTGCGCGCGATCGGCGTCGCCACGTCGAGGCGGATCGGGCCGAAATTGGTGTAGAGCCGCCCCCCGATGCCCGCGCCGAAGCGCAGGTTCTGCCCGGTGGGATAGATGCCTTCATAGACCTGGCCGGCATCGACGAACGGGACGATGCCGAAATTGCCGAAGCGATAGCGCGCTTCGAGCGCGAACTCGTTGAACGCGCGCCCGCCCACCGGCTTGCCGTCGGGCGAACGCGGCCCGAGCTCCTGATAGCCGAAACCGCGCACCGATCCGCCGCCGCCGCCATAGTAGCGCCGCGAGGGCGGCAGATCGTTGCGCGCGATGCCGGCGATCGATCCCACCCGTGCCCGGCCGGCGATGACGATGCTGCCGGTCACCGGATAATAGGCGTCACCCTCCAGCATGAACCGCTCATAGGGCCGAGCCGAGCCGCGCACCGAAGTCTCGGGGCTGACGTTCATCTTCACCCGGAAGCCTCGGGTCGGGTTCAGCAGATTGTCGCTCGTGTCGTAGCCGACATACATCGGCAGCGCCGCGATTAGCCAGGTGCCGCGGTCGCGCGCGCCCTTGTTGTAGTTGTACTGGTCCTCGTTGGAGCCGACGAGCTCGGCCCCGTAATAATAGGTCCAGCGCTTCTGCCAGATCGGCGTCGAATCGCGCGACATCCGGGCGGAGATCGTTCCCGTATAGGATTCGTAGGCGACGTAGTCCTTGTGGTTGATCGAGGCGACGACCTGGAAGGTGCGGTCGCGCAGGCCCGCGTTCGATCGGCGGAACGTGCCGCTCACGCCCTGTTCCTGCGTGCCGATCACGCCGCTGGCGATCACCGCGCCTTCGGGCGGGAACAGGTTGCGGTGCGTCCAGCTGCCTTCCAGCCTTATGCCCTGGCCGGTGCTGTAGCCGAGCTCAGCCGCGATCGTGCGCGGGCGGCCCGCCGTCTGCTTGACGAGCAGGTCGACGATCTCGGTGCCGTCCGGCCCCGGCTCGCCGGTCTTTTGCGGCTCGACCGATATGGTAGAGAACTGGCTGGTCGCGATCAGCGCCTCGCGCAGATCGTCGACCTGGCGGCTGTCGTAGATCGCGCCCGTCTTGTAGCGCTTGAGCAGCTCGATATGCGCGGCGGTCATCGCCTTGCGCCGGCCCTCGGTGACGATCTTGCCGAAGCTGGCGCGCGGCCCCAGCGTCACCGGCAGCGTATAGTCGCCGATATGGGTCTGCTCATCGAGCAGGATGTCGCGCTCGCCCAAGGCGACGAACGGATAGCCTTGTTGCGGCAGGCGCAGGCTCACATTCGCCTCGGCGCCCTGGACGCGGTCCGCCTGGATCGGATCGCCCGGATTGAGGTTCAGCTCGCGATCGAGCAGGCCCGCCGGCACCGTCGGATCGCTGACGATCGTGATCGTTCCCAGCCGATAGATCGAGCCCGGCGACACGGTGATCGTCGCGCGGACGTTGCCCGAATTCTTCGGCGTCTGCTCGATCGTCGAAATCGCGGTGCCGTCATAATAGCCGAGCGACTGCATCAGCCGCACCGCCAGCTTCTCGTCCTCGCGCGCCCGGGCGGAGACCATCGCGGCGTTGGCCGCCTTGCCGTCGCCATTCTCCAGCGCGGAAAGCTCGCGGAAGCGGCTGGTGAGCCGCACCTTGTCGAGCCCCTCCAGCACCGTGGTGTAGCGGATCGTGGGGGTCTTGCCGCTCGCCGCGCTATCCGCCTTGGCGGGCTCGACCTTGAACTCCGCCAGCGGCTGGAGCGGTTCGGCGAACTCGGGCGATTCCGCGGGCGCGGCGGCGAAATTCTCCTCGATCTGCTGCGTGACGGCCGGGACCGTGGGCGCCACCGTCGGCGGCGGAGCGACCGTCGGCGCATCGGGCTTGGCCGGCTGCGCCTGGAAATCCTTCATCGGCTCCAGCGGCGCGTTGATGTCGTCGCTCAGCTTGGGCAGCGCCGCCTCGAACTCGGCATCGGGGACGATCGGCGCTTCCTGCGGCACGGCCTCGGGCTTGGGGTCCGGCAGCGCGGGCGCCGGCGCACCCTGGCCCGGCTTGGGATCGGAGATCTGGGCATGCGCGACGGATGGCAGGATCGCAGCTCCCGCCAGCGCAGCAATCCAGACCCCCCTTACCCCTTTATGCACGCGACTCCTCCGGGCCCTCGATACACGCGGCCCTCTCGCATGCGTAACGACCAAAATCGGCTTTGGCTCCCCCCGCGATCGATCCTCCAGCAAAATCAGCCACTAAGCGCCTTGGCCCGGGCGCGGAAACGATGCAGCAGCGGCTCGGTATAGCCATTGGGCTGGACCAGCCCCTCGAACACCAGCGCCCGCGCCGCCTGGAAGGCAAGACTATCCGCTTCGCGGCCCGCCATCGGCAGATAGAGCGGATCGCCCGCATTCTGCGCATCGACCTTCGCCGCCATGCGCGTAAGCGCCGCGTCGATCTCCTCGGCGGTCGTCACGCCGTGGAGCAGCCAGTTCGCCAGATGCTGCGACGAGATACGCAAGGTCGCGCGGTCCTCCATCAGGCCGATATCGTGGATATCGGGCACCTTCGAGCAACCCACGCCCTGATCGACCCAGCGCACGACATAGCCGAGGATGCCCTGGGCATTGTTGTCGAGCTCGCGGGCGATCTCGTCGGCGCTCCAGTTGCGGCCCGGGGCGACCGGCACGGCCAGCAGGTCGCCGAGCGGCGGCACGCCTTTGGGGATCTCGCGTTGCCGGCGGAACACGTCGATCTCGTGATAATGCATCGCATGTAGCGTCGCCGCGGTCGGGCTCGGCACCCAGGCGGTGGTCGCGCCGCTGAGCGGATGCGCGATCTTCTGCTCGATCATGTCGGCCATCCGGTCCGGCGCGGCCCACATGCCCTTGCCGATCTGCGCCTTGCCCGAAAAGCCGCAATCGAGCCCGATCCGGACGTTACGCGCTTCATAGGCGGCGATCCAGCGCGACGCCTTCATCTCGCCCTTGGGCACCATCGGCCCGGCGCGCATGCTCGTGTGGATCTCGTCGCCGGTGCGATCGAGAAAACCGGTGTTGATGAAGAAGATGCGGTCCTTCACCGCATGGATGCACGCCGCGAGATTGGCCGAGGTCCGCCGCTCCTCGTCCATCATGCCGATCTTGATCGTGTGGCGCGCCAGCCCCAGCAGATCCTCGACCGCATCGAACAGCCGGTTGGCGAACGCCGCCTCTTCCGGCCCGTGCATCTTCGGCTTGACGATATAGATCGAGCCCGCCCGGCTGTTGCGGAACTTGCCCAGCCCGCGCAGGTCGTACAGCGCGATCAGGCTGGTGACGACAGCGTCGAGAATACCCTCGGGCGCCTCGCTTCCGTCGCGCAGCAGCACCGCAGGATTGGTCATCAGATGACCGACATTGCGAATCAATAGCAGCGCGCGCCCGTGCAGAACCAGGTCGCCGGAGAGCGGGACGGCGTAGCTGCGATCTGCCTCCAGCCGCCGCGTCTGCGCCCTGCCCCCCTTGGTGAAGCTCTCCTCCAGGTCGCCCTGCATCAGCCCCAGCCAATTGGCATAGGCCGCGACCTTGTCCTCGGCATCGACCGCCGCGACCGAATCCTCGAGATCGACGATCGTGCTCAGCGCCGATTCGAGCAGCACGTCGGCGATCCCCGCCGGGTCGCCCGCCCCGATCGGATGCGCGCGGTCGATCACCACCTCGACATGCAGCCCATGATGCCGGAACAGCAGCGACTCGCCGCGATGCCCGACGAACTGGCCAGGATCGGACAGCGGCAGGTCCCCGCCGGCGAAATCCGCCCAGAGCATCCCCTCCAGCGGCACTGCCCGATCGAGGAAAGCCTTGGCCCGCGCGATCACCGCCGCCCCGCGCTCGGCATCATAGCCACCCGGCTTGGCGGTGCCCGGCAGCGCATCGGTGCCGTAGAAGGCGTCGTACAGGCTGCCCCAGCGCGCATTGGCGGCGTTCAGCACGAACCGCGCGTTGAGCACCGGCACGACCAGCTGCGGCCCCGCGACGCGGGCGATCTCGTTATCGACATTCGCCGTGCCGATCTCGAACGCCGCCGGTTCGTCGACCAGATAGCCGATCGCGCGCAGCCAGGTCTCGTCCGCGGCCTGACCGGCCTCGAGCCGCGCATCGATCAATGCCTGAAGTTCGTCCCGCCGCGCCAGCAGCGCGCGATTCTCCGGCGCCAACCGCGCGAAGATATCCGCCGTCCCCGTCCAGAACCCGTCGGGCGCGACGCCCAGCCCCGGCAACACCCGCTCCTCGACGAAGCGCGCGAGCGGCTCGGCGATCTTCAGCCCGGCGCGGTCGGTATAAGCGGTCATGATATCCTCCTGGCTCGTGATCGATCGCCTGGGGAGGGCGTGCTGGCGATTAGAGCAGGCGGGGCGGCAGGATCAAGCCCCGTCGAGCGCGCCGGTGGCCACTTCGAGCCGCTCGAGCATCGCGCCGAGCTGGTCGCGCTCGGCCTGGGAGAAACCGGCGAAGATCCGCCGCTCCAGCTCGAGCGCCTTGGGCGCGACCTGTTCGTACAGCGACCAGCCGGCCTTGCTCAGCGTCAGCAGGTGCGAACGCTGGTCCTCGGGATTGGTCGCCCGTGCGACCAGCCCGCGCTCGGCCAGCGCGATCGCGGCACGGCTGACGGTCACCTTGTCCATCCGCGTCCGTCCGCATAGCGCCTGCTGGCTCATCGCCCCGCCCTCGGCGAGCACCGCCACCAGCCGCCATTCGGGAATGCGCAGGCCGAACAGCGTGCGATAGGCGGTCGCCACCGCATCCGACACCGCATTGGAGGCGATCGACAGGCGATAAGGCAGGAATTCGTCCAGCTTCAACGTGGTAGGCATGCGTTCAAATCCCCCTGCCCCACCCTGCTTTGCAAGTGACAACGTTGTACGATTGCATTTTTTGCACTGATACCGGTAACACTACGCACTTGCAGCAATGGCCGCCGCGTTGCACAAAGATCGTGCCTTTCAGGCATCCTCTCCTAAAACTTTCCAAAGGCCGTCCTTCGGGGCGGCCTCTTTTTTTGTCATAAGCAGATTACCAAACCAACCGATAGCGGCGGCTTGGGATGGTCAAGCGGCAGACGTCGACCTGTCGGCCCAACCGCGAAGATCATGATACAGGACGGCGCCGGAATTATGCGAGAGTATCGAGAAAGATTGGGAAGGAAAAGGCAATGTCTCCACTTCGTTCAATGGCCATCGCATCAGCTTTGCTCATGAGCGGCGCCGCCGCTCATGCCCAATACCGACCGCCCGTTCCGGATAATGCCTATATCACGATCGATGGCTTGGACTGGGCCTGGGCCCTTCCGTATAATGCGGTGCAGGATCCCTATTTCTACTCCGGCATCGACCTCTTCTATCAGGGCAAGCTCGGCTGGAGGTTCCCGACTCCCGAAGAGTTCGCAATTCATCCGGTTCTTGCCGATTTCACTTTCGCTGGCGCGAATGGCGAGGCAGGCCTTCCCCCGTCGATATCAATTATCAGATATTCAGGCCTCTATGGCGTCCCGACAGAAGACGTTGCTTGCGCTACCGCATGGTTCTCCAATCTCGACTTCTGCAACTGGGATCAGGCTTTCCAAGGCCATTGGTATGATCCCGCTGCGCCATTTGAGTCGCAATACGTCTATCAGACTCTGGTCGTACGACCGCACGGGTTCGTGCCAGCTGGACCGGTTCCTGAGCCCGGACATTGGATCCTGTTGCTCATCGGATTCGGCATACTTGGTGCCGCCTCCAGGGCCCGTTATAAAGTGGCTGGTCTGCTCCTCTCTGTAACGCCCCAATGCCGGGGCTGAATAAGCCCGGCTAACGGTTATAGGCGGTCAAGGCAAAGCTAGGACGTAAACGGCGAGCGCCCCTGTTATTTCATCTGGCGGCGAATCGTCGCCCAGGTCGCCTTGCCATAGGGCGGCTTCATACCCGCCAGCTTCGCCACGTCGATTCGCGATTGCCGGAAGACGCTGCGCGCATGGCTGAAGGTGCGGAATCCCGCCTCGCCGTGATAGGCACCCATCCCCGACGGCCCGACGCCGCCGAACGGCAACTCTTCCTGGCTGACATGGAAGATCACGTCGTCCAGCGTGACGCCGCCCGAGATCGTCCGGTCCAGCACGCGCCGCCGCTCCCCGGCATCGGTCCCGAAATGATACAGGGCCAGCGGCCGGTCGCGCCGATTGACCTCGCCGATCGCCGCGTCGATGTCGCGATAGCTGCGCACCGGGAGCACGGGTCCGAAGATCTCCTCCTGCATCACCTTCATGTCGTCGGTCGGGTTGCGGACGATGTGGAGCGGCATCTTGCGGCTGTTCGACGCGCCGAAATCCTCGTTCGCGGGATTGACCGCGATGACCTCCCCGCCCTTGGCGCGGGCATCGTCGATCCATTCGGTCAGCCTGGCGTGGTGCCGGTCGTTGATGATCGCGGTGTAATCGGGATTGTCGAGCAGGGTCGGATACATGTGCGTTGCCGCGGCGGTCAGCCCCGCGACCACCTCGGCCTCCTTCTCCTCGGGCACCAGCATGTAATCGGGCGCGAGGCAGATCTGCCCAGCGTTCATCATCTTGCCCAGCGCCACCCGCTCGGTGGCCTTGGCGATATCCGCCGAGCGCCCGACCAGCACCGGCGACTTGCCGCCCAGTTCCAGCGTGACCGGCACCAGATTGTCGGCCGCCGCATGCAGGATATGCCGCCCGATGCCCGTAGCGCCGGTGAACAGCAGATGGTCGAACGGCAGCTCGGAGAATGCCTTGCCGACCTCCGGCCCGCCGCCGACGAACGCCAGTTCCTCGGGCGCGAAATAGCGGCCTGCCAGTTCCTCGAACAAGGCCGCCACCACCGGCGTGTACTCGCTGGTCTTGACCATCGCGCGATTGCCGGCCGCGAGCACGCCGGCGAGCGGGCTCATCACCAGGTTCACCGGGAAGTTCCACGGCGCGATCACGCCGACCACGCCCTTGGGCTGATATTCGATCCAGGATCTCGCCCCCAGCAGCCCCAGCGGGAACATCGTCGGCTTGCGGTCGCGCCGCGCCCAGCGCTCGACATGCTTGAGCGCATGCCGCAGCGGCGCCACCGACGCGGCGATATCGGTGATCATCGATTGCTCGCGGCTGCGATGCCCGAAATCCTCGCTCAGTGCGTCGCAGAAGCGATCGGCATTGTCGGCGACCATCGCGATCGCGCGCTTGAGGCGATCCTTGCGGATGTCGATCGAAACCGGGAGCTCGGCCATGAAGGCGGCACGCTGGCGTTCGAGAATGTCGCGCACCCCGATTCCTCTCATCTCATTGCGGTACTGACACCAATGTTATCACGGTTCCCGGCAGATAGGAGGGGGTGGCGGCGGCGATCGCCAGCCACACCGCGAATCCGCCGAGCGCCAGCAGCACGCCGAAGGGCAGCCGCGTCGCCGCGCCCACCTTGCGCCCCACGAGCATCAAGCCGCTCACCGCGACCACTCCGACCAGGCACGCCAGCAACAGCACGATCGGCAGCATGCCCCAGCCGACCCACAGGCCGATCGCGCCCAGCATCTTGGGATCGCCACCACCGAGACCGTGGCGCTTGCGGATCGCGCGATATGCGGCCGCGACCAGCCATAGCCCGCCAAAGCCCAATGCTCCGCCCAGCAGCCGATCGTTCAGCCAGGGCGAGAAATCCGTGAGCAGCCCCACCGCGAGCCCCGTGAGCGCCAGCGTGCCGGTCAGCAGGTTCGGCAGCCAGAACGCCGCCAGATCGAGCGCCGCCAGCGCGAGCAGCAGCCAGCCGAACACCGCGCCCGTCGCTCCCTCCAGTCCCGGTGCCGCCAGCCCCGCCGCCACGCCGATCCCGCACGCGATCAGCTCGGTCGCGACATGGCTTGGCCGGATCGCCGCGCCGCACCCCCGGCACCGCCCGCGCTGGAGCACGAAGCTCAGCACCGGCACCAGCTCGTGCGCGCGCAACGCCTTGCCGCAG
Source organism: Sphingomonas sp. (assembly GCA_040508955.1). GTDB lineage: Bacteria > Pseudomonadota > Alphaproteobacteria > Sphingomonadales > Sphingomonadaceae > Sphingomonas. Next base: position 16,004 of record JBEVLV010000044.1, on the reverse strand, counting down.
GAATCGCACGCCGATCGCCCCTGCGAGATGCCCCGCCCCTCGGGCCAGCGGATCGCCAGGGTCGCGATGAAGCTGCCGAAAACCAGCCCCAGAACGCCCAGCAGCACCGGCCAGCCCCACACCTCAATCGTCATCGCGCGGCTTCCGCTTGCGGATCAGATAGCGGTACACGCCGAAGCAGTTGATCCCGAACAGCACCATGTTCTGCGTCCAGAGCGGCTCGTCCTTGGTCATCAGCGCACCGGTGATCCAGCAGACGCTCGACGCCACGAACAGCGCGAACCCCCATCCGGTGATCCGCCGCCCCAGGTCGAGCGAGACCATGAAGCACGCCACGATGCCACTGATCGACGCGGACCATTTGAGGATGTCGACCAGGCTCATGCAGATTCCTTCATGCGAGGGGGCCGCGGCTTTTGCAAACCGGCCGCGGGGACACTAGATCGCCCCCAACACATGAGAGGATCTTCTATGTCCGCCGACGACGTCGTCATCGCTTCCTATGCCCGCACGCCGATGGGCAGCTTCCAGGGCGTCCTGACCGACGCGCCCGCCACCGAGCTGGGCGCCGCCGCCGTCGGCGCCGCGGTCCAGCGCGCCGGGCTGCACGGCGAGGCGATCGAGCGCATCTATATGGGCTGCGTCCTCCCCGCCGGCCTGGGCCAGGCGCCCGCGCGCCAGGCGGCGCTCAAGGCGGGCCTGCCCAACCATATCGAGGCCACCACGGTGAACAAGATGTGCGGATCGGGCATGCAGGCCGCGATCATGGCTGCCGACGCGCTCGCCGCGGGATCGGTCGACCTGCTCGTCGCCGGCGGGCTGGAGAGCATGACCAACGCCCCCTATCTCTCGCTGCGCCATCGCGGCGGCGCCCGCATCGGCCATGACGTGCTCAAGGATCATATGTATCTCGACGGCCTCGAGGATGCGTATGAGCCCGGCAAGCTGATGGGCAATTTCGCCGAGGACGTGGCGCAGGAATATCAGTTCACGCGGGCTGCGCAGGACGAGTTCGCCATCGCCTCGCTCCAGCGCGCGCAGAAGGCCCAGCAATCGGGCGCCTTCGATCGCGAGATCGTCCCCGTCGAGGTGAAGGGCCGCAAGGGCATCGTCACGATCACCGCCGACGAGCAGCCCTCGCGCGGAGACGCCGCCAAGATCCCGACTCTCCGTCCCGCCTTCGGCAAGGACGGCACGATCACCGCGGCCAGCGCCGCGTCGATCTCGGACGGCGCCGCGGCGCTGGTGATGACGCGGATGAGCGTTGCCGAGAAGCTCGGCCTCACCCCCATCGCGCGCATCGTCGCCCATGCCGGCCACGCCCATGCCCCGTCGCGCTTCACCACCGCACCCGTCTTCGCGATGAAGAAGGCGCTGGCAAAGGCCGGCTGGCAGATCGGCGATGTCGATCTGTTCGAGGTCAACGAAGCCTTTGCGGCGGTGGCGATGATCGCGATGAAGGAGCTCGGCATCAGCCACGACGTGCTCAACATCCATGGCGGCGCCTGCGCGCTCGGCCATCCGATCGGCGCCAGCGGCGCGCGCATCCTTGCCACCTTGCTGTCGGCGCTGGAGACCACCGGCCAGAAGCGCGGCCTCGCCTCGCTCTGCATCGGCGGCGGCGAAGCCACCGCGATGGCCGTGGAGCTGCTGAACTGAGACGATGGTCTTCGATCTGAGAGGCGCGCTGCTCAAAAAGGCCGAGATCGAATCGGCGCGCCTCGCCGATTTCGAATTCCGCCTGCGCGCCCGCACGATGCGGCTGCTGGCGCCCGAGCTGGGCCTCGCGCCCGAGGCGCTGGTGGGCCGTATCGCGGTCGAGCCCGACGAGGCGATCGTCGCGTCGCTCGATGCGGAAGGCCGCGCGAAGTACGAAGCCTGCCATGCGGAGGCGCGACGCCAGCTGATCGTCGAGCTGGGCGATCCGACACCCTACAAGCTGGCATAGCGCATAACGCCGTGAGGCAGGCGCCTCAGATCAAGGAACGGTCTCGCCCGGATCCGTTCCCCAGATATGCGACTGCTCGACATAGCCGCCGCGGCCGTGCACGTCGAACCAGCACCAGCCGCTCGCGCAGCGGTTGATCGTCCCCACCACGCCCGGCTCTGCGCGCCAGCTCACCCGGGCGCTCCCATTGGGCGCCGCGCGCATCTCGACGATCGCGCCGGTCACCATCGCGGTGCGCACATCCTCGAGCAGATTGGCCTGCATCCAGCCCTGGGTGCCGTCCGGATCCTCGACCTTGCGCCACTCGCCATAGATGTCGACCACCTTCACCGGCAGCCCCTTGCGGCGGTACAGCCAGCTCGCCGGGTAGTTGCGGCCCGGCCCGGCCCGCATCTTGGCCTCGCTCGCCTTGATCGACAGGAAATAGGGCGGCTTGCGCTGCGCCCAGGCGGGCGCCGTCAGCCCGAGCACCATCGCGCCCAGTACCAGCCACACCCAAGTCCGCATGCGTCCCCCAATCATTTCCGAACTGTATCCCGAGCGCCCCATCGCCTTCAACCCGTTGACTGGGATCGCCGCGCCCGCCAAGCCCCTAGAATGGCACAGGCGCTTCGTCCTTCCCGTCCCCGGGTGACCGTCACCCGCGCACTCCCGCAGGCGGTCGAGGCGCGCATGGCCGAATTGTTCGACGCCGTCACCAATTCCGACGACCGGCCGCTGGACCAGGCCGCGCTCGCCGCGGCGATGGCCGATACCGACGTGCTCGTCCCCACGGTCACCGACCGGATCGACGCCGCGCTGATCCATGCCGCGCCCGAGCGGCTCCGGCTGATCGCCAATTACGGCAACGGCGTCGGCCATATCGACCTGAAGGCCGCGCGCGATCGCGGCATCGTCGTCACCAACACCCCCGGCGTGCTGACCGAGGACACGGCCGACATGGCGATGGCGCTGATCCTCGCCGCGCCGCGCCGGCTGGTCGAGGGCGACAAGCTCGTCCGCTCGGGCGGCTGGACCGGCTGGTCGCCGACCGGGATGCGCGGCCACCGCATCGGCGGCAGGAAGCTCGGCATCCTCGGGCTCGGCCGCATCGGGCAGGCGGTGGCGATGCGCGCCCGCGCCTTCGGCCTGCAGATCCATTATCACGGCCGCCACCGCGTGCCCGAGGTGCTCGAGGCGCAGCTGGGCGCGACCTTCCACGCCGATCTCGACGCGATGCTCTCGGCCGTCGACATCCTCACGATCCACACGCCGCACACCGGCAGCACCGCCGGCCTGATCGACGCGCGGCGGCTCGACCTCCTCGGGCCGGACGGCTGGCTGATCAACACCGCGCGCGGCGAGATCGTAGATCCCGAGGCGCTGGTGACCGCGCTCACGACCGGCCGAATCGCCGGCGCCGGGCTCGACGTCTATGTCGGCGAACCCGCAGTCGATCCGCGGCTGATGGCGCTGGAGAATGTCGTGCTCCTGCCCCATCTCGGCTCGGCGACCTTCGAGGGGCGCGAGGCGATGGGGTTGAAGGTCATCGCCAATATCCGTTCCTGGTCGGACGGGCATCGCCCGCTGGACCAGGTGCTCGACGGCTGGCTCTATACACGAAAACGCCGCCGATCCCGGGGACCGGCGGCGCTTCCTGAAATTCCGACCGGAATCAGGCGGCGCTGAGCGCGCCCTGGCTACGGCGACGGCGCATCGCGCCGCCGGCCAGGCCCATGCCGCCGATCAACATGCCCCAGGCGGCCGGCTCGGGCACGCCCGCGACCGAGACATTGTCGATGAACGACGTGCGGTCCTCGTTCGAAAGCCCCGCGAAGGTCAGCGTGTAGGTGCCCGCGTCGAGCGTGAAGAGGCCCGACTTGGACTGCCAGTCGGCATGATCGGTGGTGAAGGTGCCGAGCGAGACCGGCGACGCGCCGCCGGTGATCGACACGGTGTAGGACTGCGGTCCGCCATTGTTGGTGCGGCCGGCGTCGAACCAGTTCAGCTCATAGCTGCCGGCGGTCGCGAGCGAAAAGGTCTGCGACATGGTCTGGCCGCCCTGGACGAACTAGAAATAGTCGCCGCTCTGCGCAGTCGTACCGCCCCACGGACCATTGCCCGAACGGATCGCGCCCGAACCGTTCCAGGCGCTGCCGCCCGAGCAGACACCGTCGCCGTAATTGCCACCGTCATAGCAATAGCCGCCGACCGGCGCGCCGCCGTTCTGGATCGTGCCGGCATTGCCCTTCGCCTCGAAGCCGCCATCGGCAATCTGCGCATGTGCCGCGAGCGGCGCGAAGGCCAGAATACCGGCCGCAATGATCTTGGTTAATGCCACGCCACTTACTCCCCGACAGAAAAACCCGTCCGCCAGGGAGTTAGAGCGCAGATGCCGGCATCACAAACACTATGGATGGTTAAGCGAATCCCGTTTCGGATCAGTCGCCGGTCAGGATCCGGTCGACCAGTTGCTTCACCGTCGGCACGAATCCGTTCGAATAGAAGGGGTCGCGCTTGAAGTTGTAGGCGCCATGCCCTGCGAACATCAGATTCTCCTCAACCGGGCCGCCATGCGCGATGTCCTGCAGCGTCTTCTGGATGCAGAAGCTGCGCGGATCGGCCAGCCGGCCGGTCGAGTTGGTCTCGCTGTCCGCCCAGGAGGAGAACTGGCATTGGCTGAGACAGCCCATGCAGTCTGCCTGGTCCTTGCGGATGATGCCCTGCTCCTCGGGCGTGACGAAGACGAGCGTGTTGTCGGGCGTCTTGAGCGCCGAGGTGAAGCCCTCGCCATGCCACTGGCGCGCGCGCAGCAGATCATTGCGCGTCACCCAGAAATTCTTGCCCTTCACGCCCACGTCGAGCTGGAAGGTGTGGTCGCCGGCATGCTCGGTCGAATAGGCGATCTGCCGCTCCGAGCGCGCCTCCAGGTTGCGCAGGAAGGGATTGCGGACGGCGGACGAATAGAAGCCCGTCGGCGAGAAGCGGTGCAGCAGCACCTCGCCTTCCTCGATCGTGGTCAGCCGCGCCTTCCACTCCTCGGGGATCGGGCTTTCCTTGGTCAGCAGCGGCCGCGTGCCGAACTGGAACGCGATCTTGCCGAGCTCGGGATTGTCGATCCAGTCGTTCCAGTCGCGCAGGTACCAGACGCCGCCGGCCATCACGATCGGCACGTCGTCCGAGATGCCGCCTTCGCGCATCACGTCGCGCAGTTCCTTGACGCGCGGATAGGGATCCTGCGGCTTCAGCGGGTCCTCGGCGTTCGACAGGCCGTTATGGCCGCCGGCGAGCCAGGGATCCTCATAGACCACCGCCGCCAGCCACTCGCTCGCCTTCGAATAGGCGCGCTTCCACAGCGCGCGGAACGCGCGGCCCGAGCTGACGATCGGGAGATAGTTGACGTTGTACGACGCCGCGATCTCGCTGAGCTTGTAGGGCATGCCCGCACCGCACGTGACGCCCGAGACCATGCCCCGCGTCCGCTCGAGCACGCCGTGCAGCACGCGCTGCGCGCCGCCCATTTCCCACAGCACGTTGATGTTGATCGCGCCCTTGCCGTTGGCGATCTCGAACGCCTTCTTGACCTGGGTGACCGCGCCTTCGATCGCGTACTGGATCAGTTCCTCGTGCCGCTCGCGGCGCGTGAGCGCGCGATAGATCTGCGGGATGATCTTGCCTTCTGCGTCATAGCTGTCGGCATTCACCGCGGAGACGGTGCCGATCCCGCCGGCCGCGGCCCAGGCACCGGCGCTGGCATGATTGGTGGCAGCGACGCCCTTCCCACCCTCGACCAGCGGCCAGACCTCGCGACCGTTGTAGTTGATGGGAGAAAGACCCTTGAACACAATACCTCCGAAAAAATTTGCGCGACGCTAGCGACAAGCGCCCAAACAAGCGAGTAACATTTGTCAGCCCAACGCGCCGGGCCGTCCCATCGCCTCGCCATAGAGCCGGGCATAGGCTGCGACCATGTCCGCCTCGTCGAACAACGCGCGGGCGCGTTCCCGGTTCGCCTGGCCGATGTGCCGTGCCCCGTCCAGATGCTTGGCCAGCGTGTCGAGCCGGTCGCGGATTGCCAATTCCGTCCGCTCGGGAGCAAGATACGCCTCGTTGAGCTCGGATACCATCGCAGGGATATCCCCTACCCTGGGCGTCACCACCGGCAGGCCCGCCGCCATCGCCTCGAGCACCGAGATCGGCGCCTGCTCGCTCTTCGACGAGAGCGCGAATATGTCGAACAGCCCCATATAGCGGTGCGGCTCGGGCAGGAATCCGGTCAGGATCACCTGATCCTCGATCGCCATCGCCTCGGCCGCGTCGAGGATCGCCTGGCGCTCCGGTCCCTCGCCGACGATCACCAGCTTGAACCGCGCGCTCATGCCCGCCGCGGCGCGCACCAGCATCGGCAGGTCCTTGACCGGGCGCAGCCCCGCCAGGCAGCCGATGAACACCTCGCCCTTGCGCCGCTTCTGCAGCTCGGGGATCAGCGAGGGATCGGGCTTCTGCGCATAGAGCGCGGTCGGGATGCCGTTGGCGATCCGCCGGATCCGCTCCGGCGGCTGCTTCCAATGCTTGATCGCGACCCGTTCGAGCATCGTCGAGGGCACCACCAGCGCATTGGCGGCGGGCAGCGCGATCCGGCGATACATGTTGCGCACCGGGCTCAGCCGCTCGGCCTCGTCGGCGTTGAAGCCATCCTCGTGATGCACGACCGGCGGCAGCCCCTTGCCGAACACGCGCGCCGCCATCACCCCGTCGATCGCCCCCCAGTTATAGGTCAGCACCAGGTCGAAGCGCCGCATGTAGCGCGCGATCGCCTCGTAGCGCTTGACTGACGGACGCCCGGTGAGCGGCGGCGGATCGAGTGCGATCTCGTATTTGATCCCCTTGGCGATCGAATCGCGCGCGCCGAGCTGGTCGGGCATCGCCGAGACGATCGTGTGCCGTGCCCTGTCGCCGAACGCATTCATCAGCTGCACCGCGCGCGCTTCCTTGCCGCCCAGCGCGAAGGTGGAGTGGAGATGGAGGATATGGATCGACATGGAGGCGCGACTTAGCGGGGTCTTGCGCGGACGTCACCCAATGATGGTAGCGTCGATATTCCGCACCAGGAACGACGGATCAAGCACAGAGGACAAGATGCGAAAAGCTTTTCGGATAACCGCTTTGGGTGCCATCAGTTTTGCCGCGCTACCTGCCGCCGCGCAATCCAGCCTGCAGGCCGTGTCCGCCTGCCCGATAGCCGCCACGAAGAATATCGGCGAATTGCAGGCGCTGCTCAGCCGTCGCGCTGTGGAGATAGTCGAGCGGGCGAGCGCTCCCAGCTGGAAGGGTGACGCGCAACTGCGGGCGCTGCTCGCTCCGGAAGCCGAGTTCGATCTCGGTTCGGGCGATGTGGGGCGCCCCATGGGCACGGGTGCGACTGGCGCGCACGCGCTTGCCATCCATATGCAGGCGGATGCGTTTCGCTATCTCAGCTGGAGCGGCATTCCGATGGAAACGGCCCCCTGCGGCGAACAGAAAGTGCAGGTCGAATTCATAAAGACGGGTGCCAGCGAACTCGCATCGGTCGAATTCATATTCCGAGCCGGCCTGCTCGTATCCGCCAAAGGCTGGTCCCAATGGTTCGTGGGCGGATCACTGCGGCCAGGCCCGCCGCACTGATCAGGCCGCCACCCGCGTCAGCAGCCGCTCGATTCCCGCCATCGCCTCGGGCTCGTCGAGCGTCGGCGCATGGCCTACGCCCGTCACCGTCGCCAGCTCGGCATCCGGCACGCGGGCGAGCATCCGTTCCGCAGTCGTCGCGCTCAATATGTCGGAGCGCTCGCCGCGCACGATCAGCAGCGGCCGCCCGGCCAGCGCGTCGATCGTCGGCCACATGTCCGGCCCCGCCTCGTTGCCCGGCACCCGGAACGGCTCGGCGATCTTCATGTCGTAATCCAGGACGATGCGCCCCGAGCTGTTCACCCGGTAGAGCCGCTTGGCCATGCGCAGCCAGTCCTCGATGCCGAAATCGGGATAGACGTCGGCATTGCCCTCGGCGACTGAGCGCGCCGCGTGCATCCAGGTCGGGTGCCATATCGACTTGCCGACATAGGTGCGGATCCGCGCCAGCCCCACCGGATCGAGTTCGGGCCCGACATCGTTGAGCACCACGCCCGCCAGCTTGTCGCCGTCGGTCGCCGCCAGCAGCATGGTGACGATTCCGCCCAGCGACGTGCCCACCGCGACGAACCTGGTGATCGCCAGCTCGGACAGCAGCGCCTCGACGTCCTGGAGATAGACGAGCGGCACATAGCTCATCGGGTCCTTGGCATAGCCGCTCTCGCCGCGCCCGCGGAACTCGACCAGGATGACGCGCCACTGCCCGGCCAGCCGCTCGGCCAGCGCCTCATAGTCGCGTGCGTTGCGCGTCAGGCCGGGGAAACAGAGGATCGGCGGCCGGTCCGCGGGTCCCGCATAGTCGCGATAATGCAGCCTCAGGCCGTCCTTGGACCACCAATAGCCGTCCGAATAGTTGCGCCGCTCACCCATTGCCCCCCATATCGCCGCATGGCCTTCTTACCGCAACAGGCGATCCTCGAACTCGGCGACGCATTCTACGACCGGGTGCACGCCGCGCGCTTCCCCAAGCACATCCTGCGCTTCCGCAACGACCGCGCCGCGGCGAGCGTGGGGCTGGAAGGGCTGAGCGACGCGGAGTGGCTCGCCCATTTCGCCCGGTTCGAGCCGCTGGCGGGCAGCCTCGAACAGCCGCTGGCGCTGCGCTACCACGGCCATCAGTTCCGCGTATACAATCCCGAGATCGGCGACGGCCGCGGTTTCCTGTTCGCCCAGATGACCGACAAGGCCGGCCGGCTGATGGACCTGGGCACGAAGGGATCGGGCCAGACGCCGTACAGCCGCTTCGGCGACGGCCGGCTGACCCTGAAGGGCGGCGTCCGCGAGATCCTTGCCACCGAGATGCTCGAAGCGCTGGGCGTCGAGACCTCGCGGAGCTTCTCGCTGGTCGAGACCGGCGAAGAACTCCACCGTGGCGACGAGCCCTCGCCCACCCGCTCCTCGGTGCTGGTGCGGCTCAGCCACGGCCATATCCGCATCGGCAGCTTCCAGCGCCTCGCCAATCTCGGCGAAACCGAAGCGATGGCGCAGCTCACCGACTATGTGCTGCGCCATTATTATGGCGAGGAGCCCGGCGCGGACGGCCCCGCCCGCCTGCTTGCCCATGTCGTCCGCCGCACCGCTCGGCTGGCGGCGCAATATATGGCCGCCGGCTTCGTCCATGGCGTGCTCAACAGCGACAATATCAACGTCACCGGCGAGAGCTTCGACTATGGCCCCTGGCGGTTCGCGCCGATCTGGGCGCCGCGCTTCACCGCCGCCTATTTCGACCATGCCGGCCTCTACGCCTATGCCCGCCAGCCCGAAGCGATCTATTGGGATGCCGCCCAGCTCGCGAATGCGCTGAGCCTGATCGCGCCCGAGAATGCACTGACGGAGGCGCTGGACGGCTTCCCCGAAGCCTATCACCGCGAGGCCGCCACCGCGATCCTGTGGCGCCTGGGCGTCGGTCCGCGGAATCCCGAACAGGATCGCGCGCTGGCCCAGGCCGTGGAGCAGACGCTCGCCGCGACCGATACGCCGATCGACCGATTCTATTTCGACGCGTTCGGCGGGAAATTGCCGGATAACTATGGCGAGCCCTTCGCCGCGCTGCGCGTGCTTCTTGCGCCCTATTCCCCCCGCAAATCCCGCAACCATCCCTACTGGTCCGATTCGGATCCATGTGCGATGCTCATCGATGAAGTGGAAGCGATCTGGGCGCGGATCGCGGGGCAGGATGACTGGTCCGCGCTATACGCCAAGGTCGCCGCCATCCGCCGGATGGGCGAGGCTCTCCAAGGTTCCGGCGATGCGTAAGCATCGTCGGAATGCGAGACGAGGGGAGGCTCTGGCCTAGCTTTTCAATTTCGTGCAAGAGCGCACAAACTCCAATTCCCAAGGGTTGTCAGCCAGAACCGAATGCCCGGACAGGAAATCATCTCCACCGAACCCGCCACCGGCGCCGTGCTCTGGCGCCAGATGGCGGGCGATGCCGACACCGAAGTCGCAATCGCACGACGCAGCTGGGCGGAATGGGCGGCGCGGCCGCTCGCCTATCGGATCGAGGCGCTGCGCCGCTTCGCCAATGTGGTGCGGCAGAAATCGGACGCGTTCACCGATCTGATCGCCCGCGAGACCGGCAAGCCGCTCTGGGAAGCGCGGACCGAGGTCGAAACGGTGATCGCCAAGGTCGACATCTCGGTCACCGCCTATTCGGAGCGGACGGGCCAGCGCCGGATCGAGGCGCCGATGAACACGCGGCTGGCGCTGCGCCACAAGCCGCACGGCGTGCTCGCGGTGCTCGGGCCCTATAATTTCCCGGCGCACCTGCCCAACGGGCATATCGTCCCCGCGCTGCTCGCCGGCAACGCGGTGGTGTTCAAGCCGTCGGAGAAGACACCGGCCTCGGGCGCGTTCCTGGTCGATTGCTTCCATGCCGCCGGCGTCCCGGAAGGCTGTGTCCGCCTGCTGATCGGCGGCCCCGACCAGGGCAAGGCACTGGCCGGCCATCCCGATATCGACGGGCTGCTGTTCACCGGATCGGCGAACACCGGCATCGCACTCAACCGCCAGTTCGCCACGCGGCCGGAGAAGATCCTCGCGATCGAGATGGGCGGCAACAATCCGATCGTCGTGTGGAACACGCCGGATCTCTATTCGGCGGCCGTGCTGGTGGTGCAGTCGGCCTTCACCAGCGCCGGCCAGCGCTGCACCGCCGCGCGCCGGCTGATCGTCGACCAGAACCTGTTCGACCCGCTGATGGCCGAGATCGACAAGCTCGTCGGCCGCCTGATCGTCGACGAGCCGCATGCCGATCCGGCACCGTTCATGGGCCCGGTGATCGACAATGACGCTGCGGACATGCTCACCGAGAGCTTCCTCGCGCTGCTCACGCTCGGTGGACGGCCGCTCAGGCACATGGAACGCCCGATCGAGAGCCGACCGTTCCTCACCCCCGGCATGATCGACATGACCGGTGCCACCGAAAAGCCTGATATCGAGCTGTTCGGGCCGATCCTCCAGGTCTATCGCGCCGAGACTTTCGAGGCCGCGATCGCCGAGGCCAACGACACCCGCTACGGCCTGTCCGCCAGCCTGGTGAGCCAGGATCCGCGGCTCTACGACCAGTTCTGGGCCAATATCCGCGCCGGCATCGTCAACTGGAACCGCCCGACCAACGGCGCGTCCTCGGCCGCGCCGTTCGGTGGCGTGGGCTGGTCGGGCAACCATCGGCCCAGCGCCTATTATGCCGCGGACTATTGTGCCTATCCCGTAGTCAGCTCCGAATCCGATCAGGCACGCGCCGCGATGGGCGTGGGGCTGCGCGACGCCTAGACGGCAGCGACGGGCGCCGTTCGTCGCAGCGGCGGCAGGCGGCCGTTCAACAGCAGCGACAGCGTCCGCGATCGCTCGACGACGCGGAAGTGGAGCGCGTAGCAGAACAGCGCGGTGAAGATCACCGCGCCAGCATATTGGAGATAGGGGTTCCAGTCGAACGGCCCCACCACGGCGTTGATCGCGACCAATATCGGATAATGCAGCATATAGATCGTGAACGACGCCAGGCAGAGGCGGTCGAAAAAGGGCCGCACCTCTCGGATCTTCAGCGCCGACCGCAGGATCAGCACGATCGCGGCAGGCGGGCAGACCGCCTCGATCACGAGCCGCATCGTCCCGCTCCACTGGCTTGCGGTTATCGGATCGGCACCCGGGGCCATCGCGAGATACCATAGCAATGCCGCCGCCAGGACCGCCGCCAGCATGGCGATGGGAACGAAGATGGTGCCAAGCATCGCCGCACGCGACGCGCGCGAAAGGCCGAGGACGAAGCCCAGGAAATAAAGCGGCATGTAGCGCAGGATCAGGCGCAGCTGCAGTAGCGCAGGCCAGTATCGTTCCGGCGTCCATTCGGAGATCGCCGTCAGGGTCGCACCGATCAGCAGCAGCGACGCGAGGCCGATCGCCGCGAGCACGCCGATCTGTCCGATCGCACGAACCCGGCGCAACAGGCCGACGAAGCGGCGGCGGTCAATCCGGGTGAACAGAAGATAGGCGATCGCCTGGTAGATCAGCAGCACGAACAGGAACCAAAGGTGATGCCAGTCGAACAACGCGCCGCCCATGGCGTGCGCGCGATCGGCCGCGGCAGCCCGCATCGTCAGCGACGTGACCGGGCTCAGCACCAGGATGCCGACCAGCGCCGGCACGCCCACCCGCACGCTCTGCTTGGCGAGCCAGTCGATCGGTCGGCGGCGCGCCATGACGAGCGCCGCGAGCATCCCCGAAATCGCGAAGAACGCCCCCATCCGGAACGCCGCCGAGGTCAGCTCAATCCCCCTGAACAATGCCAGATCGTCGGCGAGCACCGATCCATGGACCAGCAGGCCGCCGAGCATCAGCCCGGCGCGCCAAGCATCCAGCCCATCGATCCTGCCCCTGATGACGAATCCCCCCTTCGCCATGTCAGGTCTTCCCGGCCGTGACCCCGCATTGTCGCAGGATCGGAAGAGGCAGTTCCCTGGGCAGCGCGCTGCGGATGGCTGCAGCCCACATCGCATAGCCGGCCGCGTTCATGTGGATGCCATCATCGACATAGAAGGGCCCCGGCTTGCCGTCGATCAACAGGCTGGGCACGATGTCGATATAGCCGATATCCTGCTCGGTCTCGGCGATGCGCCGCGCCGCGGCATTGTACGACGCCTGTGTCGGTCGATCGTCCCACCGCGTCGGGCTGGGCTTGAGCGACATCAGCAACAGCGGCAGCTGACCCATCCGCCGACGCTTGGCCGCGATGAACGCGCGGAGCTGCGCGATCGCCTGTTCGGCGCTGACGCCGAAGGCGATGTCGTTCTCGCCGGCATAATAGATGATCGCGCGCGGCAGCGGGCCCGGAGTCTCGTTTTCGAACCGCGAGGTGATCTCATCCATCGTCGCGCCGCCGATACCGCGGTTGCGCGCGTCCCAGGGCGCCATGTCGGTAGCCAGAGTGGTCCAGTTGCGCATCGACGAGCTGCCGATGAACCACAACATGCAGGCTTCGCGCTTGCCACCGATCTCCGGCAGCGGTTCCCGCGCTTCACGAACGCTGGCGACATAGCGAAACGACAACCAGCCGCCGAAAACGACGACGAACACCAGGATCGCCACGAATAGCTTCCCGATGCCGGACGAGACGACAGGCTTGTTCGTCGGTTTCACAGCGCGCCTTTCGGAAAAGGTTATGCGATCGAAACAACTAATATCGACTTAATCTACATCACTCCACCGTATTAGTATTGGATATTTCAAGACAATCTATTTTAGCTTCTCGTCCACCGCCCTTCCCGCTCTGGACTGTTGCGGCATTCGCCCGATGCATACCTGCTCCGCGCCGTGCCTACGGCGATAGCTCGGCTACATCCCACCCAAGCAACCGTCCGTTGCCCGTGGCGCGGGTGCGGCCCATTTGGCCGTCATGGCTACCCTACTCGATCCCTCGTCGCGCGGACGCGTGATCCTGGTCGGCGCAGGTCCGGGCGATCCCGGACTGCTGACCGTCCGTGCCGTCGACGCACTGCGTCAGGCTGATGTCGTCGTCCATGATGGCCTGGTCGATCCGCGCGTGCTCGATCTCGCGCCCCAGGCGCACCGCATCTCGGTCGCCAAGAGCCGCGCCCGGCATACGCTGCCGCAGGACGCGATCAATGCGCTGATCATCGCGCATGTGAAGACGGGCGCGATCGTCGTGCGGCTGAAGGGCGGCGACCCGTTCATCTTCGGACGCGGCGGCGAAGAGGTCGAGGCGGTGCGTGCGGCCGGTCTTCCCGTCGAGGTCATTCCCGGCATCTCCGCGGCACTCGGCGCCGCGGCGGAGGCGATGCTGCCGCTCACCCATCGCGACTGGTCGAGCGCGGTCAGCCTCGTCGCCGGCCAGTGCAAGGGCCTGACCGAACAGGACTGGTCCGGCCTCGCCGGCAAGGGCCGCACCCTCGTCATCTATATGGGCGTCGCCACCTGCCCCGAGATCAGCGAGAAGCTGATGAACGACGGCGTCGCCCCGGACATGCCCGTCGCCGTGCTCGAGCGCGGTACGCTGGAGGGTTCGCGCGCGCTGCGCACCCTGCTTGCCGATCTCGGCCCGATGGTCGAGCGCGAGAAGGTGCAGAGCCCGGCGATCATCGTCGTCGGCGAAGTCGTGCTGCTTGCGGATGCCCAGGACAAGCTCGTTACTTGGGCGAAAGCTGCGGAGGCGCTGGCATGAAGCTGTTGACCGGAAACGACCTCGCGACCGGCGACGTCACCTGGTGGACCGGCACTGGCTGGTCGCGCCACGTCGAGGATGCCGCCGATGTCGGCGAGCAGGGCGAGGTGATCGCGCATGCCGAGGAAGGTGCACGCCGCGTCAACGGGCCCTACGTGATCGACGCGACCGCGACGCCCGAAGGCCCCCGCCCGGCGCACATCAAGGACCGCATCCGCGCGCTCGGCCCCACGGTCCGCCCGGACCTGACGCTCAAACCCGCCGATCCCAATGCCGGCAGCTGGGTGATCTGACATGTATAAATACGATACCTACGACCAGTCGATCGTCGATGCGCGCGTCGAGGAGTTCCGCGACCAGGTGAACCGCCGCCTCGCCGGCCAGATCACCGAGGACCAGTTCAAGCCGCTGCGGCTGATGAACGGCCTCTACCTCCAGCTGCACGCGTACATGCTGCGGGTCGCCATCCCCTATGGCACGCTCGACAGCCGCCAGATGCGGATGCTCGGCCATATCGCGCGCAAGTACGACCGCGACTATGGCCATTTCACCACGCGCCAGAATCTCCAGTACAACTGGATCAAGCTGGAGGACGCGCCGGACATCCTCGCCGATCTCGCCACGGTCGAGATGCATGCCATCCAGACCTCGGGCAACTGCATCCGCAACATCAGCTCGGACCAGTTCGCCGGCGCCGCCGCGGACGAGGTCGCCGATCCGCGTCCCTGGGCAGAACTGCTGCGCCAGTGGAGCACCTTCCACCCCGAATTCAGCTACCTGCCCCGGAAATTCAAGATCGCGGTGATCGCCGCGGACGAGGACCGCGCAGCGATGCGGCTCCACGATATCGGCATCCAGCTGGTCGAGAAGGATGGCGTGCTCGGCGGCCGTATCTTCGTCGGTGGCGGCATGGGCCGCACCCCGATGATCGCGCCCGAGATCAAGGACTTCGTCACCGCCGACGACCTGCTCAGCTATGTCGAGGCATGCCTGCGCGTCTACAATCGCTACGGCCGGCGCGACAATATCTACAAGGCGCGCATCAAGATCCTCATCCACGAGATCGGCGCCGACGAATATCGCCGCCAGGTCGAGGAAGAGTTCGTCGCGGTCAAGAAGCTTGGGCTGGATCCACCCCAGGCCGAGTTCGATCGCATCGCCGCCTTCTTCGCCCCGCCCGCGTTCGAGACCGGCCTGAGTGACGCGATCGACCGCAGCGATCCCGATTTCGCGGTCTGGCTCGACCAGAACGTCGCCGCGCACAAGGCGCCCGGCTATGCGATCGTCAACATCAGCCTGAAGCCGCAGGGCGGCATCCCGGGCGACGCCAGCTCGGCCCAGATCGACCTGATGGCCGATCTCGCCGAGAAGTTCAGCTTCGACGAGCTGCGCGTCACCCATGCCCAGAACATCGTCCTGCCGCATGTCCGCAAGGCCGATCTGTATGCGATCTGGCAGGTCCTTGCCGAGAACGGCCTGGCCGAGGCCAATCTCGACCTGATCAGCGACATCATCGCCTGCCCCGGCCTTGACTATTGCAGCCTTGCCAATGCCCGTTCGATCCCGGTGGCGCAGAAGATCGCGACGCGCTTCGCAGATCTCGGCCGCCAGCGCGAACTGGGCGAGCTGAAGCTCAAGATCAGCGGGTGCATCAACGCCTGCGGCCACCACCATGCCGGCCATATCGGCATCCTCGGCGTCGACCGGAAGGGCACCGAGAACTACCAGCTCTTG
>JBEVLV010000043.1:0-16491 GCA_040508955.1 Sphingomonas sp. | reverse complement strand
TGACCAGCAGCACGCCGATACGGCGCGGCGGCACCGGCACATGGCCCGGGGGAATCACTCGACGTCCGACAGCAAGGGCAGCCGGCGAAAGCGCACGCCGGTCGCTGACTGGAGCGCGTTGGCGATCGCCGGCGCCACCGGCGGCACCGCCAGCTCGCCGACGCCGCCCGGATCCGATTCGCTGCGGATGATCTCGACGGTGATGTCGGGCGAATCGGCCAGCGTCGGCAGGTCGAGGTCGCCGATCTCGCGGGCGTCCGCGACATTCTCGCTGAAGCCGGTCGAGGCACCGGTCGCCGCCGCCAGGCCGAAGATCAGCCCGCCCTCGATCTGCTGCGTCACCAGATCGGGATTGACCACCCGGCCGCAATTGACCGCCGCGACCAACCGATCGACCTTCACCTTGCGGTCGGCGGTCAGGTGCGCTTCGGCCATCACTGCGATGTGCGAGCCACGAAAGCTGTGGCAGGCGACGCCCTGGCCGCTGCCCGGCGTGCCGCCCTGCCAGCCGCCGAGCTGCGCCGCGGTCTGCAGGCATCGCGCCAACCGCGGCTGCTGCCCCAGCATCGCCATGCGGAACGCGACCGCGTCGATCCCGGCGACATGGGCGAGCTCGTCGATGAAGCTCTCGGTGAAGAAGGCGGTGTAGCTATGGGCGCCGCCGCGCCAATAGCCGGTCGGGATGCCGTAATCGGCGGGATGATGATCGATCGCGTAATTGGCGATGGCATAGGGTGGCGTGGCGCCGGCGATCGCGGAGGGGTCGCCGTTCCCGGGCAGCGCCAGCGACGCCGCGATCACCGGATCGCCGCCGAGCAGGCGCTTCGCC
Source organism: Sphingomonas sp. (assembly GCA_040508955.1). Lineage (GTDB taxonomy): Bacteria > Pseudomonadota > Alphaproteobacteria > Sphingomonadales > Sphingomonadaceae > Sphingomonas. The sequence goes on along the minus strand of JBEVLV010000043.1, from coordinate 15,662 downwards.
AGCTCGCGTCCGGTCTCCGGCGCGGCGATCTTGGCAAGCCAGCCGGTGATCGCGCCGCGCTCGTTGAGCTTGGCGCTCAGCCGGCCGGCGGTGGCGGGCCGGTAGCGATCGTGCCGGAAATCCTCGCCGCGCGGCCAGGTAAGCTGCACGGGACGGCCGATCTCCCGCGCGAGCAGCGCCGCCTGCGCCGCCACGTCATGCTCCAGCTTCGCACCGAACGAGCCGCCGCCCATCATCGGATGCACGGTCACCCGCGCTTCGCTCACGCCCGCCCCGCGCGCCGCCGCGGCGCGGGCGAGGCCCGGCGCCTGGGTGGGCAGCCACAACGCCAGCTTGCCCTCGGCGAACGCGGCGGTGCAGGTCATCGGCTCGAGCGGCGCGTGCAGTGCGAGCCCGACGCGATATTCGGCGAAGATGATCTTGGCGCCGCGGAAATCGGCGGAAAGATCGCCCGCCTGCGCGATGCGCGCGCCCTCCCCGTCGAACGCCTTGCTGAGCGCTTCCTCGATCGAATCGTCGTTGATCACCGTCTCGGGCAGCTTGAAGCGCGGCCGCATCGCCTCGATCGCGCGATCCGCCGCCCACCAGTTGTTGGCGACCGCGGCGACCCAGTCACGCGTGGTCACCACCTTCAGCATGCCCGGTATCTTGTCCGCCGCGGCGCGATCGATGCGCACCAGCTCGGTCGCGCCGACGGGGCCCTGGCGGATCGAGGCATAGACCATGCCCGGCAGGCGGATATCGGCGGCGTAATTGGCGCTGCCGTCAATCTTGGCCGGCACGTCGAGCCGGGGCAGCGGCTGGCCATAGAGGCGATTGTCGTCGCCGGTGCGCAACGGGACCGGATCGGGCGCCTTCTCCCCCGCCGCATCGGCGGCAAGCTGACCGAACGGCAGGCGCTGGTTGCCATGGACGACGAAGCCGCCCGCCGTGCCGCACGCCTGCCAATCGGTGTTCCAGCGCTGCGCGGCCGCCTTGCAAAGCAGGATGCGCGCCACCGCGCCGGCATGGCGCAGCTGCTCCTCGAAATAGCGGATCGAGGTCGAGCAGCCGGTCAGCATCAGCCCGGTCCGCGACGCATAGGTACGCTGGAACTGCTCGGGCAATGCGCCCAGCGCAAGCTCGAACAGGGTCGCCGCTGCCAGCGGATTGGCATAAAGCGGGTTGAGCGGCGCGGGCTCGACACCGACCATCTTCCAGTCCGCGCCCAGCTCGTCGGCGACGATCTGGGGCATCGCGGTGAACACGCCCTGCCCCATCTCGGCCTGGGGGATCGCGACGGTGACGTGCCCATCGGTGCCGATCTTGAGCCAGGCGCCGAACAGGCTCTCGCCCGGCGACGCGGTGAGGTTCGGCAGATAGGTACGGGGCCACACGCCCCAGGCGATCACCAGCCCCGCGCCCACGCCGCCACCGATCAGCAGCGTACGCCGGTCGAGCTTGATCCGCGATTTCGGGTCCGCCGCCATCGCCATCGCTCTATCGCGCGACGGCGCGGGGCGCCAGCACGCAAGCTCCCGAAAGACTTGGGTTTGCCATCGAGCTGTTCTATCGAGACGCCACTCATCGCCCCCGGGGGACCGACAGATCGTGCTTTTCACTGCCCTCGCCGCCGCCGGCGACCATCTCCATTTCAGCGATCTCGGGCTGAACCCAGTCGCGCTCGACCTCAAATTCTTCCAGGTCAAATGGTATTCGCTGGCCTATATCGCCGGCATCCTGATCGGCTGGTGGTATCTGCTCCGCCTGCTGCGCGAGCCCGGCGCGCCGATGGCGCGGCGCCATGCCGACGACCTGGTCTTCTATGCGACGCTCGGCATCATCCTGGGTGGACGGCTGGGCTATGTGATCTTCTACGCCCCATACATGCTGCAGCATCCCCTGCTGGTGCTGAAGCTGTGGGACGGCGGCATGTCGTTCCATGGCGGCGTGATCGGCACGACGCTGGCGATCATCCTGCTGTCATGGCGGCAGAAGCTCAACTGGCTGCGCGTCCATGACTATGTCGCCTGCGTCGCGCCGTTCGGGCTGTTCTTCGGCCGCCTCGCCAATTTCGTGAACGGCGAGCTGTGGGGCAAGCCGGCCGACGTGCCCTGGGCGATCGTGTTCAACGACACCGTTCACGGCGTGCCCGAGCCCGCCCGGCACCCCAGCCAGCTCTACGAAGCCGGACTCGAGGGCATATTGCTGTTCGCCGTGCTCTGGTTCTTCTTCTGGCGGACCAAGGCGCGCTACGAACCGGGCAAGCTCGTCGGTATCTTCCTGCTCGGCTATGGCCTGTGCCGCTTCTTCGTCGAATTCTTCCGCGAGCCCGACCGCCAGTTCAATGGCACCTTTCTCCAGACCTATATCCATATGGGTCAGATCCTGTGCCTGCCGATGATCGCGCTCGGCATCTATTTCATCGTCACGGCCAAGGGACGCCGCGAGCGGGTGGAGCCGATCGCGGGCTCGGAGAGCGTGGCCTGAACCCGCGTGGCTGACGACAATCCCCTTTCGGCCGCGCCGCAGGAGCGCGCGGAGAACGCTGCGGAGCCGCTGCTCGCCGAACGCCTGGCCCGCGCGATCACCATGGCCGGGCCGATCCCGCTGTCGCAGTTCATGGGCGCGGCCAACGCCCATTATTACGGCACGCGCGACCCGCTCGGGAGCCGGGGCGACTTCACCACCGCGCCCGAGATCAGTCAGATGTTCGGCGAGCTGATCGGGCTGTGGCTGGCCGATCTGTGGGATCGCGCAGGGCGTCCCGACGGCGCGCGCTATCTCGAACTGGGGCCCGGCCGCGGCACCCTCGCCGTCGACGCGCTGCGCGCTATGGCCAAGGCGGGGCTCGCGCCGCCGGTCGATTTCGTCGAGACGAGCCCGACGCTGCGCGAGGCGCAGAAGGAACGCGTACCGCACGCCGAATGGCATCTCGGCTTCGTCGGGCTGCCCGAGGAAGGGCCGTTGCTGGTGGTGGCGAACGAATTCTTCGACGCACTGCCGATCCGCCAGCTCGTCGCCACCGGCGAAGGCTGGCGCGAACGGCTCGTCGCCTGCCAGGACACGCTGTTCCTGCCGATCGCGGGCGATCGCAGCTTCGACATGATCATCCCGCCGGCGCTGCGCGGCGCGCCGACAGGGTCGATCCTGGAGACGTCGCCCGCCAGCGTCGCGACGCTGCGCGGCCTCGCCCAGCGGTTGCTCGCCCAGGGCGGTGCGGCGCTGGTCGTCGATTATGGCTATGAAGGCCCCGCGATCGGCGACACGCTCCAGGCGGTGCGCGGCCACCAATATGCCAACCCGTTCGACGAACCGGGCGAAGCCGACCTGACCGCCCATGTCGATTTCGCGACCCTGCGCGAGGCGGCCGAGGCGGAGGGCCTGGTCGCCTATGGCCCGATCACCCAGGGCGCGTTCCTGTCCGCGCTCGGCATCGACGCGCGTACCGAGGCGCTCGCCAAGGCCAGCCCCGAGCGTGCCGACCAGCTTGCCGAAGATCGCGATCGGCTGATCGGCGACGAGGCGATGGGCGATCTCTTCAAGGTGCTCGCGCTGACGGCGCCCGGCTGGCCCGTGCCGGCGGGCTTCGCATGAACTATCGCGACGCCAGCCCGGCCGACCTGCCGGCGATCGACGCGCTCTTTCGCGCCAGCTTCGTCGATACCTTCGGGCATCTCTATCGGCCCAAAGACCTCGCCGACTTCCTCGCCATGTTCACGCCCGAGGCCTGGGCCGAGGAATTCGCGACGCCGGGACTGGCTTTCCGCTTGGCCGAGGACGAAGCGGGTCTGGCCGGCTTCGCCAAGGTCAGCGACCTCACCCTGCCCGCCCGGACCGACGCGCGCGCCTACGAGTTGCGACAGCTCTATCTCGACGCGCGCGCCAAGGGGAGCGGCGCCGCGCAGGCGCTGATGGACTGGGTGGTCGACGCCGCCCGCGCCCGCGACGCCGAGGAGCTATGGCTTTCGGTCTATATCGACAATCACCGCGCCAAGGCGTTCTATGCCCGCAACGGCTTCGAGGACCAGGGCCCCTATATCTTCCTGGTCGGCACGCATGAGGACGAGGACCGGCTGATGCGGAAGAAGCTGTGAGCGAGGTCGCATTCTCCCGCGCCCGCGCATTGGACGGCATCGCGCACGGCTTTCTCGGCCGCACGGGCGGCGTATCGACCGGCATTCTCGCCGGCCTCAACGTCGGCATCGGATCGCAGGACGATCCCGCCTTGGTCGCCGAGAATCGCCGCCGCGCCACCGAGGCGGTTCTGCCCGGCGGGCAATTGGTGACCGTCTTCCAGGTCCATTCGCCCGACGCAGTGACCGCGACCGGCCCGTTCGCCGAACGCCCGCATGCCGACGCGGTCGTCACCGATCGTCCGGGGCTGGCGCTCGGCATCCTCACCGCGGATTGCGCCCCCGTGCTCCTCGCCGATCGCGAGGCCGGCGTGATCGGCGCCGCGCATGCCGGATGGAAGGGCGCGATCGGCGGGGTCACCGATTCGACCATCGCCGCGATGGAAAGACTGGGCGCGAAACGCGAGCGCATCGCGGCGGCGATCGGCCCGTGCATCGCCCGCGCCAGCTACGAGGTCGACCAGGGCTTCTTCGCGCGCTTTGCCGAAACCGATCCCGCCAACGAGCGTTTCTTCGCCGATGGCAAGCCGGGGCATTACCAGTTCGATCTCGAAGCCTATGTCGCGCATCGCCTGGCCGTCGCCGGCATCCGCACGGTCGAGGCGCTGGGGCTGGACACCTATGCGAACGAGGACCGTTTCTACAGCTTCCGGCGTTCGACGCATCGCCACGAGCCCGACTATGGGCGCCAGATCTCGATAATTGGTATCAATTGAGACGTTCCTTCGGCTAGACCAGCCGAAAGTATCAGGAGAGACCCATGACCGACGAGACCGAAGCCGACCTGACCGGCGGCGCACCCCGGCGGCGCCCCAAGCCTTCGGCCGACAAGATCGGCGATCGCAAGCTCAGGCCCAGCACGATGATGATGGGCCATGGCTATGATCCGGTACTTTCCGAAGGCTCGCTCAAGCCGCCGATCTTTCTGACCTCGACCTTCGTCTTCCCCAATGCCGCGGCGGGCAAGCGCCATTTCGAGGGCGTCACCGGCAAGCGCCCGGGCGGTGCCGAGGGCCTGGTCTATTCGCGCTTCAACGGCCCGAACCAGGAGATCCTCGAGGATCGCCTCGCCGTGTGGGAAGAGGCCGAGGATGCGCTCGCCTTCTCCTCGGGCATGTCGGCGATCGCCACATTGTTCCTGTCGATGGTCAAACCGGGCGACACGATCGTCCATTCGGGGCCGCTCTACGCCGCGACCGAGACGCTGATCGCGCGTATCCTCGGGCGCTTCGGCGTCCATTGGCTCGATTTTCCCGCGGGCGCCACGCGTGCTGAAATCGATGCCGTGCTGAGCAAGGCGGCGAGCGGCAACGTCGCGCTGATCTATCTCGAAAGCCCCGCCAACCCGACCAATGCGCTGGTCGACGTGGAAGCCGTCCGGGCCAGCCGCGACGCGATCTTCAAGGGCACCAAGCCGCCGATCGCGATCGACAATACCTTCCTGGGGCCGCTCTGGGCGCAGCCGCTCAAGCAGGGCGCCGACATCGTCGTCTACAGCCTCACCAAATATGCCGGCGGCCATTCGGACCTGGTCGCCGGGGGCGTGCTCGGCAACAAGGAGCACATCAACACGATCCGGCTGATGCGCAACACGATCGGCACGATCTGCGATCCCCACACCGCCTGGATGCTGCTGCGCAGCCTGGAGACGCTGGAGCTGCGCATGAGCCGCGCGGGCGAGAACGCGGTGAAGGTCTGCGAATATCTGCGCACGCATCCGAAGGTGGAGAAGGTCGGCTATCTCGGTTTCCTGGAAGGCGGCGATGACGAGCGCCAGGCCGACATCTATCGCCGCCACTGCATCGGGGCGGGCTCCACCTTCTCGCTCTATCTGAAGGGCGGCGAGACGGAGGCCTTCGCGTTCCTCGACAGCCTAAAGATCGCCAAGCTCGCGGTCTCGCTGGGCGGCACCGAGACGCTGGCCAGCCATCCCGCGGGGATGACGCATTTGTCGGTGCCCGAGGCCCGGAAACAGGCGCTCGGCATCACCGACAATCTGGTGCGCATCTCGATCGGCGTCGAGGATGCCGACGATCTGATCGCCGACTTCGAGGAAGCACTGAAGGCGGTTTGAGCCCGATTGCCCCCCGGGACCGAAGGGCGTAATTTGCGTGCTTCGGTCCTGGGGGGAACACCAATGGTTCGAAATCTGCTGACGCTTTGTGCCGCGCCGATCCTTTTCGCCGCATCGCCCGCTGCAGCGCAGAGCAGCGCGCCCGCCGATGCCATGGCGGGGATGCACCACGGCTTTCCGCAGACGCTGGCCGACTGGTCGCACGGCGCGCAGCTGTTCGAGGGCCTGGGCGACTTCCATCGCCCCGCGGGCACCTTGTCGAAAGAGGCACAGGCCTATTTCGACCAGGGCATGCGCTTCCTCTGGGCGTTCAACCATGACGAGGCGACGCGTTCCTTCGCGCGCGCGGCCGAGGTCGATCCCGCTTGCGCGATGTGCTTCTGGGGCGTCGCGCTGACGCTCGGGCCCAATTACAACATGCCGATGATGGCCGAGGCCCGTGCGCGCGTGGGCTTCGACGCGATCCGACGCGCCCAAGCGCTGTCCGCCAAGGCCGCTCCCGCCGACCAGGCGATGATCGCGGCGCTGGCGAAGCGTTTCGACGGCGCCAAGGCGCTCGATCCGTCGAACGGCGGCCCGCTGCTGCTCGCCTTCGCCAACGGGATGCGCGAGGCCGCGCGTCGTTTCCCCGGCGACGCCGACGTGCAGGTGCTGTTCGCCGAATCGATGATGAACCTCAATCCGTGGAAGCTGTGGAACGCCGATGGCAGCCCGGCGCCCGGCACGCCCGAGATCGTATCGACCCTGGAATCCGTGCTCGCCAGCACGCCGGGACATCCCGGCGCCAACCATTATTACATCCACGCGGTCGAGGCATCGCGCGATCCGGGCAAGGCGATCGCGTCGGCCGAGCGGGTCGGCGGGGCGATGCCGGCAGCGGGACATCTAGTGCATATGCCGTCGCATATCCTGCAGCGCGTCGGGCGCTATTCCGAATCGGCGGAGGCCAATCGGCTCGCGGCCAAGGCCGATGCCGCCTATTACGCCAAGACCGCCGCGATCGATTACTATCCGATGTATTCGGCGCATAACTATCAGTTCCTTGCCGCGGCGGCCGCGATGGAGGGCCGGGGCGCCGAGACCGTGAAGGCGTTGCGCGACGTGCGCGGCACCCTGTCGGACGACATGGTCGCCGGGATGCCCGGCATCGACTGGACGATCGCCTTTCTCTACGAGTCACTGCTCCGCTTCGGCATGTGGGACGCGATGCTGGCGGAACCGGCACCCGATCCGCGGCTGACGGGCATGGTCATCGGCTATCGCTCCGCGCGCACCATCGCCTTCGCCGCCAAGGGGCGGATCGCCGACGCGACCGCCGAACTCGCCAGGACCGAACAGGCCGTGGCCGCGGCGCCCGCCGATGCCGCCGCTGGGATGAATGTGGCAAAGCCGCTCTACGCGATCGCCGTGCTGCGGGCCAAGGCACGCATCGCCCTGGCCCGCCGCGCGGACGCCGAGGCCGTCGGATTGCTGATCCAGGCGGTCGCCAAGGAGGATGCGCTTTCCTACAACGAGCCGGCCGACGAGTTCTTCCCGACCCGTCACCTTCTGGGTGCCGCGCTACTCGACGCCGGCGAGCCGCACGAGGCCGAGGCAGTCTATCGCGAGGACCTGAAGCGCAATCCGGCCAATGGCTGGGCGCTGCTCGGGCTCGCCCAGGCGCTGGAGAAGCTGAACAGGACCGACGAGGCCGCCACGATGCGCGAGCAGTTCGAGACGGCCTGGGCGAAGGCAGATACCAGGATCGCCCGGTCGGCCTTCTAGCCCCAGAGCCGCGCGCGATAGGCGGCGAAGCAGCGGGCGCCGCACTTCAGGCGGATCAGCGCACCCTCGGCCATCGCCGTGGCGCGCGCCGGATCTTCCTCGACCGCGGGGCGGATCGCTTCCCGGTTCCATTCGATGCTGTGCTTGACGTCGAGCACGGCATGGACCGAGAAATAGCGGCGCTCCTTGCCCGAGAAACCGAGCCGCTTGAGCCCTTCTGCGACCATCGCCGAGCGGCCCGGCGCGGTCAGCTCGATCGCGCCCAGCGCGCCGACCGAATGCCAGGCATAGCGGCGGGTGGAAGCCATCGCGGTCATCGCGTTGGCCAGCGCCAGGCTCTCCCACACGGTATTCTCGATCACGGGATCGACCTGGAGCGTATCGACGAGCGCGTCGAGCATCGGGCCGTGCATGCCCGCAAAGGTGCCGTGCCCCATCTCGTCCCAATAGTTGCGGGCTAGCTCGAGCTTGGGGCGGGTCGGCAGCTTGACCTGGGTCATCGCGACGAGATCGTCGAACCCGGCCTCGCCCGCGGCCTCCTGCTCGAAGAACCAGCGCAGCTGATCGATATCCGCCTTGGCGCACAGCCAGGGGAAGAGCGGATCGCCCTGCCCCGGACCGGTTGCCGCCAGTTCCTCGAACCAGGCGATGAAGCCATCGGCATCGGTTGGCGCCTGCGCCGCTTCGTCGATCACGTCCGCGCGCAATTCCTCGAGGAAAGCGCCTTCCAGCCGCTGCATCTTCACGTCGCGCTCGAGAACGCGTTGCCAGTCGTCGGTGGGGAAACCCGGTGACAGCCGCTCGCGGTTCCAATGCGCAAGACCGCGCTGGAAACTGTCCTTCAGAAATTGCGAGCCGGTATCGTTCGCGAAATCGCGTGCTCTGGTCGCCATGATCGATTGCTTCTCCTGCTTGGCGTGAAAACCGGCAGAAAAGCGCGATGGTTCCGCTGGATAGGCCGCAGCTAACCTCGATCAGGACGAATCCTCAGACGAGCGGGGCATCCATCGCGTCGTCGAGCCGGCGCAGGTCGCCGCCGCGCGTCTCGCGGCCGAACCAGGCGACCAGCCCCAATGCGAGCACTGTCGGCGCGACGATCATCGCCGCCGCCCAGCCCATCGCCGGCACCAGTGCGGTGATCGACAAGGCCTGCGCGGCGACGCCGCCCGCCTTGGTGCACGCCGCCACCCATCCGGTGGCCCGCCCGCGCACCCGGAGCGGGAAGCTCTCTGCGGTGTAGGGCAGCAGGATCGCGAGGATGCCGTTCGATCCAACGATCAGCAGCGCCACCGGCAACACCGGGCTGCCGCCGGCGGTGAACTCCAGGCGCAGCACCAGCGCGAGGCCGAGCAGCGTCACGCCGAGCATCGTCACCAGCGACCATTTGGTGCTCCAGCGGCTGTAGATCAGCGCACACAGGAACACCGTGGGGAAGGCGATCAGCGCCGATTCCGCGAGCAGACGGCTCGCCACCGCGATCGAATAGCCCTTTTCCTGCAGATCGCCCGGCAGCCATAGCAGCAGCCCGAAATTGATCAGCCCCCAGGCGAGGGCCGCGATCGAGAGCGCCGCCAGCTTGCCGACCAGATGCGCGCCCCGGAGCGCGCCATGCCCGGGCGTCGTGGCCACGGGCACCGGTGCGACCCGCCGCGCCGTCGCGCCGAACCTGGCCATCACCGCCTGCGCCTCCACCCCGCGGCCGCGCGCGATCAGGAACTTCGCGGACTCGGGGATGAAGACGCCGAGCAGGACCAGGATCAGCCCGGTCGGCAGGTTGAGCAGCCACATGATCCGCCAGCCGAAGACCGGCTGCAGCAGCGACGAGAGCCCGCTCGCCGCGAAATAGCCGCCCACCGCGCCCAGCCCGCCGACCAGCACCAAGCTCCAGCCGCGATGGCGCGTCGGCATCATCTCGGCGAGCAGCGCATAGGTGACGGGCAGCATGCCGCCGGCGGCGGCGCCCATCATGAAGCACATGCCGACATTCCAGGCGAGGCTCGGCATCGCGCCGCAGATCGAGGTGCCGACGAACATCACTGCCGACAGCAGGATCGACGCCTTGCGCCCATAGATGTCGGCCAGCACGCCCCACACCACCGATCCCACCACCGTGCCGATCAGCGCGAAGAAGGGCACCAGCGACACCGTCGCTTTGGGCACGCCATATTCATGGACCATGCCGGGAATGGTGAAGCCGAGCGCGGCGGGCTTCATCACGTCGATCACCAGCGCGATCACGAGCACGAACATCAGCCCCCAATGCGCCCGGCCCAGCGGGGCATCCTCCGGCGCGGCGATGACGATATCCGCGCTCGCCGCGCGCTGCGCGGCAACGTCGCGCGGCAGGAGCCCCCAGGCCGCGACGAACACGCCGCCGATGATCAGCCCCATGCCGGCGACCATGTCCCAGCCCATCGCCATGCCCGCGAGCATGAAGTGCATGTGGCGGCCCATCAGGAACATCGGGATGTGCATCAGCACCCCGGCGGTGACCGCCGCACACCCCAGCGCAAAGGCCCAGACCGCCTGGCGACCGGCAAGCGTGCTCTTCGATTGCATCCCTGTCTTCCCCTGCCCCGAATATTCGTGTTAGCGCTAACGCAAAGGGCGGGAACCAACCTGCCACGTGGGAGAGCGATGTGAAAGCCAAAGCCGTTCGACGCCTGATCTGTGCCTGCCTGCTCGCCGGAACCGTCCTCCCCGCCCAGGCGCAGACCGTGCTGAAGCTGAACGATGCGGGCTATTTCGAGAGCCCGGGCGTCAACGTTCTCGTCTTCTCCAACTGGTATGACGGGCTGTTCGCGGATTCGAAGATCAGCGGCGTCGAGATCATCCAGCAGGGCGAGCGCACCGCGACCAATGGCGATGTCCGCCTTTCCGCCACGCCCGGCCAATGGGATCCGATCGGCCGGATGGTGAAGCGCAGCGTCGACCCGAAGACCGGCGCGATCGAGGCGCTGCTCGAATATCCGGACTACAACTTCCAGTATCGCATCCGCGCCGAGCGCCGCGGCGGATCGGTGGTGCTCTCGGTCGTGCTCGACAAGCCGCTGCCCGATGCGCTGGCGGGCAAGGCGGGGCTCAACCTCGAATTCATTCCCTCGGCCTATTTCCACAAGAGCCTGATGGCCGACGGCAAGTCGGGCAGCTTTCCGCTCTATCCGTCGAGCGACATGGTCGCAGGCGGCCCGCGCAACGCCGCCAGCGGGCGCGATGTCGGCCCCGGCGCCGAGCCCCTTCCCTTCGCCTCGGGCAAGACGCTGGTGCTGGCGCCCGAGGATCCGGCGCGGCGGGTCACTCTCACCGCGTCTGCCGGCAAGCTCGAGCTCTTCGACGGGCGCGACCAGGCGCAGAATGGCTGGTTCGTCGTCCGCGGCACGCTCCCCGCGGGCAAGACCGGCACGGTGGTCGAATGGACGGTGACGCCGAACAGCGTACCCGGCTGGGTGCGCGAGCCGGTGATCGGCCATTCGCAGCTCGGCTATGCGCCGGACCAGCAGAAGCTGGCGGTGATCGAGCTCGATCCGGCGATGAAGACTCCGCCGGCCACCGCGCGGCTGCTCCGCGTGTCGGAGACCGGCGCGATCACGCCCGTGCTGAGCGGCGCGGCCAAGCCCTGGGGCAAGTATCTCCGCTACGCCTATCGCACCTTCGATTTCAGCGGCGTGAAGCAGCCCGGCACCTATCTGCTCGAATATGACGGCAAGCGCACCGCGACCTTCCGCATCGCCCCCGATCTCTACGATACCGCCTGGCACCCCAGCCTCGACGTCTACATGCCCGTCGCGATGGATCACATGCTGGTCAACGAGGCGTACCGCGTCTGGCACGGCGACAGCCACCGCGACGATGCGCGCCAGGCACCGGTCAACCATGAGCATATCGATCTCTATGCCCAGGGGCCGACGACCGACACCAAGTTCAAGCCGGGCGAGCATATCCCCGGCCTGAACGTGGGTGGCTGGCTCGATGCCGGCGATTTCGACATCCGCACCCAGACGCAATACGCCGTGATCCGCACGCTCGTCGGCATCTGGGAGGATTTCCGCCCGACCCGCGACCAGACCCTGGTCGACCAGAAGCTCCGTCATGTCGAGATCCACGTCCCCGACGGCAAGCCGGACGTGCTGCAGCAGATCGAGCACGGCACGCTCTATCTCGCCTCGATGTACGACGCGGTCGGCCACGCCGTGCACGGCATCGTCGAGCCCGACGTCGCGCAATACACGCATCTGGGCGATGCCGCCTCCAAGACCGACGGGCTGATCTACGATCCCGACCTGGCCTATGGCGAGCGCAAGGACGGCAAGAGCGGCACGCCCGACGATCGCTGGGTGTTCACCACCAAGGCGAGCGCACTCAACTATGGCTCGGCGGCGGCGCTGGCCGCATCAAGCCGCGCACTCAAGGGCTATAACGACGCGCTGGCCGACAAGGCGCTGGGCCTCGCCAAGCGCGTCTGGGCCGAAGAGCACAGCCACGCGCCCGACACCTACAGCCATGGCAACACCACCGGCGGTTGGCTGCCCGGCGAGGAGTTCGCCGCCGCGGTCGAGCTGCTCGTCAGCACCGGCGACCGGCAATATGCCGATCGGATCACGGCGATGTGGCCCGAGATCGCGACGCACTTCGGCCAATATGCCCAGACCGCGGTGCAGGCGCTGCCGTACATGCCCGCCGCCTATCGCGCCGAGGTCGAGAAGGCCGCACGCGCGTGGAAGGCGGCGCAGAAGCCCGACAATCCCTATGGCGTGCCCATCACCACCGGCGGCTGGGCGGGCAACGGCGCGGTGATCCAGACCGGCATCACCGACTATGCGCTGCACAAGGCCTTCCCGACGGTCACCGACGGCAGCCTGGCGTATCGCGCGCTCGACTATCTCCACGGCACCCATCCGGGCTCCGACATCTCGTTCGTGTCGGGCGTCGGTACCATCTCGAAGGAGGTCGCCTATGGCAGCAACCGCGCCGACTTCTCGTTCATCGCCGGTGGCGTCGTGCCCGGCGTGCTGATCCTCAAGCCCGACTTCCCGGAGAATAGCGAGCATTGGCCGTTCTTCTGGGGCGAGAACGAATATGTCATCAACATGGGGCCGAGCTATATCGAGCTGGTCCAGGCGGGCATCGCATTGGGCAAGGAGAAGCGCTAGCACGCGTACCTGTCACCCCGGCCGCGGTGCCGGGGTCCACTTCTCCCCTGGGTGGGCCGCTAGAGGCTCAAGCGATTTACCGCGACACGCGGTGGACCCCGGCACCGCGGCCGGGGTGACGAAGAAAGAATGCGCCGGGATGGCGGTAGAATTGGAAGCCAAGCTCTGCTGTAACCGCGCCATGATCGCGTATCTCCGCCGGGCGGCGCTCGCCCTCGCCGCTACCAGCCTCGCCACCGCCCCGCTCACCGCGCAGACCGCGTATGAGAGCGTCGATCCAATGATCGGCACCGGCGGCGAGGGCCATACCTTCCCTGGCGCCGTCGCGCCGTTCGGGATGCTGCAGCTCAGCCCCGACACCGATACGAGCTGCGAGATCCGCCAATGCTATGGGCATGCCGCAGGCTATCGCTACGAGGATCCAACGATCCAGGGCTTCTCGATGACCCATTTCTCGGGCGCGGGACATTCGGATCTGGGCGATTTCCTGATCATGCCCGTGGCCGGCGACACGGTGGCGCTCGAACCCGGCGATCCGAAGAAGCCCGGCTCCGGCTATCGCTCGCGCTTCGACCACGCGACCGAGACCGCGCGGCCCGGCTATTACGGCGTCACCCTCGCCGATGCCGGCATCACCGCCGAGATGGCGGCGGGGACGCGCGTCGGCATCGAGCGCTACGGCTTCCCGACCGGCAAGGCCGCGCACCTGGTGCTCGACCTGCGCAGCTCGCTCTACAATTATCCCGGCAAGATCCTGTGGTCGTCGGTACGCGTCCGTCCCGACGGCACGATCACCGGCATGCGCGAGACGCGCGGCTGGGCGCCTGCCCGCAAGCTGTATTTCGCGATCCGGCCGAACGCGCCGCTGACGAGCCACGCCTTTTTCAACCGCGAGGAGAAGATCCCCTATCGCGGTTTCCAGGGCCCGAGCCGCGACGCCGATAATGCCGCCCAGCTCGAAGGCCGCTCGCTGGTCGCCCGGCTCGATTTCGGCGCGCTCGACCGGCCGCTGGAAGTGAAGGTCGCGATATCGAGCGTCGACGAGGAGGGCGCGATCGCCAATCTGGCGAGCGAGCCCGGCGATTTCGACGCGATCCGGTCCAGGACCCAGGCCGCCTGGGAGCAGGCGCTCGGCGCGATCGCGATCGACGCGGCGCTGCCGATGAAGCGGACGCTCTACACCGCACTCTATCACAGCCTGATGGCGCCGAGCATTTTCTCCGACGCCGATGGCCGCTATCGCGGGCCGGACGACCAGGTGCATGTGGCGAAGGGCTTCACCTTCCACTCGACCTTTTCGCTGTGGGACACGTTCCGCGCCGAGCATCCGCTGCTGATGCTGGTCCAGCCCGAGCGGAAGAACGCCGATTTCATCAACTCGCTGATCGCCAGCCAGCAGCAATCGCCGTTCGGCATCCTGCCCGTCTGGCAGTTCCAGGGCCGCGAGACCTGGACGATGATCGGCTATCACGCGGTGCCCGTCATCGCCGATGCGTATCTGAAGGGCCTCAGGGGCTTCGACGCCAGGGCCGCGCTGGAAGCGATGGTGAAGAGCGCGACCTACGGCCCCTATGGCGGGCTCGATTGGTACATGAAGCTCGGCTACGTCCCGATCGACAAGGAGCCCGAGGCGGCGTCCAAGACGGTCGAATATGCCTATGACGACTGGACCATCGCGCGGATGGCGAAGGCGATGGGCGAGCCCGACATCGCTGCCGCGTTCGAGAAGCGCGCCGGCAACTGGCGCAACAGCTTCGACGCGAAGACCGGCTTCCTGCGCGCGCGCAAGGCCGATGGCAGCTATCGCACCCCGTTCGACCCCACCGCGATCAACTATAGCTCGGACTATACCGAGGGCAATGCCTGGCAATATAGCTGGTTCGTGCCGCAGGATCAGGCCGGCATGTTCGCCCTGCTCGGCGGCGACGCGGCGGCCGTGAAGAAGCTCGACGCGATGTTCGACTTCGACAATTCGAAGATCGACTACAGCCATGCCGAGGATATCGCCGGGCTGATCGGGCAATATATCCACGGCAACGAGCCGAGCCACCACGTCGCCTATCTCTACGCCTTCGCCGGCCAGCCCTGGCGGACGCAGGAGCGGCTGAAGCAGATCGTCGAGAGCCAGTACAAGCCGGCGCCCGACGGGCTTTCGGGCAATGACGATCTCGGCCAGATGTCGGCCTGGCTGGTCTTCACCGGGCTCGGCTTCTATCCGGTCGCGCCGGGATCGAACGAATATGTGATCGGCCGCCCCTTTGCCGATCGCGCGGTGCTCAACCTGCCGAACGGCAAGCGCTTCACGATCCTGGCGGACGGGCTGTCGGATGCGAACCGCTATGTCGGCCGGGTGACGCTGAACGGCAAGCCGCTCGACCGCGTCTATCTCCGCCACGCCGAGATCGTCGCGGGCGGCGAACTGCGCTTCACGATGCAGGCCGCGCCGAACAAGGCCTGGGGGGCGAGCAGGAACGCCCGCCCTTACTCGATGAGCACGGCGCGCTAGGGGGCCATATTCTGGGCGTTCAGGGGTGACCGGGATTGGGTGGGAAGCGGGCA
>JBEVLV010000042.1:0-15940 GCA_040508955.1 Sphingomonas sp. | reverse complement strand
GATATCGCGCCAGGGTCTTACGGACATGGCCGGGCATATAAGCGGTTCGGACGAACGCGGCTAGCCGCCGCGGCACCAACGCGCGGGAAGTGCATCCCTCCTGCACCGGATCCGCATTCCTTTACGCGTTGCTAAGGCAGTCCGTGCAAGGTTGCTGGTTTGTTGCTCCATCGAGGCGAAGTCTTGCGGCACGACCCGAACCTGGCGGTTTCGCAGAACCGGTCCCAGCGCCATTACGGCATGGACTGGCTGCGCATCGCCGCGTTCGCGCTGCTGATCTTCTATCACATCGCAATGGTCTTCGCGCCCTGGCCCTGGGTGATCAAGACCGCGCACAGCTATCCCGCGCTGATCCCGCCGATGGCGCTGCTCACGCCGTGGCGCCTGCCCCTGTTGTTCGCCGTCTCGGGCTATGCCTCGCGCAAACTATTCGACCGTTCGGGCGGCGCCCCCGCCTTCGCGCGATCGCGCGCGTCGCGGCTGCTGATCCCGCTCGCCTTCGGCATGGCAGCGATCGTGCCGCTGGAGATGTGGGTGCGCGTCGCCGAGCATGGCTATCGCCACGGCTATCTCCATTTCTGGGCGTTCGACTACTGGCGGCTCGACAACCTGAACGGGGTGGCCTTTCCCAGCTGGGAGCATCTCTGGTTCCTCGCCTATCTCGCTACCTATACCTTCTTGCTGACCGCACTGCTTGCGTGGCGGGGACCGCGGGTGCTGGCGATGCTGGACGGCCTCGCGAACTGGCTGGCGCAGGAGCGACGCCTGCTCTGGGTGCCGATCGTCGTGCTGTCGACGCTGCGCCTGTCGTTGCTGTTCGTCGCACCCGAGCATCAGGGGCTGGTGAGCGACTGGGGCGGCCATTCCCAATATATCCCCGAATTCCTGTTCGGCTTCATGCTGGCCGGCGCGCCGCAGCTCTGGCCGGCTCTGGCACGCGCCTGGAAGCCGGCGCTCCTCGTCGCCGCGTTGGCGGCGGTTCCGGTGCTCGCGGTCGAGATCAACTTCCCCGGTGCCGCGGTCCCTTCGCACGAGGTGATGGCGCTCGATCGCGCGGCGCGCGCGACGATGGCGTGGGCGATGATCCTGGCGCTGTTCCACGTCGCCGATACCTGGTGGAACCATGACCATCCCTGGCGCAAGACGCTCGCCGAGGCGGTCTTCCCCTTCTACATCGTCCATCATCCGGCGATCGTACTGATCGCATGGGTGACGATGCCGCTCGGCCTGGCGGCGGGCCTGCAGTTCGCCGCGCTGCTCGCCGGCACCGTGGTCGCGTGCCTTGCCACCTATCTGGTGGGCCGACGGATCGGCTGGCTCCGGCCGTTGATCGGCCTTTCCCCGGCACCGGCGAAATTGCTCCACCCCCTGGTCCGGACTCCCGCACTCTAGGATTCCCGCGCTGGCGACGCGGATGCGATCTGCTAGGACATGGTATATCCATCCGCGGCGCTGCGCGCCGTGCCCAGATCCTGTCCGGAGCCCAGTTCATGCCGATCGCCGCCCAAGCCCAGCAACCTCAGGGCGCCAAGCCCCAATGGACGCTGATGATCCATGGCGGCGCGGGCGTCATCGAGAAGGGCAAGCTCCCACCCGAGCAGGAAGCGGGCGCGCTGGCCGGCCTCAACGCGGCGCTCGACGCCGGATCGGCCGTACTGGCCGCCGGTGGCAGCGCGCTCGACGCCGTACAGGCCGCGGTGCAGGTGCTGGAGGACGATCCCCATTTCAATGCAGGCCGCGGCGCGGTGTTCACCTGGGACGCGCGCAATGAGCTCGATGCGGCGATCATGGACGGCGCGACGCGCGCGGCCGGCGCGGTCGCCAGCACCACCACCACCCGCCACCCGATCGCGGCGGCGCGCGCGGTGATGGAACATAGCCCACACGTCATCCTCTCCGGCCCCGGCGCCGACGAATTCGCGCGAGAACAGGATCTCGAACAGGTCGACAACAGCTGGTTCGCCACCCCGGAACGTCGCGGCCAGCTCGACAAGATGAAGGCCAACGACAAGCTCGGCTGGTTCGACGTTGACCTGAAATACGGCACTGTCGGCGCGGTCGCGATGGATGCGCACGGCCATGTCGCCGCGGCGACCTCGACCGGCGGCCTGACGGGCAAGCGCTGGGGCCGGATCGGTGATTCGCCGATCATCGGCGCCGGCACCTATGCCGACGACCGCGCCTGCGCCGTATCGGGAACCGGCGCCGGCGAGTTCTTCATCCGCGAGGGCGTCGCCCACGAGATCTGCGCCCGCGTCCGCTTCAAGGGCGAAAGCCTGAAGCAGGCGGCAGACCTCGTAATGGCCGAGACCAAGGCGCTGGGCGGCACCGGTGGCGTGATCGTCACCGGCCCGAACGGCGAGATGGCGTGGAGCTTCAACACCCCGGGCATGTATCGCGGCAGGGCGTCCGCGACCGGCGAACGCGTGGTCGCCTGCTATGGCGACGAATGACTCGATGGATGCGCACGACAGTTGAAGCCGTCGCGTGGCGCGTATAGGCGCGGCGGCATGAGTCGCATCCTCCTGATCCTCGCCGCCCTGATCGGCTTCGCTTCGCCCGCCCAGGCCTATTGGGAATATGGCCATCAGACGGTAGCCGCGATCGCCTACAAGAACGTCACCCCGAAGGTGCGGCTGGCGATCAACCGGATGCTCGCCGAATCCGGGCCGATGCTCGAGACGCCCGAATGCCCGACCCGCACGATCGAGGAGACAAGCGTCTGGGCGGACTGCGTCAAGAAGCTGGGATCGCGCTTCAAATATGCCAGCGCCTGGCATTATCAGGACGTCGACATCTGCGCGCCGTTCGACCTGAAGCCGCCGTGCAAGGACGATAATTGCGTGTCGGCGCAGATCGAGCGCGACATGAAGCTGCTCAAGGACAAGCGCGTCCCCGAGCGCGACCGCGTCCAGGCGCTGGTGTTCCTGATTCACTTCATCGGTGATCTGCATCAGCCGCTTCATGCCGGCGAGCGACACGATCAGGGCGGCAACAAGGTCAAAGCGACCTATGGAATCTACACGACCGACCGGCTGAATCTTCATTCGATATGGGACGGTCTGCTTGCCGAGCGCGCGATCTCGATGCCGCCGGCAATGGTGCGGGCCTACAGCGCGTCGGTACGCAATCCGATCCAGGCCGGCACCGTCGAGGACTGGAGCCGCGAGAGCTGGCAAGTGGCGCACGATACCGTCTACACTTCGGCATTCGGCGGCGATCCCTGTACCATGCCTGCCAATACTCCCGCGAAGCTCGACGAGGCGACGATCGCGTCGCTGGTCAAGCCTGCCCGCCTACAGGTGCTGCGCGGCGGGCTGCGGTTGGCGAAGGTGCTGAACCAAACGCTGGGCTAGGGCTTTACCACGAACCCGGCGATCGCATCGACCAGACCAGGCGATACCGGCAGACTAATATCGCGATAGGTGGCCAGGCTCGCGCCAGGCGTCTCTCCCGGCGCGGTGCGCAACACATGGGTCATACCCGGAATTACTGCCAGCTTCGCCGCCGGCGCGCTTTTGCTCAAAGCCTGGGCGTCGGTCAGGCGCACCTGGACGTCGCGGTCGCCCTGTACGATCAACATCGGTACGTGCAGCTTCGCGGCGAGCTTCGGCGGATCGTAGCGGAACATGTCGATCAGATAGTTCTGCACGCTGTCGGGAAACAGCATCGAGAGCGGCTGCGGCAAGCTCGCGGGATCGACATGGCGACCAGCCTCGAACGCATCGACCATACCGAGCGCGGGCGCAAGGATCGGCGTATTGGCCGGATTGGCTCGAAACTGCTCGCGCATCACCGTGCCCAGAGGCCGCCCGGCCGCGGAGATCAGCACCACTCCGCAGATGCCGCGCGCATCCTGCGCGGCCTGCAACGCCACGAGTCCGCCCTCGCTATGCCCGGCCAGCCACACACAGGCGCGCCCGGTGCGCTTGCGCATCGCATCGGCCCAGGCATGTGCGTCGACGGCATAGTCGGCTATCGTCACCGCATTGGCGTCGGCCACCGCGGCGCGGCTGCCGAACATGCCGCGCTTGTCGATCCGGACCGTCGCCACGCCGCGCGCCGCCAGCGCCTGGGCGAGCCGGCGATAGGGCCCGCCCGATACACCGAGCGCATTGTCGCCGTTGCGATCGGTGGGCCCGGATCCGGGGATGATCACCAGGAGCGGCGCCTTCGCATCGGGATCGATCAGCGTTCCCGCGAGGACCCCAAGCGGCCCCGGCGCGGTCATATCGGTCTCGACCGGCGCGGACTGGGCATGCGCCAGCGGCACCATCGCGAGGCTGGCTAGAGCGAGAAACATGCGCATCAGTCGGAATCTCCCCAGCGCCAATGCCAGCCGCCCTCGGTCCTGGCCCAGCTGATCCACAGAAAGGCGAAGGCCACGGGCGCCAGCAGGGCCAGGAACGCCGGATGGCCATGCCGCGACAGATTGGTGATCAGGCCGACAGCGATCAGCATGGCCGCAGTGACGAGCCAACCCTGCCAGGTCACCGGGACCGAGCCTATGCCGAACAGCTTGGGCCGAAACCAGGAATCGCGATCCTTCATGACAGCAGCGCCGCCACGCCGATCGTGATCGCCGCCGCCGACCCAGCGAGCAGCCAGGGCAGCTGCTTCCGGCTGGTGTGGAACGCCATCATCATCATGATTCGTCTCCTTCCGAAATCCTCGCCGGCCGCCCCCGCTTGGCGCGCACCGGCTCCGCAAGCTTCACGCCCCGCCGCTGCAGCGCCTCGCGCAGCAGGCACTCGACCTGCGCGTTGACGCTGCGCAGGTCGCTCGCCGCCGTGCGCTCGATCGCCGCGTAGAGCGCGGGATCGAGGCGCAGCGGAAACGCCTTTTTCTGCGGGGGGACCGACACCGCTCGATCCTTACTGGTACAGCGAGCCTGCATTGACGATCGGCTGGGTGTCGCGCTCGCCGCACAACACCACCATCAGGTTCGAGACCATCGCCGCACGGCGCTCGTCGTCCAGCTCGACGACATTCTTCGCCGAGAGCTGGGCCAGCGCCATCTCGACCATGCCGACCGCGCCCTCGACCAGGGTCGTCCGCGCCGCGACCACCGCCTGGGCCTGCTGCCGCCGCAACATCGCCCCAGCGATCTCCTGCGCATAGGCCAGATGCGTGAAGCCGCATTCGTCGACGGTGATGCCGGCCACCGCGAGCCGCGCGATCAGCTCCTGGCGGAGTTCGCCGCCGACCTGGTCGTGATTGCCGCGCAGCGTGATCTCCTGATGCTCGAAATCGTCATAGGGATAGCGCGAGCCGATCGTGCGCACCGCCGCCTCGATCTGGACGTTCACGAACGCCTTATAGTCGTCGACATCGAACAGCGCCTGCGCGGTGTCCGTCACGCGCCACACCACCTGCGCCGCCATCTCGATCGGATTGCCGCGCAGGTCGTTCACCTTGATCTTCTCGGAGATCATGTTGTTGGCGCGCACCGACAGCTTTTTCTTGATCATCCAAGGCAGAGCCCAGCGCAGGCCGGTGGTGCGATCGGTGCCCTTGTAATCGCCGAACAGGGTGATCACCACCGCCTGGTTCGGCTGGAGCAGGTAGAAGCCGCACAGCACGAACAGGAAAACCAGGCTCGCGGCGACGATCCAGCTCACCACGATCGCGTCGGCCATCCTGTCGATCTGGCTCAGCGCCGCGCCCCCGGCCACCAGCGAGACCAGCAGCACGAGCAACATGCCATAGCCGCCCATCGTGCTCGCCGAACTCTCGCTGCTCTGCCGCAGCGCCGACGCCTGGCCTCGAATATCCGTCATCATGACCTCCCGTTATTGTGATATCACTTTTATATCGCATTCCGGGGAGTCGCAAGCGGATTCGACGGGCACGAAAAAAGCCGCCGGAGCGAACCCCGGCGGCCTCTTCCAATCAGGTGAAGCGATCAGTTCAGGACGATCGTCACCGCGCGGCGGTTCTGCGCCCAGCTCTGCTCGTCCGATCCGGTCGCGAGCGGACGCTCCTTGCCATAGCTGATCGTCGTGATGCGATCGGCCGAGACGCCCCGCGCCGCGAGATAGTTCTTCGCCGCATTGGCGCGGCGGTCGCCGAGCGCGAGATTGTATTCGCGCGTGCCGCGCTCGTCGCAATGACCCTCGATCGTGATCCGCACCGCGGGATGCGCCGCCAGCCAGGTCGCCTGGCTGTCCAGGATCGCGCGCGCCTCGGGATCGATGTCATATTCATCGAGCGCGAAATGGACGGTGTCGCTGGTCACTTCGCGACGGAACTGCTCGGCCAGCGAGCTCATCGTCTGGCCTTCGTTATTGCCGTAATTGCCCTGGGGCTGGGCCGGCTGCTCGCTCGGCGGGGGCGGAAGCTCTTTGGGCGGCTTCTTCGCGCAACCGGCGACAGCGACGAGCGCCACAGCCATCACCAGGCCGGTCGTCATCTTGGACATGGTATCCTCCTTCGTTGGAATGAGCATTTCTATTGGAAGCATTACGCACGCGTTTCGATTTGGTTCAGGCCGTCCCGATTCAAGGGCGGATCGGCCCCCAGTTCGGATCCGATCCGTCGAGCGGCGTCGGCACTTTCCGCGTGGCCGATCCGGTCAGGTCGACCGTCCACAGGTCGGGCCGGCCCGAACCCTGGGCCGAGCGGAAGAACATCAGCACGCGGCCGTTGGGCGACCAGGTCGGGCCTTCGTCACCCCAGCTGTTGGTGAGCAGATGCTCGCCGCTGCCGTTCGCGGTCATCACGCCGATCCGGAACGCGCCACCGCCGATGCGGGTGAAGGCGATCTGGTCGCCGCGCGGGCTCCACACCGGCGTAGCGTAGCGCCCGCCGCCGAAGCTGATGCGGCGCTGGTTGCCGCCATCGGCATCCATCACATAGAGCTGCTGCGTGCCGCCGCGATCGCTCTCAAACACGATGCGCTTGCCGTCGGGCGAATAGCTGCCTCCGGTATCGATGCCGGGCGAGGTGGTGAGCCGCTGCGGCGCCCCGCCGCTCGCGCTGATCCGATAGATGTCGGTGTTGCCCGCCTGCGCCATCGAGAACAGCACCGAGCGCCCGTCGGGCGACCAGTGCGGCGCGAAGTTCAGGCTGGTGTTCTCGACCAGGGTGCGATCGCTACGCGAGCCGAGATCGTAGATATGGATCGACGGCCGGTTCTTCTCATAGCTCATGTAGAGGATCGCGTTCTGCTGCGGCGAGATGCGCGGCGTCAGCACGATCGACTGGCCGTTGGTCAGGAAGCGGTGGTTGGCGCCATCCTGGTCCATGATCGCCAACTGCTTGCGGCGTTTGTTCTTGGGGCCCTGCTCGGCGATATAGACGACCTGGCTGTCGAAATAGGGGCCCTCCCCGGTCAGCCTTGTGTAGATCGCGTCGGCGCATTTGTGCGCTGCGCGACGCCAGTCGCCCGGCGAGACGACGAAGCCCTGGCGGATCAGCTCGGTACGCGAGGCGATGTCGTAGAGATAGCAGCCGACGGTGAGTGAACCGTTGCCGTTGGCGCGGACATAGCCCTGGACCAGCGCCTGCGCGCCGGTGCCGCCCCAGCGGTCATAGGCCGGCGCCTGCACCTCGGCATAGGCGACGGGCAGCAGCCGATCAGCGGCGAGCGGCGTGAACAGCCCCGAATTGCGCAGGTCGTTGGTGATGATCTCCGAGAGCTTCTGGCCCATCACGTCGGTCGGGCCCGCCGCAGTGCTCGCCACTGCGTTGGTCGGCATCACCGGAATCGCGATCGGCATCGGCGCGGAGATACCCCCGACGATATCGATGACCGGCTCCTCCTGCCCGGCCGCGGGCGCAGTCTGCACGGCAGGTTGCTGTGCATCCTGCGCATGGGCGACGCTCGCAAGGCATACAGCGGCAAGCGCCAGATATCGTATTTTCATCATCCCCATCCTTATCCGGGCAGCTTGTAACTGAAGGGTAAGCTCTTCCAGCCCTTGGGCACATCATAAAGGTCGTCGGGAAGGCCGTGCACGGGCGAGCATCCCCGGAACGTGGCGATCGCCAGATCCTTGACGCGCTCGACATAGCGCGCGTTGCCACCGTCATTACCCTGGACACCGGTGATGACCGGATTGCCCGCGAGCGATCCGTCGCGATTGAAATTGACCGTCAGCAGCACCTTGATGTTCTCCGCACCCGGCCCGGGCGTCACCTGACGATTGGCGCAGGGCTGGATCTGCCGCGCGATCAGACCGCGGAAGCTGGCAATGTCCTTGGCGGAAGCCACGCTCGCCGGCGGCACGGTCGCCGTGCTGTTGGTCTTGTTGTTCGACTTGCCGATATCGAGCCCGTCGAGATTGCCCGTCGGCCGCACGGGCTTGTTGCTCGGCTTGGCCGGCGTCTTGGCGGGCGCGGCAGTAACCGGCTTGACCGGGGGGGCCGGCTTGGCATTCGGCGCGGGCACCGGCTTGGGCGGGGTCGGCTGCGGCTTCGCGATCGGCTGCGGCTCGGTCGCGGGCTCGGGCGGCGCGACATCGGGCTCGACGGGCGCCTCGACGGGCGATTTCTTCGCAGCCAGCTCTTCATGGCTGATCACCGGCGCGCTGGTCTCCACGCCGATATCGTCCGACAGCGACACCTCGATCGGCGTGCTCTTCAGCTTGACGGGATTGGGAGTGGCGAGGAAGCCGACCGACAACAGGCCGAACAGGACGACATGCCCCGCCAGTGCCACCGTCAGGCCCGCACCCTCCGAACGTTCGATCACGGATTAGTGCTCGGATCGGTGAGCAGCGAGACGCGGTTCAGCCCGGCGCGGTTGAGCTCGCCCATCACACGCATGACCTTGCCATAGCCCAGCCCGGTATCGGCACGCAGATAGATCATAGCCGGCTTGCCGTCGGGACCGAGCTTGCCGGCAATCCCCTCGAGCTTCGCGGGCAGCGCGGCGTCGGTCACCTGCTCATTGTCGATAAAGGTCTGGCCCTTGTCGTCGATCGAGATCTGGACCGGCTTCTGCTCCTGGTCGAGCGCCTTGGCGCGGCTCTCGGGCAGGTTCACCGGCACGCCGGCGGTGAGCAAGGGCGCGGTCACCATGAAGATGATCAGCAGCACGAGCATGACGTCGACCAGCGGCGTCACGTTGATCTCGGCCATGGGCTGGCGCCGGCCGCGGCTCTTGGTGGAGGGAAGGTGCATGGCCATGGCTCAGGCCTCCATCTCCAGGCGGCGGCTCAGCGTCGCGTGGAAGCCGTCGGCGAAGCGGTTGAGCCGTTGCTCGACGCGGTTCACGGCATGGCTGTACCGATTATAGGCGATCACCGCCGGGATGGCGGCGAACAGGCCGATGGCGGTGGCGAACAGCGCCTCGGCGATGCCCGGTGCGACCACGGCGAGCGACGAGCTCTTCGCCGCAGCGATGCCGGTGAAGCTGCGCATGATGCCCCAGACCGTGCCGAACAGGCCGACGAACGGCGCGACCGCGCCCACGGTCGCCAGAAAGTTCAGCCGGTCGGCCAGGCGATCGATCTCCTGCGCGACGGTGGCGCCCATCGCGGTAGCGAGCCGCTCGCGCGTGCCTTCGCGATCGATGCTCTTGCCCGAGGTCGAGCGGCGCCATTCGGTGACGCCCGCCGAGAAGACCCGCGCGATCGGCTGGTCGCGCCCGGACGAGCGGCGATGGAACTCGTCGATATCGTCCGCCTCGCGATATTCGCGCTCGAACGCGTCGATCGCGGCACGCACGCTGCGCGCCCGGAAATAGAAGCTGAGGATGATCGTCCAGGTCCAGAGGCTGGCGAGCAGCAGGCCGATCATGACGACCTTCACGACGATATCGGCCTGCAGGAACAGGCCGATCGGCGACATGGTGGTGGCGTCGGTACTGATGAATTCCATGAGGGCTCAGCTTTCCTTTTAGCTCTTTGGCCAGACGAGGAGTTCGAACGCCGTCACCCATGCGGGCGGCTGGCGAACAGGCCGTCCCGAGGGCGAGACGAACGCCGCCTCGACCTCCGCTTCGGCCAATATGGTTGTCCCGCGCATGACTCGTTGCTGAATATGAACGGCCGCCGCGCGTACCCGGACAAGCCGGCTGACTATGATAAGTTCCTCGTTCAGCCGCGCGGGTGCGCGATAGCGGATATGCACGTCGGTAAGCGCATAGGCGCCGATACCCGCCTCGAACGTCGCGCGCTGATCGACGCCCGCGCATGCGAGCATGTCCGATCGCGCACGCTCCAGATAGCGCAGGTAATTGGCATGATAGACGACGCCCGTCAGATCCGTGTCTTCGAAATAGACCCGCAGCGCGAAGCGATGCTCGATCCCGTCGAAGCGGCCGGCGGGGGCATGGTCGGCGCGTTCCATGCCAGGGCTCCTAACCCAGCGACTCCGCGAGAGGAACCCCGCAAAGGGGCTTGCATCGATGTAACGTGTAGGTTACATGTAACCTATGAGTTACTACGGGAGGCATGAATGACGACCGGAAACGCGGATATCGCCGAGCGCGCGGCCTGGGGCCGGGCACGCGCGGCGACGGTGATGGCGCTGGTGTTCGTGGCGGCCCAAGCGGGCAGTTTTCACGACGACCTGCCGCTGAACCGCCCGCAGACGCTGCAGCTTTCGGCATGGATCGTCTGGGCGGCTGCGCTGTTGCTGTTCCTCGTCTGGGGCGGCGGATTGCTGCGCGGCGCGCGGATGCGGGCGATCCTCAACGACGAGACCACGCTCGACCATCGCCGCCGCGCGATGGCGCTTGGCTTCTGGGGAGCGATCGGCACGGCGTTCCTGGTCTTCGTCGCCAGCTTCTACGAGCCGATCTCCGCCCGCGAGGGGGTACGGCTGGTGATCACCCTCTCGATCGCGCTGGCGCTGCTGCGCTTCGGCACGCTGGAGCGGCGCGCATTGAAGGGGGACGCCGCATGATCGCCGATCCCGTCGCCAAGGCCGAGCATCTCGGCCGGGCCCGCAGCATCCTGTTCTATCTGCTCGCCGCCGCGTTCGCCGGCAGCACGTTGCTCGGGCTGCACCGGATGGAGACGGCCGAACGGCTGGGCGTCTGGCTGCTGCTCGCGGCGCTGGTCGCGATCAACCTGACCCCGCTCGCCGGCTTCCTCCAGCCCGGCACGGTGACGCGGCTGCTCAACGACGAGACGACGCGGGCGCACCGCCGGGCCAGCCTGGCGGTCGGTTGCTGGAGCGCGGCGCTCGCCGGCATGATCCTGGCGGCGACGGCGAGCACTCTCGCGCTCAACGGGTCGCAGGCGGCGCGGCTGATCGTGATGATCTGCCTGTCCGCCAGCCTGGTCTGTTTCGCGACGCTGGAGCTGCGCGCGGCCAATGGCTGAGCGGCTCGCCAACGCGCTGAAGGACGAACGCACCCGCCTGGGGCTGACCCAGGCGGACCTGGCCGACCGGATCGGCGTCAGCCGCAAGACGATCAACACGGTGGAGAACGGCGTGTTCATCCCCTCCACCCTGCTCGCGCTCAAGCTGGCCGCGGCGCTGGAGAAGCCGGTCGAGCGGCTCTTCTGGATCGAGGATTAGCCCGCCACGCCCAGCTGCCACAGGATGAAGGCCATCTCGTCCGCGGATTCCCGCAAGCTCTCCCACCGGCCCGACTTGCCGCCATGGCCGGCGCCCATGTTGGTCTTGAGCACCAGCACATTGGCGTCGGTCTTGGTCGCACGCAGTTTAGCGGCCCATTTCGCCGGTTCCCAATAGGTCACGCGCGGATCGTTGAGACCGCCCGAGATGAACATCGGCGGATAGGCATGCGCCGCAACATTGTCGTACGGACTGTACGAGCGGATCAGCTCGAACGCCGCCTTGTCCTCCACCGGATTGCCCCATTCGGGCCACTCGCCCGGCGTCAGCGGCAGGCTCTCGTCGAGCATCGTGTTGAGCACGTCGACGAACGGCACATCGGCGATCACCACGCCCCACAGGTCCGGATCGCTGTTGACCACCGCGCCCATCAGCTCGCCCCCCGCCGAGCGTCCGGCGATGGCGATGCCGCCCTTGTGGGTGAAGCCCTGCTCGATCAGCCCCTTCGCCACGTCGACGAAATCGTTGAACGTGTTCTCCCGCTTCTCGAGCTTGCCGTCGAGATACCATTGCTGGCCGAGATCGTCGCCGCCGCGGATATGGGCGATGGCGAAGGCGATGCCGCGATCGAGGAACGACATGCGGCTGGTCGAGAAGCCGGGCGGGATCGCATAGCCATAGGCGCCATAGGCATAGAGATAGAGCTTGCCCGTGCCGTCCTTCGGGAAATCCTTGGGATAGACGATCGAGACCGGGACCTCGGTGCCGTCGCGGGCCGCGATCTTCAGCCGCTCGGTGCGGTACTTGCTGCCGTCATAGCCCGAGGGGATCTCCTGGACCTTGAGCGTCTCCAGTTCGCCGGTGGCGACGTCGTAATCATACACCGTCCCCGGCGTGACCATCGATTCATAACCGAGCCGCAGCTTGGTGATGGCATATTCGGGATTGTCGCCCGAGCCCGCGACATAGCTCGCCTCGGGGAATTGCAGCCGTGCCGGGGCGATAGCCGGATCGTAGCGGTGGAGCTCGACCTGATCGAGCCCGTCCTCGCGCCCCTCGACGATGAAGAAATCGGCATAGCAGGTGATGCCGGTCATATAGAAATGCCGCGACGGCGCGATCCGCTCGACCCAGTCGCCGGGCGCCTCCGCCGAGGTCGTCACCAGCCGGAAATTGGTGTCGGTGTCGTTGGTGTGGATGAAGAGCGTGCCGTCATGCTCGTCCACGTCATATTCGCGCCCTTCCTTGCGCGGCGCGACGCAGATCATCGGCGCGGCGGGATTGTCGGCGGGGAGCAGATAGACTTCGCTGGTGACGTGGTCGCCGGTGGAGACCAGCAGATATTTGCGCGACTGGGTCTCGCCCACGGCGACGCGGTAGCCCTCGTCCGCTTCCTTGAAGATCTCCAGGTCGTTCTCGATCGGATCGCCGAGCTTGTGCCAGCGGGCATTGTCGGTCCGCCAATTCTCGTTGGCCAGGCCGTAGAGAAAGCCCTTCGAGTCCGAGGTCCAGACGATCTCGGAGAGCATGCCGGGGATCGTGTCGGGCAGCAGATCGCCGGTTTCCAGGTCCTTGACCCGCACCTCGAACCGCTCCGAGCCATTGTCGTCGATCGCATAGGCCAGCCAGCGTCCGTCCGGGCTCGCCGAAATCGCGCCCAGCCGGAAATATTCCTTGCCCGCGGCCAGCGCCGGCTCGTCGAGGATGAGCTGGTTGTCACCCCCCGCAACGGGCTTGCGCCACCAGCGCGGATATTCGCCGCCGGTCTCGTAGTCGGTCCAGTAGATCCAGTCGCCGTCGCGCTGCGGGACGGTCGATTCGTCCTCCTTGATCCTCCCGCGCATCTCCTGGAACAGCGTCTCGGAAAGCGGCTTGAGCGGTTCCATCACGCCCTCGAAATAGGCGTTCTCCTCCGCGAGATAGGCGAGCACGTCCTTGTCGGTGACCTCGGGATAGCCGGGGTCCTTGATCCACGCCCAGGGATCTTCGATCGTCACGCCATGCGCGGTGAAGCTGTGGGGGCGGGTTGCCGCGACGGGCGGCTTTGCTGTTTCGGTCATGCGTCGTGCCTATCGCCTCGTGGAAGGCGATACCAGACCAGGGTGAGGATCAGCCCATCTTGCTCGCGTCGATGACGGCCTGCGCGAATGCCTGCGGCGCCTCCTGCGGAAGATTATGGCCGATGCCGCCGGTGAGCGTGCGGTGCGCATACGGCCCCGAGAATTTGCTGCGATAGGCACTCGGCGGCGGATGGGGCGCGCCATTGGCATCCCCTTCGAGCGTGATCGTCGGCACCGAAATCACCGGACCCGAGGCGAGCCGGCGGTCGAGCTCCGCATATCGCGCCTCTCCCTCGGCGAGCCCCAGTCGCCAACGATAGTTATGGATGACGATGTCGACATGATCGGGATTATCGAAAGCCGCAGCCGATCGTTCGAACGTCGCGTCGTCGAAGTGCCATTTGGGGGAAGCGAGCTGCCAGATCAGCCTGGAGAATTCGCGGCGATATTTCTGGTACCCGGCCCTGCCGCGCTCCGTCGCGAAGTAGAACTGGTACCACCATTGGAACTCGGCCTCCGGCGGTAGCGGCGCCGCACCCGCCTGTTGGCTGGAGATCAGATAGCCGCTCACCGCGACGAGCGCCTTGGTCCGCTGCGGCCAGAGCGCGGCGATGATGTCGGCGGTGCGCGCACCCCAATCGAAACCCGCCAGGACCGCGCGCTCGATCTTCAGCACGTCCATAAGATCGATGATGTCCTGGGCGATCGCGGCCGGCTGTCCGTTGCGCAGCGTTTCGGCGGAGAGGAAACGGGTGGGCCCGTAACCGCGCAGATGTGGGACGATGACCCGGAAGCCGCTCGCCGCGAGCAGGGGCGCGGAATCGGCGAAGCTATGGATGTCGTAGGGCCAACCGTGCAACAGGATCACGGTCGGACCGTCAGCGGGGCCGACTTCCGCGAAGCTCGTTTCAAGCAGGCCCGCGCGCGCCTGTTTGAGCGGACCGAAATCCGCAGGCATGCCTGCCGAGCCCGTCCCGCCGAAGGGCGCAGACCGGGCGCCGCGTGCCGCCAGGCCCAGCCCGGCCGCAGCGAGCGTGACCGCCGCTTTCCCGCAAAATTCGCGCCGGTCGCGTCCGCGTCGACCGGCAACGGAGATCGTCGCCATGGCTGAGCCCTTCCGATGCCGGACGCGAGCACCGCCCTACTCGCGGCGGCGCCCACGTCTTCATGTCCGTCCTATCGCAATGACCGGAAGCCTGCGCGTAGCTCCTCGGTAAAGGATTGGGGCTGTTCCCATGCCGCGAAATGGCCGCCCTTGGAGAGGCGGTTATAGTGGATGAGCTTGGGATAGGCCTTTTCGGTCCAGCTGCGCGGGGCTGTATAGATCTCGTCCGGATACGCGCTGACGGCCGTGGGCAGAGGCACGCGCTTGGGGGCGAAGAAGGCAAGCTTGCTTTCCCAATAGAGACGCGCGGACGAGACAGCGGTGTTCGTCAGCCAGTATAACGTGACATTGTCGAGGATATCGTCGCGGGTGAGCCCTTCGCTCACCCCGTCGAACACTCGCGCGATCAGTTCGTAGCTGCGGAGATCGTGATCGAGCATCCATGCCGCCAGCCCGATCGGGGAATCCGCCAGCGCATAGAGCGTCTGGGGCTTGTTCGACATCTCCTGAGCATAGGCGAGGCCATGCTTCCAGAAGAAGTCGAGCTGGTCCCAGGCATATTTCTCGTCGCCGGAAAGTCCGGTCGGCGCGGGGCCGCCGGCAAGCGCGGCAGAGATATTGTCGGGCAGCGTCGCCGGCATATTGGTGTGGATGCCGACCAGTCCGGTCGGCTGCTGCAGCGCCATCTGCTCGGTGACGGCATTGCCCCAGTCGCCGCCCTGCGCGACATATTTAGTATAGCCCAGCCGCGTCATCAGCACGCCCCAGGCGCGCGCGATCCGCTGCGGATCCCAACCGGTCTTGTCGGGTTTTCCGGAAAAGCCATGGCCGGGGAGCGAGGGGATCACGATGTCGAACGCATCCGCCGCCGTCCCGCCGTGCGCGGTGGGATCGGTCAGCGGACCGACGATCTTGAGCTGCTCGATGATCGAACCCGGCCAGCCATGCGTTACGATGACGGGCAACGCTGCCGGATGCTTCGACCGGACATGGATGAAGTGGATGTCGAGGCCGTCGATATTGGTGACGAATTGCGGCAGGGCATCGAGCCGCGCCTCCATCTTGCGCCAGTCATAATCGGTCGACCAGTGGCGCGCGAGCTTCTGCATGGTCGCGAGCTGAACGCCCTGCGTCGTATCGCGCACCGTTTCATGCTCGGGCCAACGCGTCGCGAGGATGCGTCGCTTCAGGTCCGCGAGCGCCTCGTCCGACGCATGAAAATGGAAAGGCCGGATCGAGGCGTCGGCGGTCGACTCTTCCGCCGCGGTTGCGGCGATAAACGCAGGCGATGCAGCGGCGG
>JBEVLV010000041.1:0-17867 GCA_040508955.1 Sphingomonas sp. | reverse complement strand
GGGTTGCCCATTCGCCATGTGGTCTTTGACTTCGACGGCACTCTTGTCGATTCGAACCGATGCAAGCTGGACGGCTTCCACAGGATCGCCGAGCTCCATCCGGGCGGATCGGTGTGCATGGAGGAAGTGCTTCAACAGGAGCCCGGCAACCGACAGGCCAAGATCGCGAGCTATGTGCAGAGGATGCGCATCCTGGCACCCGGCCTCGTGCTCGATGTTGATCGGTTGGTGGCACGATATTCGGCCGACGTCGACGCAGCGGTATCCCGGGCGCCGGAGATGGTGGGCGCGCAGGCGCTACTCGATCTGTTGCGCCGGCAAGGTCTTTCCTGTTACCTCAGCTCCGCCACCCCGCTAGCCAATCTTCGTGCCATTATCGAAAATCGTGGCTGGATCGGGTATTTCGAGGGCATTTTCGGGCATCCGGCTACGAAGATTGAGACGTTGAAGCTGCTTTTCGAACGTACCGGGACTCCGGCGTCGGGCTTTGCGGTGATCGGCGATGGAGCCGATGACCGGGATAGTGCGGATGCGACCGGGTGCCGATTCTTCTCGGTGGGCGAAGGACGCGGCAGTGACGCCGGACAGCCGGTTTACCAATTGCACGATCTCGCCGCCCTTTTTTCGTAACTGAGTGACCAGCCTGATGCCCGTGCAGAACGAACCGACAGATTTTCCACCCTGCGCCTGTTGCGGCGCCGAAGAATGGCGAACGGTGTTCGAAGGCGATATTCGCGCCGGCTCGCCTGGTTCGTGGGTGGCCGCGAAGATCGGCCGCTGCGGCACATGCGGCGTGGATCGTCTGCAGGAATCGCGGGCGCTGAACCACGACGCCTATCAAAGCGAGGACTATCGCAGCTTCCTTGATCAGGACCACGACGTACATAAACATTATCAGGCGCATGACGAACTTGCCAAGTTCGCGCTCGACGCATTGTGGCCGACCAGCCTGCGCGGGAAAGTTGTGGCCGATGTGGGTTGCGGCGGCGGCGCCCTGCTCGATCATATGAGCGGGCTCGCAGGCGAGATTGTCGCGATCGAGCCCGCATTGCCATGGTCGCATTCGCTGAAGGAACGCGGCTATTCTTGGTATCCGGACGCGGCAAGCGCCGCCGGCGACTGGGGTGGTCGCATCGACGTGCTCTTTTCCACCCAGGTGATCGAGCATGTCGAGGAGCCCCGGGCCT
This sequence comes from Sphingomonas sp., assembly GCA_040508955.1. Taxonomy (GTDB): domain Bacteria; phylum Pseudomonadota; class Alphaproteobacteria; order Sphingomonadales; family Sphingomonadaceae; genus Sphingomonas. The sequence continues at coordinate 16,680 of JBEVLV010000041.1, read as the reverse complement.
TTCTTGAGGAAATCGGCGCGTTGCTGGCGCCGGGCGGCATCGCCATCATCTCGACGCCCAATCGGGACGATATCCTGATGGGGTTGCTGCCGGACAGCTTCCCCCAATTCTTCTATCGCGTGCAGCATCGCTGGGCGTTCGATGGCCGCAGCCTGCAGAACTGCGCCGAGCGCGCCGGTCTCGCCGGGGAAATTGTCTATACGCATCGTTATGGTCTGGCGAATGCGATGCATTGGCTGAGGGACGGCGTGCCGCGCGGACGCCAGCCCCTGCCGCCGCTGGACGTCACGATCGATCGGCACTGGCAGGCATGGCTCGAGCAGACGGGCCGCTCCGACAATCTCTGCCTGATCTGCCGGCGGCCGGGAGCGGCATCGTGATCGACGACATGAAGGTCCTCGCGGTCGTTCCCGCCCGCGGCGGATCGAAGGGCATTCCGCTCAAGAATCTCCGCACGGTTCAGGGAAAGTCGCTGGTGGAACGTGCCGGCGACGTTGCCGGCCGGGTACCGGAGATAGATCGACGGGTCGTGTCCACCGATCACCCGGAAATCGCTTCGGCGGCGCAACGCGCCGGGCTGGATGCCCCCTTCCTGCGGCCGGAAGCGCTTTCCGGCGACCGCATTTCGGACTGGGACGTGCTGAGCCATGCGCTGATGGAAGTCGAGGCGCTGGACGGCGTCCGGTACGACATTGTCGTGATGCTGCAGCCGACCTCGCCGCTTCGCCTGGTCGAGGATATCTCCTCGACGATCCGGATGCTGGTCGACGGCGGATACGATGCCGTGTGGACGGTTTCGCCGACCGACTCCAAATCCCATCCCCTGAAGCAATTGATAGTCCAGGATGGCCGCATGGACTATTGGGATCCTCGGGGCGGAGAAATCATTGCGCGGCAGCAACTCACGCCGGTCTACCACAGGAACGGCGTCGCCTATGCGATTACGCGCGATTGCCTGCTTCAGCAGGGGTCGATCAAGGGCGGACGATGCGGCGCACATATCATCGAGGAGGTCCAGATTTCGATCGACACGGAACAGGACCTGGCCCTCGCCGAAGCAGCGCTGGCGCAGCGCGGCGCCTAGCCGCCGTCGCGCCGGCACGCCCTTCCCGCTAGCCTGACGGAGTCGAGGCCGGATGAAAGACATTGCCTTCTTGTGCCTCTCCCATGGCGCCTATGTTCGCAACATCGTATATTCGAAGCTCTTCGAAGCCCTGGTCGAGCGCTTCGACCTGAAGATCATCTTCAGCGAAGGCGTCGAAGTGCCGGCAGGCGACCTGGATGCGTTGCGCGGCTGCGAGATCCTGCACGTCAAGATTCGACAGCACCGCGCCGAGTCGGGCTTCGTCTTCCTCCGCAAGAACGTCTTTGCGGGACGTGAGCGCACCCAGACGTTCAATCTGATCAACGAGATCGAGAAGCTCAAGCATCCATTCGCCTATCGCATCGCGTCGTTCGCGAATTCGCTGCTCGGCCACTTTCCCGCGATCGGGCGCTGGTGGCAGCGCGTCGAGGCGCGCTTCATTCCCGGCGACGAGTTTTCATCGTTGCTCGACAACTATCGCCCCGCGTTGGTGCTGACGGCGAACTACGGCACCGAACCGCTCGAGATCCGCCTGCTGCGCGCGGCCCATCGTCGCGGCATCCCGACGCTGGCGATCGTGCCCAGCTGGGACAATCTGAGCTCGAAGGGCGTGATCGGCGAGCCGCCGCGATATCTGGCGGTCTGGAACCGGATCATGCAGGAGGAAGCGAAGTCGCTGTACGGCTTCGCCCCCGACACCGTCGGGATCGTGGGCGGATTGCAGTTCGATCGCTTCGCCGAGCCCTTTACGGCGCAGGAGCGCAAGTCGGTATACGATCGGCTGGGCATCGATCCCGATCGCCCCTATGTCGTCCTCGGCACGATCACGCCCAAATATTTTCCGCACAATCTCGATCTCGTCGATATCCTTGTCGAGGATATCGAGCAGGGGCGCCTGCCGTCCGATATGCAGCTTGTCGCCAGATTGCATCCGCAGGTCATTCGCGATCGGCATTTCGGCGACAATATCGAAGAATATCAGCGCCGGGCGGCGAAGTCGGCTTGTCTCAAGCTCTCGATTCCCCGCGTGCGCGAATGGGGCGTCATCAGTCCGCCGATGCCCGAGGATTTCACCGAGCTCGGAGTGCTCCTGTCCGGAGCCGTCGCGGCGGTGATGCCCGCATCTACGCTGGCGATCGATGCCTGCGCGCTTGGCTGCCCGGTCGTCGGCATCGGCTTCGACGGGCATGAGCGAAAGCCCTATGAGCGCTCCGTCCTGCGCACTTTCGATTTCACCCATTATCGCCGTATCGTCGCTCTGAACGGGATGCGAATCGCGAAAACGCGCGAGGAAGCGTTACGCGAGATACAAGCCTATATGGCCGACCGCGATCGCGATGCCGAAGGCCGGGCAGCGATCGTCAGGAGCCATCTGGGCGATCTCGACGGCCGGGCGTGGCAGCGCGTCATGGCGCTCGCGGAATCGGTCGCGGCAAGGAATCGATACCCGTGATGGCGCGACAACCACGGCAGCACCGCATAGCGGCCGGATCTTGAGCATGCGGGATTTCACCCGTCTCAATCAGCCGCAGCTCCTCTGGGCCAGCGAGATCACGAAGCTCGGCCTGCAGCTGACCACGATCTATGTCCTTGCGCGCGTGATCGGTCCCGTCACCATGGGCCTGTATCTCGCCACTACCGCCTTTCTCTTCATTCTGCCGCGAATGCTGGATGCGGGCCTGCCGCAGGCTGCCGCTTATTTTCTGCGCGCCGAGCAGGTCGATCCCCGCCACCTGATGCGGCTCCTGATGCGCCATATTCTTTTCGGCGCCCCCTTTGCCTACGCTCTGGTCTTCCTTCTCGGCCTGTTGCCGGGGGATGAGGCGAAGAACGCTTTCTCGGTTCATACGGTACTGCTCGGGACCTATGTGGTGACCGAGCTGACGACATTGCTGATCGGATCGCTGTTCGTTCCGAGCGGCCGCTTCATCAGCTATGCCACGACAAATCTGGTCGCGCCGACGCTAAACCTGGCCGGTGTCGTGACCTATCCGCTATGGGCCGGCAAACCGGCGCTTGCGCCGGTACTTGCGTTGCTGGCGATTTCCTCCGCGGTCGGCGCGATGAGCACGCTGGCGGTATTCCGGGCGGGGCAGGGTGAAGGCGGACGGAAAATCGATCCGCGGGAATATTACGGCTATGGCCTGCGCTCCTGGGGCAGCAGCTTCGCCAAAGTCCTCAGCATGCGGTTCGATCGCATCGTGCTGACCGCTTTGCTGACCCCGGCGCTATTCAGTCAGTATTCGCTGGCGGTATCCATCCGCGACATATTGGTGCTCCCGTCCAACCTGTTCGCCGCCACGCTTCGGAACACCCAGACCGACCTGATCGTCAAGCATCACGATCTGGACGCCGCACGCCACCTGCTCCGCAGGACTGCCGCGGTGTGGCTCCTGTTCGGAATAGCCGCCGCTACGATCCTGGCGCCGTTCTGGCCGGCCTTCATCAAGGTGGCGCTGGGCGCGCGCTATGCCGACACCGCGTTGTTCCTTCAGGGCATGGCGTTCAGCTGCGCCCCTCTCTCCATCATCGGCATCTGCGTCAATCATCTGTATGCGCTGTATCAGCCGGGAAAGGTCACGCTGCTGAGCTGCATCGCGCTCGTAGTCACGCCGACGGTGTTCTTCGTCTGCACATATCTGTTCGGCATGCGCGAAGGCGCGCTGATCGGGGCACTGGTCTGCTCGGCGCTGGTCGGCGTTCTCAATTTCGTGGTCGGCATCCGGATCGGGCCAGCCCCGAGAAGAGAAAAGGCGACGGCTGCGTAGCGTCGAGCGCAAAGTCTGTGCGATGCCCATAACCGCCTGTAGAGGCGCGTCGGAGTCATGAAGGGGCCGGGATGCTCGATCTAGGGAACAGGCTGCACCGCATCTATCGCTGGGCACATGGCATGATGTTCTATCGCCCCGCCTTTGGCGGTTACGGCCGGCGGGTCGTCATCGAACGGCCGACGCTGATCGCGGGCGCTCGATATATCCGCCTCGGCGATGGCGTGAAGATTCGCGCGGGGGCCCGTCTGGAAGCAATCGCGCTTCCGGGACGGCAGCCGTCCCTGCTGATCGGCGCCGATACCAATATCGAGCAGAATGTTCACCTGGTGGCGCACCATCGCGTCCATATCGGCCGCAACGTCTCCATTACCGCAAACTGCGCCATCGTGGACGTGACGCATCCGATCGACACCGGAGTGGAAAAGCCCGGCGCGGTGATAGCCGACGACGAGGGTTTCGTTGATATCGGGGACGGCTGCTTCATCGGCATCGGCACCGTCATCCTGCCGAATGTCCGCCTGGGACGGCGCTGCGTGGTCGGAGCCAACAGCGTCGTCACCAAAAGCTTCCCCGACGGTTCGGTAATCGCCGGTTCGCCCGCCCGGCTACTCCGGTCGCTTCCACCAGGCGAAGCCGGAAGCACGGTCGCGACGCACCCTGATATCCCGGAAACCGAAAGACCATGAACGCCCGATCCGCCCCCGCCGCCTCGCCGATCACCATCTCCGTGGTAAGTCATGGCCATGGCCCGATGATCGAAAACCTGATCGGCGATCTGGATCGCGTGGTGGCACTGCGCGGCGCGAAGGTGATCCTGACCTTCAATATCGCGGAAAGGGCGGAACCGAACCTCGCGCCGACGAATCTCGACATCCAGTACATCCGCAACGAGCATCCCAAGGGCTTTGCGAGCAATCACAACGCCGCGTTCGAGCACTGCACCTCGGACTTGTTCCTCGTCCTGAATCCGGATGTTCGCCTTCCGGTTTCAGGTTTCGAGGCACTTCTCGAGCCGTTCGCTCAGGCCCCCGATGTCGGCCTGGTCGCTCCCATGGTTGAGAGTTCCGACGGTCTTCGGGAAGACTCCCTTCGAACCAATCTCACGCCGCTTTCGGTGGCGACACGACGCTTCGCGTCCGCGGACCAGCGCTACCTCGCCGGGTTGCGTGCCACGCAGGCGGGGCGCTTCTTCTGGGTCGCAGGCATGTTCATGCTGTTTCGCGCAAACGCCTTTGCGGCTGTCGGTGGCTTCGATTCCCGATTGCACCTCTATTGCGAGGATTACGACATCTGCGCCCGGCTCTGGCTCGGTGGTTGGCGCATCCGACCGGTCGACGCCTATGCGATCGTCCATGACGCGCAGCGCGCGACCGGCCGATCGATGCGGCATTTGCGCTGGCATGTCGCCAGCTTGCTGCGGACCTGGCTGTCTCTCCCGTTTTGGACCGTCTCCCTGCGCTCGCTGGGGGCAGCACGCGCCACGCCCGCGGCGCGATCGCCCACCGGCCGTTGAAGCCGCGTCAGAAAGCGTCGTCGGCCCGGCCCATGAATCGATCTCGAAGGGGAACGCCGGCGAAGTCGGGACTTGGTCCGGTTCTACTTGGCCCCGAATCCACTGATCAGAATCCTGCAGGTTCGAATCACGATCAGCAGGTCTATCCAGGTGGAGAAGTATTTTATGTAGTAGAAGTCGAAGCGCAGCTTGTCGTGCGCGTCGTCCAAGTCGGTTACGTGTCCCTGATTGACCTGCGCCCAGCCCGTTATTCCGGGCTTCAGGATGTGGCGATACTGATAGAAGGGGAGTTCCGACGCATACCATTCGGACAGGGGGACAGCTTCGGGTCGCGGGCCGATCCAGCTCATCTCCCCCTTGAGCACGTTTATGATCTGGGAAACCTCGTCGATCCGGTATCGGCGCAGGGTCCGGCCGATGCGCGTGATGCGCGCGTCGCCGGCCTTGGTCATCGCGTCCGATCGCGCATCATCCCCGTCCGGAGACAGTTGGGTGTCATGCATCGTGCGAAACTTGTACACTTCGAAGACGCGGCCGCGATGGCCGACCCGCGGCTGCTTGAAAAAGATTGGCCCGCGTGAATCCAGCTTTATCGCGGCGGCGATCAGCAGAAAGGGCATAATCAGCAGCGGCAGCAGCAGGACCGAGACGACGAAGTCGATGACGGTCTTCAGGTTGCGATATTCGGGGCTTGGCGCGAGCAGACCGAACTGGTTTTCCGACATATGCTCGATATCCACCCGTCCCGACAGGGCTTCCTCGATCTGCTTCATGTGGAAGACCGGAATACCGACGAGTACCGCGTCCGCGATCATGCGCTGCCATGCGTCCGGCAGGTCCGCCCGAAGATCGACGACAATGCCGGCGGGCCCGCCCTCGGGCAGGTTGGCCTGAGTCATGATCGTCCATTTTGCCCGGGAGATCTGCAGCAGCCGGTCCGTGCTGCCATAGGGCACGATCTGAAAATGCGGGTGCGCGTTCAGGCCCTGCCGGGCGGCGATCACCGCGAAGCCGGTCAGCGTGAACAGGAAGCTGGAGAACAAGAAGGTGCGATTATAATCCAGCCGCGCCATCGGCAAGGTCGCCGCCGCGAGGGCAAAGGTGGCAATGAACACCGTCAGGACGTTTTCGAGCCCCTGAACCCCGGGATATCGAACCAGGCGGCGATACCAGAGCAGCCCCCCCACGAAAGCCACGAAGGACGCAACGACGCTGTTGCGCAGCCCTTCGGCATTGAGCAGCTCCTCGGGCCAGATCAAGTAGACGATCGTGCCGGGCAGGATGACGGACAGGAGCAAGCCCCATGAAAACTGTATGATCCGCCGATCCAGCAGAGGTTTGCGCGGGATGAAGAAGCCCGACTTGGTCGTTTCCGTCCGGGTGATCATCTGAGGACCTGACAGCCTGAATTTGGATAGGTCACCGCCGCGAGCCTTTCGTCACTGCGATGTCGAGATGCAATGCTTCCACCTTTCGAAAGTCTCGGCGATTGGCGGCACATGGCCTCATGCTATCCTCGATCGAGAAGCTGATCGCCTATGGCGACAATTCGCCAGCCTTCTTAGCTCTATGCTGCAGTGTGTCAAAGCCGCAGGCCGATATGCGCGCACGGTCAAGCCCGCACCAGGTCGATCTTCTCCAGTTCCAGTTCGGGCTGTCCGTCGAAGGAGCCTGTCGACACGTCGAGACGGACCCGCACGGCCTGACAGCCTTGGGGAATGTCGATATTCTCGCGAAGCGACATGTGCGGCTGGCCAACTCGAACATCGATCGCCTTGAATCCGGTGGCTCCGTCGGCCCGCAGGCATTCCCAGTTCCATGAGATCCGCGCATCGGGCTCTCCCGAGGAAGATAGCAGCTGCGAGAACGAGTATCGACCGGGAGCGAGCTGCAACAGGCGCGACGCCACGGTTCCCTTCGAATCGGGCGCGAGATATATCTGCACCCGCTCCCGTTCTGCGACCGCTTCGATGCCGTTGTCCCTGCCGAGCTGCCACGACAACGGACCAAACCTCGAATCGAGACTTCCCGGCGAAAAGCCGAACGCTCCTGCAAGCCCCGGCGCACGCCCGATGGACGTGACGAAGCGGAATGCTCCCTCATAGTCCTTCTTGGCGACATAGCTGTCCAGCAGCCTCGCCTGGAATGACTGCAGCGTCTCCCGGTCGCCGGACCATCGCGTGAGCAGCGGCGCCACGAGGCGCGGCGGCGCCGACCCGATCGCATAGTTCAGGAAACGCTCGCGCCAGAAGCTCGCTTGACGAACCCGCACGGCCAGCGCGTACCGAATTTCTGCCTCGTCCAGCGCGCCGACGAGAACTGGGAAGACGATGTTGTCCGCTCCGTTGGTGACGGTCAACACGATCTCGTAGTGATCGAGCGCCTCGCCGATCTTGTCGCGTTGCACGGCGTCTTCGATCATGCCCAGCTGCGTCAACACGTCGCGCCGACTGATGCGATCGGCGATGTGGAGGAGTTGACGCGATCTGTCCGCTTCGCCCCTGGCCGCGACGGCCATCGAAAGAAGGCGCGCATAGCGCACGTTCAGGGGCGCATCCCGGACGGCGCCGATCAGGGCCTTCTCGGTCTCCTTGTCGAAGATTTTCGAGCCGGCGCCTTGTCTGACCTGTGCGTCCAGCCGCGCCGCCAGCGCCTCGCCTCCGCCACCCATCGGGGCTGCCGCATAGGCCTGACGTCCGGCGTAGACGGCCATGGCGATGACTGCCAGCGCCCACAAGCTCGCGAGCGCAGCCTTGCCGGGCGCGATCCTTGCGGTCTTCATGAGCGCCTGTCCTTTCTCGATTCCTGTGATCTACGCACCTGCGCCGCCATCACCCTCTTTGGCGATGGTGCCTCGATCTCGTACGCCACGCACGATCATTCGCGAACCCATCTCTCCGGCAGCGATCGCAGACCTGCGACGCTCGGTCGCGCCGCGGGCCCGCGACGTGGACGGATCGGGGTCTTGTAGGCCGCGGAAAACTGCGATCCGCTGACGCCCAGCAGCGTCACGAGCAGAACGAATCCAGGCTGCAGATGCAGCGGATGGATCAATGCAACGATCAAGGCAAAGACCGCCGCCCAACCGATATTCCCTGCGCGGAACGCCATCCTCGCAATCATGCACATCAGGAGAATGCCGATGATGCCAAAGTTATTCAGGAGAAACAGCGGAAACGAGAACGAATCTACACCGATCGTAGGAACGCCGGGAAGTTGCTCGTAATCCAACCCAAATTGTGGCGGCGAATAAAATCCGCCAACAATATCCCAGATATTTCTATACAGGTATATTTCATCCTCGAATGCAATGTTTCTATTTCCAACCTTGGCATCCAGAGTCGAAATGTTGCCCAGCGGTATAAACAACAATACGATAATCGCAAATACCGCGACGGTTGCGCTGAGCAGAGGCTGGCGCCTGTAAATTCGGATCACGGCGATGATCGTCAACCCGAGGATAACCGAAAACGACACGGTAAGCAGCGATAGAGCGATGGAAGACACGAATCGGAATAGATTGATCCTGTTTCGACGTCGCGCCCATCTTTCCTGGTAGATGAGACCAAACAAACCGAAGAAAATTCCGGTCCATGTTCGTTCGGAAAAGATGGCCTGCAGCGAGTCTCCGAACAACGCCGAAAGAATGGAACCGGATGCGGCCATCTGTACTATCTGGAACATGACAACGCAGAACACTACGATCCACAGCACGTCGCAGGCGAATGTCACGCGAGGCGCCTGTCCCTTGTTCGTGAAGATCAAGGGAATCAAGAAGAACCAGAATACAATCGCATTCTTGAATATTGCGGGATCTCGTAGCGAATATATCGTTACCCCGGTCGATACGGCCAGGATGACGAGCTGCGCGAAGTGGAACTTGCCTCGGAAGCTATATCCGGTGATCACCAGCACCGCCGCAAGCGAAAGGCCAACGGCCATCAGGGCGACGCGGAAATAGATGTCGTCCGTTTCGGACGACCCGAGATTGGAAATCGATATGAAGAACCAGAGCAGCGCCGCAGTATAGGCTAGCGTGCCCGCGCTATCCAATGCGCTTCGTTTCGCGGGAACGGGCACGGGAAGACCTGATGCGCGGTCTTGTCCGGCTGATTCCATGGAAGACATTCCTTTTACCATGCCTTCCTCAGGCGGGTCGGCCGACAGGATGGCGATCACCGCCCAGGAGCGGCTTCATACCGGATAGCACGCCGGCCGCCCAACCGCGCAGGCGGTGGCGCAGATAGAAAAATGGCCGAGGCTCGCGCACGCTCGATGCGAACACAAACAGCAGCAGCGCCACAGCGGTGGAGGCGAACACGAGCACGCCTTTCGCGCGCCGCACGAAGATCAGGCGATTGCGCGTCAAATAATAAAGCGAGAAGGCCGAACGATTGCCCCCCGACGCGCCGCCCTCGAAATGGCGCAGCACGATCGTACCGTCCACGAAGACGCGATAGCCCCGAATGCGTGCCTGGTAGATCCAATCGGCGTCGTCATAGTAGCAGAAATAGTCTTCGTGGAAGGCACCGACCTCCGCGGAGGCGAATGCGCGCATTGGGACGGCCAGGCAGGTCGTCGGCGCATATTCGGTTTCCCAAGGCGCTCGGCCAAGAAACGCCGCGGCCGGCATTCCGACTTTCTCGTGCACCGTCGACAGCATGCGCCTTTCGTCGAAATAGCCGCCCGCATACCAGATGTCGTCGGTGTCGCCGGCAAGGATCAGCGGCGAGGTGATGATCTTTGCCGGCGCCGCTTCGGTGAGCCTCGCCACCAGTGCGGGCTCGAACGTCACGTCGTTGTTGATGATCAGCACCCATTCTTCGGTACCTCTCGCCCGTGCCGCCGCGATGCCTGCATTGTTGCCCGCCGCAACCCCGAGATTCTCGGCGCTACGGATGATCATCGATTCGAACGAGGAACGCTCCAGCGCGCGTTCCAATGCCGCCAGGGTACCGTCGGTCGAGTTGTTGTCCACCACCACCAGCACAAAATCGCGGGTGGTCTGGGCCTCGAGCGACCGGACGAACGGCTCCATGTGGCGTTCGCAATTATAGGTAACCGTCACCAGAGCCGCGCGCTTGCTCACACGGAGGCTCCGCGCCGCACGGCGGTCACTTCGATGCAGTCGCCGGTGGCGAACAGGTCCATCACCTTCGCCAGCCCATGCGCGGCGATACGCAGGAGCTTCGACCGGAACACGAAGCCATCGTTGCTGGGGCGGCCATTCTTTCGGTTGAGCCACATTTGCAGCGATCCGGTGATGGCGGCGAAATCGCTGGCCTCGCGAACCGCCGTTATCTCAAAGCCGTTATCGGCCAGGAGCCGCGTGAGCGAAGCACGATTGAACACGAACAGATGGCACGGCACGCCATAGTTCCACCAGAAACCACCGAACAGCTTGTATGCCCAGGATCTGGCGTTGGGCACTGCAATAAACAGTGTGGAGCCTTCCTTGGTGATTTCGGATATCTTGCGCACGCTCTCGACCGGATCGGGCAGGTGCTCAAGCGTGTGGTTCAACCGAACGTAATCGAACGTCTCGCTTCCGAAATCGATGTCCGAGAACTTCCCGATCAGCACGCGCTGCTCGTAATCCTTGGGGTTGCCGGAGAAATTCACTCCCACCGCCTCCCACCCCCGCGCCGAATACAGGCGAAGGGCGGCACCGTTTCCGCAGCCGATGTCCAGCATCCGCCCCGATCGCTCGAGCTTCGGCTCCTTGCTCCGCACGTCGGCGCCGAGGAACGCCACGAGCCGCGACCAGCGCGATGGCCGATCGGTGCCCTGATGTGCGTAATATTCCTCCGGATAGAAGCTGGCGATCTGTGCATCGGAAAGCGCAGGGCTGACCCATTCCAGCGTGCAGGCATCGCAACGCCGGGTCTCGTAGAGACCTGGAATGGGATAGTGCCGATGCACGATGCCGCGCCTGTAGAAGGGCGCTTCCGCGGCGCCGCATACCGGACAAGGGTCAGCGACATCCGCGTCCACCGCGCCGCCCGCGACGTTGATACCGATCTCTTGGGCCACCATGACGTTCTTTAATCCTTGGAACCACTTATCAACAAGCTGTGGGACTTCATTTCCTCGAGCGACGAGCGATAACCTTTCGCCGAAGCTTCGTCGGCATCGCTTTCGAGAGCCCAGTTGACGAAAGCGCGACATCCCTCGTCGAATCTCACCTTCGGGACAAGGCCCAGTTCCCTTTCCGCCAGGGCGGTGTCCGCGAAACAAGTTCGTATATCCCCGACGCGGAAGTCGCCCGAGATCTCATATTCCGCCTGAATCCCCAGCGCGTCGGCCAGCGACCGGAGCACCTGGAGCACGGTTGTCTCGACACCCGTGCCTATGTTGATCGCGACGAAACCCGGTGCGGAACGGGAAAGTGCCGCCACGTTCGCCGCGACGACATCGTCGATGAACACGAAATCGCGGGCAGGCAAGCCATCCTCGAAGATGTTGATGCGCTGCCCCCTGCGCAGGGCTTGCGTAAAGATCGACAGGATTCCGGTGTAGGGATTCTTGAGCGACTGGCCCGGCCCGTAGACGTTCTGATAGCGCAACGCGACCGCGGACAAGCCGATGCCTTCAGCGATGCATCGAATGACCTGCTCCTGCGCGGCCTTGGTGGCTGCATAGATCGAAGCCGGGAACTGGAGCGCGTCCTCACTCGTCGGCATCGGCTGCAAGGCTTCACCGGTTTCGCCGTCATGGACGGAAAAATCGCCCTCGCGCATGTGCTCGACGCTGCGTGAGCCGGGGAAAACTCTGCGCCCGTCGCTGGGCCGCAGATACTGTCCCTCGCCATAAATCGATCGCGACGATGCTACGACTACGCGCTCTACCGTGTCCGAGCGCACGATCAGATCCGTCAGCAGCGCGGTCGCGGTGACATTCACCGCAGCATATTCCGCGGCCTGATACATGGATTGTCCCGTGCCGGTCAGCGCCGCGAGATGGAGTACCGCCTCCTGCCCCATGAGAGCCGCCGCCATTGCATCGGCGTCGCGCACATCGGCTCGGACAACCTCGACATGATCGCGGATGCGCTGGAAGGTCGGTGACTGATCAGGGTCATCCCCGTGAATCTGGGGAAGGAAATTATCGATGACGCGAACATCGCATCCCAACTCCACCAGACGAAGCGCCGTGGCCGAACCGATGAAGCCCGCGCCGCCGGTAATCAGAATCTTCTTCGGAATCTCGATTCCCAATCTCTTGCTCCCTAATCTGCTCCGGCGTGTCGTGTGGAATGCCGGATCAGCCGCTGCTCACGCCGATTCCATTTGCGACAGGAGAAGCCTGGCCGCCTTATCCCAGGTGAAGCGAGCTGCAGCCTGCCGCCCGAGGTCGCGCTGGCGGCCAAGCTCCGCCTCATCACTCGTCGCCGTCTCGATGATGGCCAAAAGCCGTTCCGAATCTCCCGTGGGGAAACTCCACTGACCCGCGATCACCAATTCCTTCAGGCTCGAATTATCTGCGATCGCAACGGCGCAGCCGCAGCGCATAGCCTCCACCACCGGCAAACCAAAGCCCTCATATTCAGAGGCCAGGACGAAAAGCCGCGCGACGGCCAACATCGAGGAGATCAGCGCGTCGGCCGCATCGCCCACCCAAAGGATCCGGCTGCCGCCGGGTCGATCGCGATTGAACGCCGCGATCTCCGCTTCGATCGCCTCGGACATCCACCCGCGCTTGCCGAATATCACATACAGCACCGGATATGGCGCAGCCCGCAGGGCGGCGATCACGGTCCCATAGCCCTTACGCGGCTGCAGCGTACCGATCGTTACGACCACCGGTTGCTGCTCCGGATCGATGCCGTGGCACTCCCTGAGGAATCGCGTCGCGACACCGGCATCGTGCGGCTCGAAGTGATCGCTTCCCCAGGGTGTCACCACAAGCTTGCGCCGATATTTGAACAGCCGGACATAATCGTCGGCGGAGGCTTGTGACGGGCAATAGACCAGCGTGGCCAGGCGCGCCGTCAGCCAGTGCGCCGCGACCAGGTATCTACGCTGCAACGGCGTGAAACTCCGCCTGAAGAACGACCAGGCCGTATCATGCACGCATACCGCCTGCGGCACGCCCAGTGAAAGCAGGCAGGGAAGCGAATTCGGAGTCAGGATCCAGTCCGCGCGAAACAGGCGGGCAAAGAATCCGAACAGGAAAAAAAACGATATGTCGTTCAATAGCGGAATGACGACAGTCTTTACGTCGTCCGGCAATTTGTGGCGGACGGTGGCCGGAGCAACTATCACGACCTCCACATCGTCCCGCGCCGCCAGCGCCACGATCAGTTCATATCCGACTCGTTCGACACCGGTGACATAGGGCTTGCAGAGCGCCTTCCCGTAAAAAACGATTTTCACACGGCAACTCCACAATTCCAATTGAACTTCCGCCGTCATTCTCCGCGATGCCGGAGGCCCTTTCGGCTCGTGCGCGATACTCGCCCGTTTCCGGGACGTCGCGTATTGCGGGCATGATTGGATAGCAACCCCGGCGCGCGATGCGCACGGGATCCCGACGTGTCGGAACGGCGGCGGCAGGGCCGTTCCACCTGCCCTAGCGTCACACCTAGTCCGTTGACGTCGGGACCGGATCGTTGCGCGGCGCTATTCGAACAGTGCGAGCGGGATCACCATGCCCATCGCGTGATAGCCCTGTGGCGAGGGATGGAGATGATCGCCCGAATCGAAGCGGGGTAACAGCCGGTCCGGATGCTCGGGATCCCGCGTCGCACGGTCGAAATCGATGACCCCGTCGGCATGGCCCGGCGCGCGTATCCACGCATTGACCGCCTGGCGATCGGCCTCGTTCGCGGCGTCGGGATGATAGGATAGCGCGCCCATGAACGGCGGCAGCGTCGCGACGATCACCTTGATGCCGTGCTGGTGCGCCCGGGCGACGATCTGGGCATAGCCGGCCGTCAGCCGCCGGACCAGGTCGGCATGCGCGACGGCGCTGACCGGGCCTTCGCGGGTGAGCGTGCCGATATCGTTGATCCCCTCGAGCAGGATCAGGAAGCGCACTCCCGGCTGGGCGAGCACGTCGCGGTCGAAGCGCGACAGCGTATTGGGGCCGGCGCCGTCCAGCAGCACGCGATTGCCGCCGATGCCGGCATTGAGCACCGCCAGACCGCGCGTGCGCGCATCGCCCCGCAGCCGCTCGGCGAGCACATCGGGCCAGCGGTTGCTGGCATTGGCGGTCGATCCCGAGCCGTCGGTGATCGAATCGCCGAGCGCGACGATCGCCCCGCGCGCCTTGCCGCCTTCTACCGCAACGCCGGAGAGGTGGACCCAATGCTCGAACGGCTTCGCGCCGGGCAGATCCCCGTCCGCCGCGTGATTACCCGGCACGACGAAGGAGGTGGCGTGCGAAGCCGAATGCCCGGTCTGTCGGTCGGGTGCCGCAAGCAGGTGAAAGCTGACATTGAGGCTGTCGAGCGCGGCGACGGGCAGCGCGACCGGATCGGACCAATAGTCGGCGCCGGCCGGGATCGTGACGGCCTCGGCTCCTTCGAACCGGACGGCGCGGTCGGTCCCCGACCGGTTGGCGGCCGTACCGGGCGTCGCGGCGCGCGCGACATGGACCGAATCGATCGTCAGCGGCGCGGTGCCGGCCAGGTTGGAGAGCCGGATCCGGATCCGGCGGCCATCGGCGGTGACGCGGATCGTCTGGCGCAGCGTGGAGTCGGTGAGATCCGCGCCCGGCAACGCGTTGCGCGCCTCGGGCTGCATCTGCGCACTCGCCCAGGCGCCGATCCATGCCGGCGCCGGCGCAGCGGCAGCGAGCGAGAGCGGCAACCCCGCCAGCACCGCCCAGCGGATGATGTTCCCCAAACGCGCCGTGGTCATTGCTCCGCCTCCTGCCTCGCGAATTTGGTCACCGGCGCATAGCCCGGATTGATCAGGTGGACGATCAGCAATGCGAGCAGATAGGCGCAGCCGCAGGCGATGAAGATCGGCGTGTAGCTGCCCACCGTCTCGAGCACCCAGCCGGCATATTTGCTCATCAGCATGCCGCCGGCGGCGCCCGCAAAGCCGCCGAGCCCGACGATCGAGCCCTGCGCCCAGCGCGGATAGAGATCACCCGGCATCGCGAAGAGGTTGGACGAGAAGCCCTGGTGGCCGGCACAGGCCATCCCGATCAGCCCCACCGCCATCCATGCCGAGGGTACCGACGCGGCGAAGGCGACCGGCACCACGGCGATCGCGCAGCCGAGCATCGCCAGCTTGCGCGCGCGATTGGCGGAGGCTCCGCGCGCCAGCATCCGTGATGACGCCCAGCCGCCCAGGATCGAGCCGATATCGGCGATGATATAGACCGCGATCAGCGGCGGGCCGTAGCCCTTCAGGTCGATCGCATATTGGCGGTGGAGGAAGTCCGGCAACCAGAACAGGAACATCCACCAGACGGGATCGATCAGGAAGCGCCCGGCCATATAGGCCCAGGCCTGGCGCGTCGCGAGCAGCCGGCGCCACGCGACGGGCTTCTGCGGAAGCGCGGGATCCTGCTCGATATAGGCAATCTCCTCGGGCGTGATGCGCGGATGCGCGCGCGGGCGGCGATAGAGCCAGACCCAGGCCGCGATCCAGACGAGGTTGAACAATCCGGTGCCCCAGAAGGCGCTCGGCCAGCCGAACCACAGGGTAAGCGCCGGCACGACGAGCGGCGTCACCACCGCGCCGACATTGGCGCCCGCGTTGAAGATGCCGATGGCGAGCGCGCGCTCGCGCTGCGGGAACCATTCGGATGCGGCGGCGAGCGCGGCCGGATAGGTGCCCGATTCGCCCAGCGCCATCGGGATGCGGATCAGCGCGAAACCGGCGGTGGAGCGCACCAGCGCGTGCGCCATATGCGCCGCGGTCCACACCGTCATCGCCAGCAGATAGCCGGCCTTGGCGCCGATCCGGTCGACCAGCCGGCCGAAGAACAGGAAGCCGATGCCGTACGCCGCCTGGAACCAGAAGACGACGTCGCCATAGCCGGTTTCGCTCCAGCCATATTCGGCCTGGAGCGTGGGCTTGAGCAGCGGCAGCACCAGCCGGTCGACATAGCTGAGCACCACCGCGGCGAACAGCAGCAGGCAGATCGTCCAGCGGACGCGGCCCACCGCGCGGCGCGGCGGCGCAGCGACGGGCGCCGAAGCCACGCTCACCAGTTGAACATTGTGCCGTCTTCCAGTCTGGCGACGGGGAGATAGGCGCGCTTGTATTCGTATTTGGCCGCGAGTGCTTCGTCGATGTCGACGCCCAGGCCGGGCTTGTCGCCGGGGTGCATATAGCCGTCGGCGAAGCTGTAGG
>JBEVLV010000040.1:0-20615 GCA_040508955.1 Sphingomonas sp. | reverse complement strand
AGGACAAGGCCAACGAGCTCGACCACACCGATCCCGCCAAGGCCAAGGCGGTCCGCGAGACCGCGCTCTTCTATGTCCGCCAGCGCACCCAGGACCTGCTCACCCAGATGGCGGTGACGGTGCAGGGCTATCTGGCGCTCGACCTGGTCAAGAAGAACAATGTCGAACTGGTGAAGGGCGTCGACCGCGCCTCCACCACCACCGTCTCGGCGCTGCGCACCGCGGTCACCGTCGCCCAGGCGCTGACCAACCAGAAGCTGGTGCTCGACCAGATCACCGCGCTCAACACGACGACCGCCAACCTGATCGATTCGACCGGGGCGCTGCTCAAGAGCCAGTCGGCGGCGATCCACGAGCAGGCGGTGAACTCCACCATCCCGGTCGAGACGCTGCAGCGCGCGTTCCAGAACATCTACGATACGATGGACGCGATCGACACGTTCAAGCTCAAGGCGCTCGACAGCATGAAGACCACCGTCAACACGCTCTCGGGCGAGGTCGAGAAGTCGAAGGGCTATATCGCCCGGGCCGAGGGCGCGGCCCAGAACCAGGTCTCGGGACCCGGCGAGACATTCAAGCTGGAGGCGATGTAACCGGCCATGACCGATGTCGATCGCCTGAGCGCGCGCGCCAACGAACTGATCGAGCGCTCCCGCGCGGCGCGTCCGTCGACGGCAGCCGACCAGCGGCTGCGCGCCAGCCGCAATGCCGAAGTGGCACGCCGCGTGGGCCGGATCGCGCTGGCCGATACCGCGATCGTGATCGCCGCGATCGTCGCCGGACTGATGCTGCCAACCGGGATCGGCATGTTCGGCGCACTGCTGGTGATGGCGCTGCTGATCGCGGCGACGGCGATCTTCGCGATCTTCCCGCTCCAGGCCGCACCCAGGGTCGAGCAGCTCGCCCAGGCACCGCTGAAGGCGCTGCCGGTCACCACCGGCCGCTGGCTCGATTCGCAGCGCCCTGCCCTGCCCGCTCCGGCCCTGACATTGGTCGACTCGATCGGTGTGAAGCTGGAGACGCTGGCGCCGCAGCTCGCGACGCTGGACGACGCCTCGCCAGCGGCCGGCGAGGTCCGCAAGCTGCTCGGCGAGCAATTGCCCGAGCTGGTCAAGGGCTATGGCCGGGTGCCCGAGCCGCTCCGCCGCGTCGAGCGCAACGGGCTGACGCCCGACCAGCAGCTTGCCCAGGGCCTGCAGGTGATCGACGAGGAGATCGGCCAGATGTCGGCGCAGCTCGCGCAGGGCGATCTCGATCTGCTCGCGACCCGCGGCCGCTACCTCCAGATCAAGTATCAGAGCGAGGACAACGGCGCCTGAGAGGCGGTACGCCGCCGCATCGCCGCGCCGGCACCGCCAAGGCCCAGGACCAGCAGCACCCATATCGCGGTCTCGGGCACCGCGGTGACGGTCACCGCATAGTCGATCGTGGCGCCGGTTGCGAACCGGAAGCTGAACAGCGCATCCACGCCGCGATAGGATCCTGCCTCGCGGATATTGCCGTAATAGGCGGTATAGGGTGGCAGGATGGTCCATGCCGCCCAGCCCGACGTCACCGGGGTCGGGAATTCGAAGGGCCGATAGGTGGGAACATCGTCCCCGCCATAATAGTCGCCGGTATCGACATCGTAGAAATTATAGCTCTGCTCGCTGTGAATCTCCAACAGCCCCGTGCCCGGCTGACTGAAGCTGAAATCAAGACGATAGCGGCCGGGATCGGCCGGAATCGGCAACGCGAGATAGAATGCGCCGTCCGCGTCGGTGGTAACCGCACCGGTCTGCGCAGATGCGGGAACCGCCAGCAGCAGAAGCAGGGCCGCTACAATGGAATAGATCACCGCCGCCTCCACTTGCACATTGCGCGGAAACAACTTCAGTTCGTCGAAATTATCATTTCCGGACGCGGCGAGTCAATTTATCACCCGACGCCGGACTAGGTCGCCGACTCGCGCATCGCCCGCTCGGCAAGGCGCTCGATCGCCGCGGCGTGGATACCCGGCGCGGTCGCAAGCACGCCGAACGCTTCGCCCGACGGCGTGTTGAAATGGAGCGCCCCGCCCAGCGCGTCGGTCACCGCGGCACCCGCCTCGCGCGCGAGCAGCACCGCTGCGGCGATATCCCACTCGCTGCCCCAGCGCAGCGTCGCGACCAGGTCCGCCTCGCCCGCCGCGACCATCGCGATGCGCAGCGCGATCGAGTTCGGCTTGACGACCATCGCCAGGTCGCGATCCACCTTGGGAAGCTGATCGGCCGGCACGCGGGCCCCGGCAAGCTCGCTGCGCGTCGCGGCATGGAGCCGCTCGCCGTCGCGCCACGCTCCCTGCCCCGCCTGCGCCGTCCAGACCTCGCCGCGCGCCGGGGCATCGAGCACGCCGATCACCGGCTGGCCATTCTCCACCAGCGCGATCGACACCGCCCAGCCGGGCCGGCCGCGCAGATAGTCGCGCGTGCCGTCGATCGGATCGACCACCCAGATGCGATCCGCCCCGAGGCGCGCCGGATTGTCGATCGTCTCCTCGGAAAGCCAGCCCGCATCGGGCAGCAGCGCCGCCAGCCGCTGGCGCAGCATCGCATCCACCTCGAGATCGACCGCGCAGACCGGGTTGCCGGGCGATTTCTCCCAGCGCGCGAAATCGGTCTGCCAGCGATCCATCGCCAGCCGCCCGGCATCCGCGGCGATCGCCGCGATCTCGCGGGCCAGGTCAGTCACCGGCAATCGTCATCCCGTCGATGCGGATCGTCGGCGCGTTGATGCCGAAGCGGAACTCCAGGTCGTTGGCCGGGGTGAGCGCGAGGAACATGTCCTTGAGGTTGCTCGCGATCGTCACTTCGGAAACCGGGGTGGTGATCTCGCCATTCTCGATCAGGAAGCCCGCCGCCCCGCGGCTATAGTCGCCGGTGACGCCGTTGACGCCCTGCCCGATCAGCTCGGTGACGAGGAAGCCGCGCGGGATCTCGCCGACCAGGGTCTCGGGCGGGATGTTGCCCGGCTGCATGTAGAGATTGCTTGGCGCTACGCCGGGAGCGCCGGCGATGCCGCGCGAGGCATGGCCGGTCGGCTCCAGCCCGAGCTGGCGGGCCGAGGCGCTGTCGAGCAGCCAGGTTTCGAGCATGCCCTCGTCGACCAGCTTCATCGGCAGCACCGGCAGCCCCTCGCCATCGAACGGCCGCGAACGCAGGCCGCGCGGGCGGTGCGGATCGTCGCAGATGGTGACGCCGCGCGCGAAGACCTGGGTGCCGAGCGCGTCCTGGAGGAAGCTCGTCTTGCGCGTGATCGCCGATCCGCTGATCGCGCCGAGCAAGTGGCCGATCAGGCCCGCCGAGACGCGGCGATCGAACACCACCGGCATCGCGCCGCTGGCGATCTTCGTCGGGTTGAGCCGCGCCACCGCGCGCTCGCCGGCGCGACGGCCGATCAGCTCGGGCGCCTCCAGCATCGCCGCGTGGCGAGCGGAGTGATGCGCATAGTCGCGTTCCATGCCGCTGCCCGCGCCCGCGAGCACGCTCGCCGACAGGCCGTGGCTGGTCTGGGCATAGGCGCCGGTGAAGCCATGGCTGGTCGCGATCGCCATCACCGAGCGCGACGCGCCGGCGCTCGCGCCCTCGCTGTTGGTAACGCCTTCGACGGCGCGGGCGGCATCCTCGGCGGCGAGCGCCAGCGCCTTGAGCGCGGCGGGCTCGGCATGCGCGCCGTCGTCGAGATCGAGCAAAGGCGGCGCGCCGTGGAGCAGCCGGCCCTCGGGTGCGAGGCCCGCCCATTTGTCCTCGGGCGCCTCGCGCGCCATGGCCACCACCCGCTCGACCAGCACGTCGATCGCCTGCGCGCTGAGATCGGAGGTGGAGACGCTGGCGGAGCGCCGGCCGACGAACACGCGCAGGCCCAGTTCCCCGCTCTCGGAGCGCTCGACATCCTCCAGCGCGGCCATGCGCACGGATACGGAGAGCGATCGATCGGCGGCGAACACGGCATCGGCGGCGTCGGCCCCTGCCTTGCGGGCGCGATCGACGACGTCGCGCACCCGTTCGCAGGCTTGTTCCCTGGTCAGCATCGCAAGCACTTAGGTGCGCGAGGGGCGAACGTCAAAGCGTGGAGGCGGGATGGCGTTGAAATTCGAGCGTGGCGCGGCTGGCATTGGGTGGATTGCGGAGGATCAGCTTGCGCGCACTCACAGCCTGAAAGCGGACACAGGACGGAAATCAAGCTAGCCGTCTTCCCAATTCTTCGCAGCGTCTAAGATGTCCTGCTCTGGCGTTTTCCAGACAAATCGAATGGCATTTAATCTGCCGTTGTAAGCCCCTATCCAGCATGTGAGTGCTACTCCAGGGCGAGGCAATCGAAACTCGCAGGTTGCGCCATAACGTTCCTGGCTACACTCAAACGATACCGGTTTACCGACGTGTTCAAAGGACTCGGCAACCATGGGCAGAATAGCACTTGGACCAAGTTCCTCACTCTCATAAACTAAAACATTCCTAGATTTATCTAATCTTGCGACCGACACAATCGTACGCGCACTCATCATTGCGCGTACGACATCGTAATCTCCAGCTAATACCGAACCCGCGATCAAATCAATTAAATCTCGGGTTGGAGGTAAATGCCGATCTGGACCGGATGCTGGCGGAGCCGGAGCGTAAACCGGCTCTTTCGCGGTGACTTCATCCTCAAGAATGACCGTGATATATGGCTTTTCATGAGCAGCATCAAAATCCGCAAAATACTTCTTGCCGCTGCACAACCATTCGACACGATAATTATCCCTGCCGAGCGAGCTTGTGCTATTTTTAATCGGGATGCAGCCAAGCAATCTATCGACGAACTGTGTTGGGGTTCTGACAATTTGGGTTCGGCCAGCCACAGTAGTTACGTCCGATATGCGAGCGATGGCCTGATCGCGACGACGCTCCGCAAGGTCGGCAATAAGCAGATCCACCGCTCTTTGGCCCGTTTTGACTACCGACGCGCCATCATCGCCACAGGGAGTGATGCCCAAACACATAAAGCTTAGGAGGGTGGCCGTTGCGCTCACTCGTCAGGCTCCGTGAATAAGAAGTACCTAAGACCCGATATCAGCCAACCGTTAGGCGGTCGAGGTGGGCAAAATATCACGCCAGAATATGTCGGGCTCCATGCTGCGCAATCGCTCTTAGTAGTACCCATCAATGAGTTGAGGCCCTCGTTGAGCGAGGGGATGATCGAACTTCGGCTCTGGAGTAGAGCGGGCGCTGAGTTGAGCGACCAACTTTGGGGCGTCAACGGCCGCAGTCCTCACATTCCGCTGCAGCCTTGCAATGTAGGATTTCGCCTGCTCGGCTACGCCGACGCCTTGGCGGCGCCGCTCCTTGAACCGTGGATCTGCCCCTTCTGGCGCCTGGATGGCGCGCCATTGTCGCGTCGGTGTCGCGTTCCGGCGCAGATCCGTCGCGCCGGTGTCGTGCCGGTGGCGCATGGGTGTCGCGTCGCCGTAACCCTGCCGTCGTCTCGGCGACGCGTCAGCCGCAGCGCCCTCTGAGGAATGCCGATTTCAGACCGCGTTTCGGGACAACTTCATCAACCGAGCCGCCGCCCCTCGCCTCAAAGCGTCTGTCCCACCACGAAGCACGCCGCGAACATCAGCAGCCCGGCATTGCGATTGGATCGGAAACGGGCGAGCGCGTTGGCGCCGTCCTCGGGCTTGAGCGTCGCGACCTGCCAGGCGAGATGGAATGCCATCGGCGCAAGCGCGAGCAGGGCCAGAGGATCGGGCCGGAGCTGCCAGAACGCTGCGCCCCACAGCCCCAGCGCGGCGACGTAGAACAAGGCGACGCCGGGCCGCACCCGGCTGCCCAGCCGCCGCGCCGACGAACGGACGCCGACCAACGCATCGTCCTCGACATCCTGCAACGCATAGACGGTGTCGTAGCCGATCACCCAGAATATCGATCCGGCATAGAGCAGCAGTCCGGGCGTCAGGTGCACATCGGGCGCCTCGGCCCAGCCGACGACCGCCGCCCAGGAGAAGACCAGCCCGAGCCAGGCCTGGGGCCACCAGGTGATCCGCTTCATGAAAGGATAGGCGGCGACCAGCGCCAGGCTGGCCAGCGCCATCCATACCGCGAACGGCCTGAGCTGGACGAGCACCACCAGCCCGACCAGGCAGAGGGCGAACAGCCAGACCCAGGCCGCCTTGAGAGTCACCGCACCGCTGGCGAGCGGCCGGCTGCGCGTGCGCGCCACCTGCCGGTCGAGATCGCGATCGACGATGTCGTTATAGACGCAGCCCGCGCCGCGCATCGCGATGCTGCCCAGCAGGAACCACAGCAACAGGTCCCAGCGCGCCACCGCCTGACCCGACAGTGCGATCGCCCAGGCGCCGGGCCAGAACAGCAGCCACCAGCCGATCGGCCGGTCGAACCGCGCGAGCAGCGCAAACGGTCGCGCCGCGGCGGGCAGCAGGCGCATCAGGCCGCGATGCTCGGTATCGGGGACGATGTCAGGCGCAGGCGAAGTCATGCCCGCCTGCTGCCACAGCCGCCGGCCCCTGTCAGGATTTTTCACACGCGGCACATTCTTGCGACAATTGGGGTCTAGCGGGCATGTTTTGGCCCCTCCCGCAAAGGGCGAACGATGCGTATCCTGATCCTGTCCAGCCTGATCCTCACCGCCGCCGCCGGCACCGCCTCGGCTGCACCCCACCAGCAGCTCTTCATCAGCCCGATGGGCGAGCCCTTCCGCTCCGATGCGGGCGGCAAGGCGCCGGTGGACATGTGGTTCGAGGCCGCCGACACCGACCATGATGGCGCTCTCAGCCTGGCCGAGTTCAAGGCCGACGCCATGCGCTTCTTCGCGGTGCTCGATCGCCGCCACGACGGCGAGATCGATCCCGACGACATCGAATATTACGAGACGGTGATCGCCCCCGAGATCCGCGTGAACGATTCGGGCGGCGGCTATCAGCGCAGCGGCGCCACCGAGATGGAGGGTGGCGAGGACACGCCGGCCCGCCGCGATGCCAGCGCCGCGCTCGGCCGCCAGGGCGCCGCGCGGTACAGCTTCTTCGACTATCCCGAGCCGGTGATCGTCGCCGATCGCAACTTCAATCGCGGCGTCGATGCCAACGAGTTCGCCTATGCCGCCGAGCAGCGCTTCGGGATGCTCGACAAGAACGGCGACGGCAAGATCCAGCATGACGAACTGCCCAAGATCGTCGCCGGTCCTCCTCCCGGCCGGGGCGGCGGCAGCGGACGCGGCGGACGGCGCGGCGGCGGCGGCCATCATGGCGGCGGCATGGGTCGTGGCGGCGGCGGCATGAGCGGCGGCGGGATGAGCCCCGGCGGAATGGGCGCGGGCGGCGGCGACGGATATTGACCGTCCGGGGGTGACGACGGCCGCACAGCGCGGCTAGAGCATCGCCATGCCCGCAACCCCCGCCTGGCCGCCCCAATCCACGCCGCGCCTGTTCGTCGAGGCCGAACTCGCACCCGGCGAAATCCGGATCGACGGGCCACAGGCGCACTATCTGCTCGGCGTTATGCGGATGAAGCCCGGATCGCCGGTCAAGCTGTTCGACGATTCGACCGGCGAATGGCTGGGGGTCGTCCGCTCGACCGGCAAGCGCGACCTGGTGCTCGACGTGACCGACCGGCTGCGCGAGCGCGAGGCGGTGCCGGACCTGTGGCTGTGCGCGGCGCCGATCAAGAAGGGCAGGATCGACTGGGTCGCGGAAAAGGCGTGCGAGCTCGGCGTCGCCCGCCTCGCGCCCGTGCTGACGCGGCGTGCGGTCGTCGACAAGCTCAACCTCGAGCGGCTGCGCAGCCATATGATCGAGGCGGCCGAGCAATGCGGCCGCACCGCGCTGCCCGAGCTGGCCGAGCCGGTGAAGCTCGCAGCCCTGCTCAAGGACTGGCCCGCCGCGCGAGCGCTGTTCTTCGCCGATGAGGCCGGCGGCCTGCCCGCGGCTGAGGCGATGCGTGCCCGCCCCGGCCCCGCCGCGATCCTGATCGGCCCGGAAGGCGGCTTCGACGATGCCGAGCGCGAGGCGATTCGTGCGCTGCCCCAGGCGGTCGGCATTGCCCTCGGGCCGCGCATTCTGCGCGCCGAAACCGCCGCCGCTGCTGCCGTAAGTCTTTGGATGGGAACGGTTGGCGACTGGTAACCGACCGGTACGGAAAGCCTCTGGCGCAGCCGCCCGCGCGCAGCTACATGCGCGCCATGAGCACGAAGACCGTTTCGGATAACAACGCACCGGTCATCGAGGACCGCTCGCAGTTGGTCGACTATTTCGCGCGCGGCGAAAAGCCCCGCGAACGCTGGCGCATCGGCACCGAGCACGAGAAGTTCGTCTACTGGAAGACGCCCGATCACCGCGCGCCCAGCTATGAGGAGCCGGGCGGCATCCATGCGCTGCTGATCGGCCTCACCCAGTTCGGCTGGAAACCGATCTACGAGGGCGACAATGTCATCGCGCTGTCCGGCCCGGACGGCGCGATCAGCCTGGAGCCTGCCGGCCAGTTCGAGCTGTCGGGCGCGCCGCTGACCGACCTGCACCAGACCTGCGCCGAGACCGGGCGCCATCTGAAGCAGGTCAAGGAAGTTGGCGACCGGCTGGGCATCGGTTTCCTGGGCCTCGGCATGTGGCACGACAAGACCCGTGCCGAGCTGCCGATCATGCCCAAGGGCCGCTACGAGATCATGCTCCGGCACATGCCGCGCGTCGGCTCGCTCGGGCTCGACATGATGCTGCGCACCTGCACGATCCAGGTGAACCTCGATTACGCCTCCGAAGCCGATATGGCGAAGAAGTTCCGCGTCGGCCTCGCGCTCCAGCCGCTCGCGACCGCGCTGTTCGCCAACTCGCCCTTTCTCGAGGGCAAGCCCAACGGCTATCTCTCCTATCGCAGCCATATCTGGTCGGACACCGATCCGGCGCGCACCGGCATGCTGCCCTTCGTGTTCGAGCAGGGCTTCGGCTATGAGCGCTACACCGACTATGCGCTCGATGTGCCGATGTACTTCGTCTATCGCGACGGGAAGTATATCGACGCCGCCGGGCAGAGCTTCCGCGACTTCCTGAAGGGCGAGCTGCCCGCCTATCCCGGCCACAAGCCGACGATCGACGATTGGGCGGACCATCTCTCCACCGCCTTCCCCGAAGTGCGGATGAAACAGTTCCTCGAGATGCGCGGCGCCGATGGCGGCCGCTGGGGCCGGATCTGCGCGCTGCCGGCTTTGTGGGTCGGCCTGCTCTACGACGATGCCGCGCTCGATGCAGCATGGGAACTGGTCAAGGGCTGGACGATCGAGGAGCGCCAGGCGCTGCGCGACGCGGTACCGAAGCTCGCGCTCGACGCGCCGATTCCCGGCGGCGGCAAGCTCAAGGACATCGCCGGCCAGGTGCTCGACATCGCCTCAGCCGGGCTGAATGCGCGCGGGCGGCTGAATGCCTCCGGCGACAATGAGAGCGGTTTCCTCGATCCGCTGCGCGAAATCGTCCGCACCGGCAAGGTACCGGCGCAGATCCTGCTCGATCGCTTCAACGGCGACTGGGGCGGCGATATCAGCCGGGTGTACGAAGAGGCGAAGTTCTAAGCGCTCGCGCCTAGCGAACCTATATGTCCATCCTGAAGATCAACGGCATCGAGCTGGCCTATGACGAGTTCGGCAAGGCCGATGCCGAGGCCATTCTCCTGATCGCCGGCCTCGGGACCCAGATGATACGCTGGACCGTCCCGTTCTGCGAAGAACTCGCGGGACGCGGCTTTCGCGTGATTCGCTTCGACAATCGCGATTCGGGCTGTTCGACCCATTTCGCCGACGGTCCTGCGCCTGATTTCGGCAGGCTAGCCGCTATGCTCACGGCCGGGCAGCGACCGGACGTGCCCTATACGCTGCACGACATGGCCCGCGACGCGATCGGCCTGCTCGATGCGCTTTCGATCGACCGGGCGCATCTCGTCGGCAGGTCGATGGGCGGCATGATCGCGCAGGTTGTCGCCAGCGAATACCCGGAGCGAGCCCTGTCGCTCACCTCGATCATGTCGAGCACCGGCAATCCCGCGCTGCCCCAGGCCGCACCGCACGTGATGGCGATGATGACGAGGCCGACGCCGAATCCCTTCGAGGACGAAGCCGGTTTCGTCGAGCACGGCACGGCCTTCGCGCGATGCGTTGCCGGCAGCGGCTATCCGTTCGACGCGGCAGCGCATCAGGCGCTCCTCCGGGAGGAAGGCCGGCGCGCCTTTGACCCGGGCGGCTTCGGGCGACAGATCGCCGCGATCGCCGTTACCGGCGACCGCAGATCGCGGCTGGCGACCATCTCTGCCCCGACGCTGGTCGTCCATGGCGCTGAGGATTCGCTGATCCCGCCGGCCTGCGGTGAGGATACGGCTGCCTCCATTCCCGCCGCCGAGTTCATGCTCATCCCGGGCATGGGGCACGATCTGCCGGAACAATGCTATCGAACCATCGCTGACGCGATCGAGCGAACTGCCCATCGCTGCGCTTCGTGAGGCGGGAGCCTTCTGGGATTTGCCAGCGCTGCGTTGCAGCATTAGGCCAAGGCGATGGAAACCTCGCTGATCGTCGTCGATGACTTCCTGGATGGCGCCGAGGCGCTGCGCGCGCAAGCGCTGGCGCTCACCTATCCCGATCTCGAAGGACCGTTCCCGGGCCGCAATTCCGTCGAGCGGATCAACATCTCCGGCCTCGCCGAACAGGTATCGCAATCGACCGGCGAGTGGCTCCAGCCACCCTCGCCGCCGATGTCGCATGCCAAATGCCGCATCACTCTGGCCCGCGACGATGCCCAGCCGCGCGTCCATATCGACCCCGGCTACTGGTCCGGTATCCTCTATCTCAGCGCGCCGGAGGATTGCAGCGGCGGGACCGAATTCTTCCGCCATCGCCGTACCCGCACCGATCGCGCACCGGCCACGCGCGAGGAGCTGGCAGCGCTCGGCTATGCCAGCTGGGACGCGATGGTCGAGGATATCGTGCAGAAGGACGGCGGCGATCCGGGCTGCTGGGAAATGACGATGCGCGTGCCGATGCGCTTCAACCGCCTCGTCTTGCTCCGCCCCTGGCTATGGCATACCGCCGGGCCCGGATTCGGTAGCCGGCCGGAGAATGGACGGCTGGTCTATCTCATGTTCTTCAACCCCGCGCGCGCCGGCGAGGTTCAACGCTAGGTCGACAGGCCAAATTCGTATGTTCCGCTTCGCGGCACGCAATGGCCGCCTGGAATCGCCCGTCGCCTGGCCTTGCAATGTAGGACTTCGCCTGCTTGGCTGACCGCGTCGGAGATTCCGGACGCTCCTTGAAATGCCGATATTCACGCGTAATAAAATTGCGAGATTGAGTGCGTTCTCGTGAACTTAGTCAATTTTGCAGAGGTCGCCGTACCTCAGCCCCGGCGCAATACCCATCGGAAAAACCTTGGCACCGCGCCGTTGCGTTCCATCCAGTCGCTATAGTCGCGATAGGCCGGATCGGCGCCCAGATGCTTCTCCTCGGTCCGCGCGCGCCAGTAATAGACGCCGCTGACGCATGCCATCACCGCGGCGTTGCGGATGCCGTCCACCCAGCCGGTGGTGGCGAGGAACGGCAGGGTCGAAAACCACCAGAACAGGTTCTTGGAGAGATAGGCCGGGTGGCGGCTCCAGGCATAGGGGCCGTGGGTCAGCACGCCGCGATGGGTGAGGTTCGAGAAGCGCATCCCGAATGCGACGGTCGCCCAGGCATAGATGGCGGTGAGTCCCACCAGCACCACGCCGACCGCGCCCAACACCCAGGGATGGCCCGCATACCAATAGGTCCAGTCGGCCGAGCCCTGATGATAATCGAGCGGCCCGCCATCGGCCATCAGCACGAACGGCGGGTAGCAGATCAGCGCCGCCGCCCAGGCGCCGGCATGGGGGTTTGCGGTGCGGATGTGCGAATCGAGCGGGCGGAAGGTTAGGATGTAGCCGGCGGTCGCAAAGGCGACGTCGACCAGGAACATGAAGGTGATGCAGACATTCGCCAGCGCCACGGGATCGCGCCAGGCCTGGCTGTAGTTCGCAGAGACGAACTCGCCGAAGCCCGGCGCGACGATCGAGAGCATGAAAGCGAGGAAGAAGCCCTTCACGGTCCAGCTGCGCAGATGGTTCCAGACCGCGTCGGGATCGACGCCACCCTGTCCCATCAGCCAGGCGCCAAGATGCCAGGCGCCGTCGCGCGGCTCGATCAGGCGTCGGTCGAGCCAGAGCACATAGGGGACCGAAAGGACGAACAGTGTCGGCGCGACGACGCTGAAGCACCACATCGCGAACGGGAAATTGGCATAGCGCGTCTCCCACCAGAAGCGGCCGAGCGCGTAGACCGCGGCGATCGCACCCCAGGTGAGCCACAGCCCGGCGATCTTGGTGACCGACAGGTCCAGCGTCTCGCGCCAGGGGCGCACCGCCGCCCAGTCGATACCCGTCGAGGGGTTGCGATGGACCTTGTCGACGAAGATCGACCAGAGCACCATCGGCAGCGCACACGCGAAGACGTTGACCAGCGCCGCATAGGGACCGTCGAGCCCCCGGACATGGGCGAACGCGACCCAGGCGCTCATGCCGGCAAGCCCCGCAAACCCCACGCCGCCGCTCACCGCCGAGCGCGGACGCGGGTCGGCCTTGGCCTGGGCTGCCAGTGCAGGATCGTGAAACATCCCCGAAACCTAAGCCCGGAATGGTTAGGGAGCCGTGAAGGATGACTGCTTTACCGCGATCCCGGCAGCGGCGTATCACCGCATATCCCCAAGTCCCCGAAAAGGTTGCTCTTGATGAAGCCCATGTTGTCGTTCGCCGCCCTGCTGCTCGCCACCACCGCCCCTGCCCTTGCGCAGAACTCCGCGCCGCAGCCCGTGCCGATCGTCAACACCATCCCCGACGCTCGTGACGTCGCCTATCCCGGCACGCTCCAGCTCGACATCGACGCAACCAACACCCAGCAGGGCATCTTCAACGTCAAGGAAGTGATCCCGATCGCCAAGAGCGGCCATATGGTGCTGCTCTTCCCGAAATGGCTGCCCGGCAATCATGGCCCGCGCGGCGAGATCGAGAAGCTGGCCGGCCTGCAGATCCGCGCCAACGGCAAGCGCGTCGCCTGGACCCGCGATCCAGTCGACGTCTATGCCTTCCATATCGACGTGCCGGCGGGAGCGAAGAAGCTCGACCTGGAGTTCCAGTTCATCTCGGCGACCGTCGCCGATCAGGGCCGCATCGTGATGACGCCCAACATGATGAGCCTGCAGTGGAACTCGATGAGCCTCTATCCGGCCGGCTATTTTACCCGCCGCATCCCGGTGCAGGCGACGGTGAAGTATCCGAGCGGCTGGTCGGCCGCGTCGGGCCTGCCGTCCAAGGCGAGCGGCTCGACCTACACCTATGAAAAGACGAACTACGAGATCCTGGTCGATTCGCCGGTGCTCGCCGGCCGCTACTACCGCCCGATCGAGCTGAGCCCGCGCGTGACGCTCGACGTATTCGCCGATTCGCCCGAGGAGCTCGACGCCAAGCCCGAGCAGATCGAGGCGCACAAAAGGCTGATCGAGCAGGCCGTGAAGACCTTCGGCACCCAGCATTACGACCATTACCATTTCCTGCTGTCGATCAGCGACGAACTGGGCGGCATCGGCCTCGAGCATCACCGCAGCTCGGAAGACGGCACCCGCCCCGGCTATTTCACGAAGTGGGACGAGAACGTCTCCAGCCGCAACCTGCTGCCGCACGAATACACGCATAGTTGGGACGGCAAGTTCCGCCGCGGCGCGGACCTGTGGACGCCCGATTACCGCACGCCGATGCGCGGCTCGCTGCTCTGGGTCTATGAGGGCCAGACCCAGTTCTGGGGCTATGTGTTCCAGGCGCGCTCGGGCCTGGTGAGCAAGGAGGACACGCTCGAGGCCTATGCCGCGATCATGGCCAGCCTCGACAATCGCCCGGCGCGCGAATGGCGCCCGCTGGTGGACACGACCAACGATCCGGTGATCACCGCCCGCCGGCCCAAGGGCTGGGTGAGCCAGCAGCGCTCGGAAGATTATTACAACGAAGGCCTGCTCGTCTGGATGGAAGTCGATTCGATCCTGCGCGAGAAGAGCGGCGGCACCAAGTCGATCGACGATTTCGCGCGCAGCTTCTTCGGTTACCGCGACGGCGATTTCGGCGAGGTGACCTATACGCTCGACGATGTCGCGGCGACGCTGAACAGCGTGGTGCCCTGGGACTGGAAGGCGTTCCTCACCGAGCGGCTGACCGCGGTGACCGAGCGCGCGCCACTCAAGGGCTTCGAGAAGAACGGCTACAAGCTCGTCTATACCGACGTGCCGAACAAGTCGGGCCGGGGCGCCAGGGATTCGGCTGACCTCACCTATTCGCTGGGCCTGACGATCGGCGGCAAGGGCATCACCAACGTGACCTGGGACAGCCCGGCCTTCAACGCCGGCATGGACCTGGGCGACGAGATCGTCGCGGTGAACGGCCGCGGCTATACCGGTGACCGGCTCAAGGACGCAGTGAAGGCCGCCAAGGGATCGAAAGAGCCGATCAAGCTGTTGCTCAAGAGCGGTGATCGCTATCGCGAAGTCGCCATCGACTATCATGAAGGCCTGCGCTATCCGCACCTCGTCAAAACCGGCGAAGGAGAGGCTGGCCTCGACAAGCTGCTCCAGCCCCGCTGAGACGGGGCGGAGACGCCAACCCACAGGTTAGAGAAGTACATGCGCATCGACTTGATTCCGGTCGGCGAAAATCCGCCGCATACGCTGAATGTGATCATCGAGGTTCCCACGGGCGGCGAGCCGGTGAAGTATGAGTTCGACAAGGCCAGCGGTGCGCTGTTCGTCGATCGCATCCTGCACACCCCGATGCGCTATCCGGCCAATTACGGCTTCGTGCCGCACACGCTTTCGCCCGACGGCGATCCGCTTGATGCGCTGGTGATCGCCCGTTCGCCCTTCATCCCCGGCTGCGTCGTCCGCGCGCGCCCGATCGCGGTACTGAACCTCGAGGACGAAGCCGGCGGCGACGAGAAGCTGGTCTGCGTCCCGGACGACAAGACCTTCCCCTATTACTCGGACATCGAGGAAAAGGACGACCTGCCCAGCATCGTGATGGAGCAGATCGAGCACTTCTTCACCCACTATAAGGACCTGGAGAAGAAGAAGTGGGTGCGTATCGGCACCTGGGGCGGCGCCGAGGATGCGCGCCGGATCACCCTGGAGGCGATCGAGCGCTACAATCAGGGCAAGGTGGCCGCCTGACCGGGACGCTGGCCTGGCGCGCCTGTGCGCTCGCCGGGCTGGCAACCTTGCTGGCCTCCACCGCATTCGGCTGGATTTCCGGGTTGGCGGCGTGCGGTGATACGCATGGCGCTGGCCCGATCATCGCGTTCGAACTCGCCCGCACGCCCGAGGCGGTGCGGGCGCTGTTCGGCGGCGAGCCCTGTCTGAGCCGCTTCGCGCAAGCGCAGGGGGATGGCCTGTGGCTCGACCTACTCGGCTTCATTCCTGCCTATTCGGCGTTCCTCGCGTCGGGTGCGCTGGCGTTGCGGCCCCAGGCTTCGCGGCTGGCGTTCGCCGCGATCGCCATCATCCTGCTCGCCGGTCTGCTCGACGAGATCGAAGGGCTGGTGCTGTTCCGTATCCTCGCCGCCCTTCCCGGCACGCCCGATCTGCTCCAGGCGCTTTTCTGGACCGTCCGTCCCAAATTCGCGCTGCTGGGGATCGGCGAGATCCTGCTGGGCGCGATGCTGTGGCGCGGCCCCTTGCTCGGCAAGATCGCCGCCGGGCCGCTGCTGGCCGGCGGGCTCGCCTCGATCGGCTTCCTGCTCGCCAACCCGCATAGCCCGACGATGATGAAGGCGCACAGCTATGCCTGGATGGCCCTGCTCGTCGTCGCGCTGATCGGATCATTCCGGCCCGCGCTGGTTGCGCGACCGGTTCCGCGCTAGGCTTGGGCATGAGCACACATCAGAAGCGCGGTATCGGCAACGTCATCGCGCCGCCGCGCTTCCTGTTCTTCCTCGCCGTCACCGCAGTCACCGCCTGGTTCGCGATACCCCAGTTCAGCTGGCGCTTCGGGACGATGATCGCGTTCGACCTCGGCGCCGCGGCGTTCCTGCTCGCCTGCCTGCCGATGCTGCGCCACGAATCGGACGACATGCGCCAGTCCGCGCGCCACAACGATGCCAATCGGGTGATGCTCCTGCTCATCAGCACCGCGGTGAGCCTGGCCGTACTCGCCGCGATCGCCAGCGAGCTGATGCAGGGCAAGGCGCCGCATCTGGCCACGCTGATCCTGATCATCGGCACGCTCGTGCTGAGCTGGATCTTCAGCAACTGGATATATTCGGTGCATTACGCGCACCTCTTCTACTCGAGCGACCCCAAGACCGGAGGCGACAAGGGCGGGCTCGAATTCCCCGAGACCCCCGAACCCGATTATTGGGATTTCATCTATTTCGGCTTCTGCCTGGGGATGACCTTCCAGACCAGCGACGTCAGCGTGACCAGCGGCGGTATCCGCAAGGTAGTGACCTTGCATTGCCTGGCGGCGTTCGTGTTCAACCTCGGGGTGATCGCCTTCACGATCAACGTGCTGGGCGGCTCTTCGTCCTAGGCTTCTTCTTCGGCGCACGCAGGCCCGCGGCGATGCCGAGCGCAGCCCATTCGCGCATCGCGTCGGGATCGTCATAGACGTCGGCGGGCGCGCGACGATAGTTCATGGTGTCGACCATGCCGCTGGCGAAGGTGACGGTGAAGCGGTCGCCATATCCGGCCGCGTCCCACAGCGCGTTGCTTTCGGCATCGGCCTTGAACCAGATTTCGTCATCGGCGACGATCGCGAAGATCGTGCCGTCGAGATAAAGCGTCGCGCCGCCCATCATCCGGCGCATCGTCACGGTACCCAGCGCTTCCAGCGCTTCCCGCACCCATTCGACAAGGCCCGCGTCAAAAGCCATCAATGCGCCGTGAGCTTGAGGCCCGCGATGCAGGCAACGACGCCGAGTATAAGCAGCGAGCGTGTCACGGTGAAAGGTTCGCCGAACCAGATCATCCCGACAATCACCGTGCCGAGCGCGCCGATCCCGCCCCACACGGCATAGGCGGTACCCATGGGGATGCTGCGCGCCGCGACCTCGAGCAGACCCATCGACAGCGTCACCGAGGCGAGAAAGCCGAGCGTCCAGGGCAGGTTGCGAAACCCGTCCACGAAGCGCAGGCACGTGGTGAAGCCGACCTCGAAGCAGCCGCCGAGCAGGAGCAGCGCCCAGGCCATCAGCGCCCCGCGAGCGCAGCGAGCGCAGCGCCGGCCACGCGCTGCACGCGCCATTCGTCCATGCTCGTGGCGCCCATGGCGCGATAGAATTGGATCGCCGGCTCGTTCCAGTCGAGCACCGACCATTCGAAGCGCGAGCAGTCGCGGTCGATCGCGATGCCGGCCAGGTGGCGCAGCAGCGCAGTGCCGACGCCCGCGCCCCGCGCGTCCGGCGTGACGTAGAGATCCTCGAGATAAAGACCGGGGCGACCGGTCCAGGTCGAGAAATTCTGGAAGAACAGCGCGAAGCCCTGAGCAACGCCGTCGAGCTCGGCGATGAGCGCCTCGGCGGCCGGGCGCTCGCCGAACAGCGCGCCGTGCAGCATCGGCTCGGTCGCCTTCACCGCATCGGGCTCACGCTCGAATTCGGCGAGCTCGCGCACGAAACGCAGGATCAGGGGCACGTCTGTGGGTGCGGTGGGGCGGATATGGATCATTGGAGAGCAGCCTCGCTTTCGGGGGCACCGGCGGGTCTGCGCGCGGCGATCAGGCAGCCGGCGACGATCAACAACGTGCCGGCGATGGTAAGGAGCGTCAGGGGCTCGCGGAAGAAGATCCAGCCCATCAATGCCGCCCAGATGAAGGCGGTATATTCCACGGAAAGCAACACCTGCGCCTCAGCCCGGGCATAGGCCCAGGAGAGCAGCATCAGCGAGACGATCGCCAGCGAGGCCGCGGCGAAGATCGACGGCCATTGCCCAACATCCGGCACGTGCAGCAGCAGCGGCGCCGGCAGGCAGAATAGGCCGAGGATGAACCAGTTCTGGAAAAAAGCGATCTCGACCGGCCTGGCATGCTGGGCCTGGTGCCGCGCGATGACGAGGTTGACCGCGTAGAACACCGCCGAGACGAGGATCGCAGCCATGCCGAGCAGCGCATCGTCATTGTGCGTGCCGCCGGCCTGACCCGCCAGGATCACCCCTACCCCCGCCAGGCCGACCAGCGAGGCGAAGACCGAGCGACTGCCGATCCGCTCCTTGAGGAACAGCGCCGCCAGCGCCAGCGCGATCAGCGGCGCGATGAAGGTGAGCGCGACCGCCTCGGCGAGCGGCACCCGCGCAATACCCCAGAAGAAGGCGATCGCCATCACCGCGATGATCACGCTGCGCACGAAATGCACGCCGAGGATGCGCCGCGCCGGCATCCGCGGGCCGGACAGCAGAAACAGCGGCGTCATGATCCCCGCGCCGGCGACCAGCCGCCAGAACAGGGCGACATAGGCGCCCATGGCAAGCGCCAGGCCCTTCATCACCGCATCCATCACCGCATATAGCGCAATGCCCAGGCAGGCCGCGGCGAAGGCCGCGACGACGCGGTTCGGGCCGCCGCTCACTCCGCCGCTTGCGCGGCCGCGCTCTCCGCCGCCTCGATCTCGGCCGCCTTGGCCTCGACGAGCTTGACGATATGCTCGACCATGTCGGCATCCTGGACATGGTGATCGGTCACGCCCGACAGATAGACCATGTGCTTGCCGGCGCCGCCGCCGGTGATGCCGATATCGGTCTCGCGCGCTTCGCCCGGGCCGTTGACGACGCAGCCGAGCACCGACAGCGACATCGGCGTCCGGATATGCTGGAGCCGTTCCTCGAGCGCCTGGACGGTGCGGATCACGTCGAAGCCCTGGCGCGCGCAGCTGGGACAAGAAACGACGCGGACGCCGCGGTTGCGGATGCCGAGCGCCTTCAGGATCTCGAAGCCGACGCGGACCTCTTCCTCGGGCTCGGCCGACAAGGAGACGCGGATCGTGTCGCCGATACCATACCAGAGCAGCGAGCCCATGCCGATCGCGCTCTTCACGGTGCCGCCGACGAACCCACCTGCCTCGGTGATGCCGAGGTGCAGCGGGCAATCGACCAGGTCGGCGAGCTGCTGATAGGCGGCGACCGCGAGGAACAGGTCGCTGGCCTTCACCGCGACCTTGAATTCGTGGAAGTCGCGGTCCTGGAGCAGCTTGATATGATCGAGCGCGCTCTCGACCAGCGCCTCGGGACACGGCTCGCCATATTTCTCGAGCAAATCCTTCTCGAGGCTGCCGGCGTTGACGCCGATGCGGATCGCGCAGCCATTGGCCTTGGCCGCGGCGACGACCTCGTTCACCCGCTCGGCCGAGCCGATGTTACCGGGATTGATCCGCAGGCAGGCCGCGCCGGCATCGGCGGCTTCCAGTGCCCGCTTGTAGTGGAAATGGATGTCGGCGACGATCGGAACGCGCGCGGCGCGGACGATCTGCTTGAGCGCCGCGGTCGATTCGACGTCGGGGCACGACACCCGGATGATGTCGACGCCGGCATCCTCGCAGCGGCGGATCTGGTCGATCGTCGCCTTCGCGTCGGACGTCGGGGTGTTGGTCATCGTCTGCACGGTGACGGGCGCATCACCGCCCACGGGCACATTGCCCACCATGATCTGACGGCTGGGCCGCCGGACGATATCGCGCCAGGGTCTTACGGACATGGCACGCTTATAGGGATTGCGATCGGCCGCGGCTAGGCCGGGCGGCAAATCCGCGCAACCTTCACCGAATCTGCAATTTCGCGCAGAGATCGTTCAATCTAGGTCCAAATTGGTGTACAGCGCATCAACCAACGCCGCAGGAGGGATCGATGCACCGTCTTCTGAAGCTCGCAAGCGCATTGTTGATGGCATTTTACCTGAGTTCCACAGCGCAGGCGCAGACCTATTCCGGCACCTTCACCGGAATCGTCACCACGTCGCAGCTCAACGACATGAACTTTGGCGGTGATCCGTTCAGCTACGACTTTAATGGGAAGACGATCACCGGCACGTTCCAGATCAACATCGCCGGCGGCGTCACCGATGCGAGCTATGCCGGCGTCCTGCCGGCCTATTCGTTCTCCGGCCATGGCGACGATGCGGACGACGATTTCGGGTTCGACTGGGCGAGCTTCTCGAGCAACGGCGTGACGGGCACGCTAGCCATAAGCCCCGATCTGATCGGGATCGACAGCTGGGCTAATTTCTCGATCGCCTTCAATATGGCGGCGCTGAACAATCCGCTGATCCCGCTGACCGGAACCGGCAACTTTAATTTCTATTCCAATCAGGGCGGCACCGGCGGGGGCGACCTGGACGGCTATATCAATTTCACGGTGACCAGCGGCACGCTGGCGGGTGTGGTGCCCGAGCCCGAGACCTGGGCGCTGATGATCGGCGGCATGTTCCTGATGGGGGCCGGTCTCCGGAGGGTGCGGCGGCGGACGGCTATCGCCTGACGTTCCGGAAATATCGCTAACGCTTTGCTTACCGCCGCTCGACTATGAAGGCATGCCCGCGATC